>JBDSEA010000186.1:0-28187 GCA_039920305.1 Chitinophagales bacterium
AAATGAGTGAGGCTGCCATGGCATTTGATCGGCTGCTGGGTATCATGAATGATCTGCGCGAAAAATGCCCGTGGGATATAAAACAAACACTTGAATCACTTCGCCTTCTTACCCTCGAAGAAACCTATGAGCTTGCAGATGCCATTGATCAAAAGGATATGAATCTGCTTAAGGAAGAGATTGGCGACGTGATGCTTCACCTGGTATTTTATTCTAAAATTGCCTCGGAGCAGAATGCGTTTAACATTACTGAAGTTATCAGTTCACTTTGCGATAAGCTGATCAGGAGACATCCGCATATCTACGGTGATGTGGAAGCGAATGACGAAGCAACCGTAAAAAAGAACTGGGAACAGATAAAAATGGGTGAGCGGAAAAAGTCAGTGCTTGAGGGTGTTCCTGCAGCGTTGCCAGCAGTAGTTAAAGCATACCGCATTCAGGATAAAGCCAGACAGGTAGGATTTGAATGGGAAAATAAAAATGACGTCTGGAAAAAAGTCCTCGAGGAATTGAACGAGTTTAGTGAGTATGCGGAAAAGGAAAACTTAACGGATGAGGAAACGGAAAAAATGGATAAAGAATTCGGAGACCTTATATTTTCACTCATAAATTTTTCACGCTTTCTAAAAATTGATCCGGAATCTGCACTGGAAAAAACAAATAAGAAATTCATTCAGCGTTTCCTCATGATGGAAAGCTTGGCATTACAACAACAGCGCACGCTGCATGACATGACACTGAAAGAGATGGATGATCTCTGGAAGAAAACAAAAGAAGTGTACACGTAATCCAATTCTAATGAGCATGAACAGGGCTAAATACTTATTCGTTTTAATACCTGCATTAATGTATGCTGCCTGCCGGAATTCTGCAACACCCGAAAATGATTTACATGATGAGAAGGAAAACTTTGGGACACTCACTGAAGACACAATAAGGCACGCAAATGATTCAGTTAAAACGGAGGTTAAAACATTTAGGAGTGATAATGGGTGGGGTTATGATATATTCATCGATTCCAAACTCTACATTCATCAGCCAAATATCCCATCAGTAAGTGGGACTAATGGGTTTGCAAATGAAGAATCCGCCAAAAGATGCGGAGAGTTTATCGCATTTAAGATCAGGAATCACATTTTGCCTCCGAGTGTATCACCGGTGGAATTAGACAGCCTGAACGGAATTAACCGGGATCAATAAGCAATTAACCAATATGCATAAATTTTTCTCCATGATGAAAAGGATTTCCGGTTGATCACTTTTGTAAATCTGTACGGATGAAAATAGGTTTTTTGAACTATATTTTATTATACGGCCTGACTGCGGTTTGCATTTCAGTTTTTACACCACGCGAAGCTTTAAGCTATGCTGTGCTCTCTCACGAGGCAATTATTGATGCTGCGTGGGATAATTCAATACTTCCATTGCTGAAAGATAAATTTCCGGGCGCTACCACTGATCAGTTGAATGACGCGCATGCATACAGTTACGGGGGCGCAATCATGCCCGATATGGGCTATTTTCCATTTGGCAATCTCTTTTTTACTGATCTTGTTCATTATGTCCGCACCGGTGATTTTGTAATTAACCTGCTTTCAGAGGCTCAAGACCTAAATGAGCTTGCCTTTGCACTAGGAGCACTGGCGCATTACAATGCAGATAAGAATGGACATCCGGGTGCAGTAAATGTTTCAGTTGGAAAGGTGTATCCAAAGGTCGGGAAGGAGTTTGGTGATACTATCTATTATGAGGAAGACCGGATCGCGCATACCCGGATGGAATTTGGATTTGATGTGGCTCAGGTGGCAAGAGGAAAATATGCGCCGAAATCCTTTCATGATTTTATTGGCTTTGAGGTATCACAGCCGCTGCTCGAGCGTGCTTTTGTTCTCACCTACGGTATGGAATTGAAGGATGTTTATAAAGATCTTCCTGTAGCCATCAACAGCTTCCGCTGGTCAGTAAAAACATTCCTTCCATATCTCACCAATGCAGCATGGGCTTCAAAGAAAATTCAAATTCAGAAATTACAGCCGGGAATCACCCGCAAGCAATTCACCGCAAAAATGAGCAGGGCAGAATATCAAAAGGAGTGGGGGAAGAATTATAAAAGGCCGGGTATCGGGGCCTATGGAATTGCCCTGATGATTAAAGTTTTTCCCAAGGTCGGACTTGCCAGAATCCTTAAGTTCAAACTACCAACCCCGGAGGCGGAGGCGCTTTTTATAAAAAGTTTCGATCATACAGTTTCAGATTATTCCGGGATGCTTAAAAAATATAAAACCGGTTCATTACATCTTGTCAATATTGATTATGATACCGGAAGAAACACTGAGGCATGTGAATACAAGCTTGCCGACGATACCTATAAGAAATTATTACTACAGCTTTACTCGAGTCATTCAGTCCATATTAGCCGGCAACTCCGAAAAAACCTGCTCGACTTTTACCATGACATACCACCAACTGTAAAAAATGAAAAGCAGGAAAAAGAATATCTCGACGCGATTACATGGCTTAAGTCGGATGAATAATATTTGATGAACCATTGCTTACCGGGGATTCAGCATTTCAAATAGTTCCGGGAAAACCTCCGTTAGTTATTGTCAGCAGCAGGAATATAAATATCAAATGTTGCACCCTCATCAGGTGCTGATGTAGCAGTAATAATACCCTGATGATTATCAACTATCTTTTTACAAATGGCAAGTCCAATACCGGTACCCTGGTATTTGTCAATTCCATGAAGCCGCTGGAATACCTCAAAAATCCTGAGCCTAAATTTCGGGTCAAAGCCTATCCCGTTATCCTTTACGCTGATATGACAATAATTTTTTTCAGGCTCGGGAATTTTATCCCTCAGTGCTGATCCGAGTACAATATTATCCTGAATTACAATATGAGGCTGTTTGCCGGGTTTGGCAAACTTGAGCGAGTTGCTGATAAGGTTTTGCATCAATTGCCTGAATTGAAACGGGATGATATTGGCTTCACACAGGTTCGTTGTTTCAATTATTGCATTCTTTTCCTGTATTACTTCTTTCAGATCATTTTTTACCTCCTCAACAAGAGTGTTCAAATCCGTTTTCTCAAATTTTCTTTCAGTGGAATTCGTACGGGAATAGGCAAGAAGATCCTTGATCAGATTCTGCATTCGCTCTGCCGCAGCCTGCATCCGACTGAAATAATCTTTTCCTGAGTCAGATAAATTATCAAGCTCAGTTTCAACAATCCGTGATGCAAATGTTTGAATCTTTCGCAATGGTTCCTGCAGATCATGACTCGAAACATAGGCGAAGGAAGCGAGATCCTCGTTTATTTTTTCAAGTTCCCGGTTTTTCAATTCAAGGTTGCGGGCATTGGTTTTCATCTGATCCTCAGTTAGCTTCCTTTCAGTCAGGTCACGGGTTAATTCGGAAAAGCCGAGGAAATTATCATCATCATCATACAAGGCCGTTATTGAAACACCGGCCCAGAACATACTTCCGTCTTTCTTTATACTCCAGCCTACGTGGCTTACCTTGCCATGCGATTTTGCTTCGGATATCAATTTTTCGGGGAGATGAATTGACTGATCAGCCCTTGTATAAAACACAGCGAAATTTTTTCCCAGAATTTCATCCTCTTTGTAACCCTTTTGTTTTTCAGCACCCTTATTCCAGTTTTCTACTGTTCCATCCTTACTTAAAAATATGATGGCATAATCTTCCACATCGGATACCATACTAAGGTAGCGTTGCTCGCTTCGCTTCAATTCATTATTGCTGATTTCCAGTTGTTTATTTGATTCATTTAATTTCTCCTGCGCTGCCATCACCTCAGAAAGATTGTGGCCGAAATACAAAACCCCTGTAATTGAATCATTACTTTTCAAGGGAATGATTGAATTTTCCAGCCACATTTTCAATGCCTTGGAATAGGTTAGGCTCTGATGTGTTGGAAATCCTTTTAATGCTTTCAGAATGTTCTGATAATTCTCAGTGCAGGTTACAGCCGGAAGAATATCAGGAACTGTTTTGTTTATTACATCTTCCTTCCTTAATCCAATAATATCGGAGGCTTTTTTATTAAAGATGGTTATGCGCATATCTTTATCAAATCCTGCAATAAGATCAGTTGAGGAATCAATGAGTGTTTCAATAAGCTGATTGCGCTCGCGAAGACTGTCATTGGCTTTTTTCAAATTCTCAGACGCCTCTGTCAATGATGTTATATCATGACTGATTAAAAGTATTCCATAAACACTTTCGTCAGGGTTTTTAAGTGGCATGTAGAAGTTTTCATAAAACCTTTTATTCGCTTCTGAATAGTATTGAGGAATGTGAACCATTTCACCTTTAAGCCCATCGGATATATTCTTATACATGGCATTTTCTGCCATTTCAGGTAAAAGATCAGTTATTTTTTCCCCAATTGCCTGTTCTTTTTTCATCCCGAGCATTACCTCGGTGTTCTTATTCATCAGTATGTAATTAAGATCCTTGTCAAGTGCTGCAATCTGATCAACGGATGTATCCAGAATAGTTTCAATCAGCTGGTTACGCGAGGAAAGTTGCTGCTCAAGATGTTCTGATCTTCTTAGTTCTCCGGTAATGATGGCATATGAAGCGATAAGCACTGCAAGTGAAAACAGAATAAGCAAAATGACGACCAGGGGGGTGATGAAGCCTGCATTTTCCAGTGCGAGAGAGCGTGTCTTCAGTGTCGCGTCCTCCTCACCAAGCATTACATCTACCTGTCTTCGTGCAGAATCCATCAAAGCTTTACCATAGACAAGCTGCTGGGTTGTTATGGGATATTCAATATTCTGTTTAATGAGCGTATTAAGATATTGAAGGCGTGTGTCTACAAACCTCCTGAGCTTGTGCATGTTTTGCACCTGAATTCCATTTTCAGCAATGAGCTCATCTAAAATATCAAAGCTTTCATCAAGGTTTTCTAAGGATTTGGAATAAGGGTAAAGAAATACTGAATCATGTATAAGCAGGTACCCGCGCTGGCCTGTTTCCGCATCTTTCAGAAATGAGATAATCCGCTCAAGCTGGAGCTTGACAAGATTGGTACGGTTGATAATCCTTGCGGTATCATCGAGGCTTTTTATTCTTATGAATGAAACGATTGAAACGCTGAGCAGACCTGCTGCAGTGAGTACGAAAATTATTTTTATTCTTGAGCGGGAATCGTAAAATGCTCTCAAAGAAAAAAGTTTTGCAATAACCCATTCAGATGAACATACTTTTCACGCGGGAAGGGAAGAATTTTTTTCTTCCACTCAAGTGATAATATTTTTTCAATCACTTCTCTCAGCTTGCTGAAATCATTGGGCTTGCAAATATACAGGTGAGCCCCGGCTTTAAAAGTTTCATCAATCGCATTTTCCTGGGCAGTTGTAGAAAATATAATGACGGGAATATGCTGCAGTTCAAGATCTTGCTTTATTTCCCCAAGGCACTCAAACCCATTTTTCAACGGCATGTTGAGATCAAGAAATAACAGGTCAGGGGTTTGGTTGGATTGTTTGAGTAAATCCATTAATTGCTGACCGTTTCGCGCGATCACAAGCTTATAATTGGTACAACATTCCTCCAGGGCATCATGAAAAAGAATGCAGTCATCCTCATCATCATCTGCAAGAAAAATAAGTCTGACTGCGGGATGTGTGTGTGGCATTCTACAAACGTACAACGGAATGTATTATCAAGGCAAGATCAAAAAATTATTTTACCTGAGGTGTTTCCTTTTGCTCATCCTTTTCCTTTTTTTTAAAGTATCCGCGCAAAAGAAAATTGTGCTGAAGTCCTTCCATGTTTTCATTAAGCTTTTGGAAGCTGCTATCCAGGTTCCTGATGGCCGATTTAAGATTTTCAGCTGATTGCTGATCATGAAGTAAAACACCGATCGGTGTGTTTGGATCACTGCTTGCATTTTTAAGATTGGCTGTAAGGTCAGCGGCACTCGATGCAACCTGTTGCAGATGATTAACAGTAACCCTTACGGAATTAAATAAAGTGGTATCCGTAACAAGTGTATTTGCAATAGTTCCTTTTTGCTGAAGCTTTACACTATAATCTGACAGCACGGCTGTAAGTTTTCCTGCCTCCTCTGAAGCTTTGCGCAGCGAGGCAATTGCAAGTGAAATGTTATGATACATTGATTCGTCGCTCATTAATTTACCGAGAGTCCCCTCACCATTTACAATTCTTTTGCTGAGCACTTTGAAATCATTGGTGATGTCAAGCAGATTTTTATTGTTTGCCTGGAAGGTATTCATCATGTCATCGGTACTTAGGGTTTTTTCAATTCCGAGTGTATCGCCTTCCTGAACCGGACCGGCTTTTGAAGTTCCTCCGTAGATCACGATGATCTTATTTCCGATCAAGCCATCCGTGCTGATTTTAACCTTTGCATCCTTACGAATGTACTGCTGTGATTTTTCATCCAGCTTCATGAGCACTTTTACCTGCGATTTACCATAAAAATGCATTTTGCTTACTGTGCCGATCTTCACCCCTGAAAACCAAATATTATTACCGGCTTGCAACCCATTCACATCATCGAAGATGGTGGTAACTACTATTTTTTTAACAAAGCTGTTGTGGAGATTGCCAATGGTTAATATTCCCAGAAGCAGGAATATTATTCCAATGAAAATGAAAAGTCCTACAATAGTTGCCCGCCTGTTTTTAGATGCCTTCATAGTTTATTGAATGAAATTATAGTCGAAAAAACCTTTAACCCTTACTTCTTCTGTGTTGAATACTTCATCGAAGGTACCCTGCCTTAAAAACTTGCCATCGAGAAGCATTGCAAGCCGGTCGCCGGTGGCCTTGGCACAGGTAAGATCGTGGGTGATGATGATCGAGCTCGTATTATACCGGTCCTGCACCTCATTGATGAGTTTATTTATTTCAATGCAGGTGATGGGGTCAAGGCCGGCCGTTGGCTCATCATAGAGCATAATTTCCGGGCGCAAAATGAGCGTGCGTGCAATTCCAATTCTTTTCCTTTGTCCCCCGGAAAGTTCTGAGGGCATTTGATTGATGGTCAGGCTAAGGCCAACAGCATCAAGCACTTCTTCCACTGCATCACTGGTTTCCTTGCTGCTCAGATTCTTTACGTTTCTTACCAGGGGAAATTCAAGGTTTTCACGAACATTCATACTGTCATATAATGCACTGTTCTGAAATGAAAATCCAACTTTCATCCTGAGTTCCCGCAATTGCTTGTCGTTCAATTTTTCAACATGCATTCCGAGTACATTCACATCTCCGGCATCAGGCTTAAGCAGGCCGGAGATAATTTTTATCAAAACAGATTTTCCTGTACCTGACCTGCCGAGTACCACCACATTTTCACCTTTGTAAACATGGAGGTCAATACCGCGAAGCACATGCAGGTCACCAAAGGATTTATGAAGCCCGCTGATAGAAATCACGATCTCTTCCTTATGTATATTATGATGCGGGTTTTCCATTAATTTAATATAACCTTATCCAATTGGTAACCTGAACAACAATTATTTCTTCCACAAAAATCAGGAACATTGATAACACCACCGAAGCATTTGCAGCCCTCCCAACACCCTGGGTTCCCTGCGTTGCATTCATTCCTTTGTAACAACCTACAATTCCAATGGTGAAGCCATAAAGAAAGGATTTGAACAGAGATGAAAAAATATCGAGAAAGGAAATATCAGAAAAAGCTTCTTCAAAGAACGTTTTAAAGCTGGTTAATTCGTTTGCGTTTACATCCAGGTATGCGCCTAATAGTCCGACAAAAGCGCAGTAAAGCATGAGTAGCGGAATCATTAGAGTTGTTGCAAGCACCCTGGTTACCACAAGAAACTTAAAGGGATTAACAGCTGACACTTCCATAGCATCAACCTGCTCTGTAACTTTCATGGAACCGAGCTCAGCACCAATGTTGGAACCTACTTTCCCGGCACAAATTAATGCGGTTACTAGGGGTGCAAGGGCACGTACTAATGCGATTGCTATTAATGATGGAAGCCAGGAAGAGGCGCCGAACTCAGCAAGTGAGGGTCTGGATTGTTTTGTAAAAACAATGCCTGTTACAAAACCTGTAAGTGTAATTAAGGGAAGTGATTTATATCCCACCTCGTAGCATTGCTTAATTACTTCATGAAACTCAAAAGGCCTTTGAAAGGATTCCTTAAAAAACCGGATGATGAAACGATAGGCACTGTAAATATCCAAGAAAAGATTATCAATTCCTTTTGAAATGAAATGTTCTTTTGGCTTAGAATTTATCAAAGAATGGCTCGTTTTAACTAGGTAGGAATACTGATAACTTAAGTAAAGATAAGGATGTGTAAATTAGCAGAATGGAGCGAATGTTATCATAGGGAAACTAATTGGATTTTACTTCTGACACAAGTTTTTGAAGGGTTGCTTTCGCATCTCCAAAAAGCATTCTTGTTTTTGGCTCATAGAATAGTTCATTTTCTATGCCAGCATACCCGGCATTCATGCTTCGCTTCATTACAATTACATTCTGGGCCAGCTCCACATCAAGAACAGGCATGCCATAAATGGGAGAGGATTTATCTGTTTTTGCTGCAGGGTTTACCACATCATTAGCGCCCACGACTATCACTGCATCGGTGGAATTAAATTCATTATTGGCATCTTCCATTTCCATCAGCTTATCATAGGACACATCGGCTTCAGCAAGCAATACATTCATATGACCGGGCATTCTACCAGCTACCGGATGAATGGCATATTTTACCTCAACACCCTTTTCTTCCAGTAATTTTTCAAGCTCATGAACGGTGTGCTGTGCCTGCGCAACAGCAAGACCATAGCCGGGAACTATCATTACCTTCTTTGAATAGCTTAGAAGCACACCTGCGTCAGCAATTGAAATTTCCTTCACTGTGCGCACCTCCTTGCCATCTGCGCTTTTTGCTGCAGTCTTGCCGAAAGAGCCAATGATCACATTGAGCAATGAGCGGTTCATGGCACGGCACATCAAAATAGTAAGGATGGTGCCCGCAGAGCCTACAAGAATGCCACCGGTGAGCATCACCTGATTGCTGTAAATAAAACCTGTACAAGCAGCGGCAACACCTGTGAATGAGTTGAGCAGGGATATTACTACCGGCATATCAGCCCCACCAATCGGCAGCACGAATAGTATCCCGTAACATAATGTCATCACGACCATAAGGATCAAGATCAGCATATGAGGCTGGCCATGCAGGGTCAGGTAGCCGCCCACTGCAACAGTTGCAAGCAATAGCCCGGTATTGATGAACATTTGACCCGGAAAAGCTTTATCACCAATGTTACCGTTCAGTTTTCCGAATGCGATCATGCTGCCTGAAAATGATGTTCCGCCAATCAGCAGTCCGGCAAGCGTTACAGCGATGATATTCCATTGATTGGTTTCCGCCATGTGCGGATATTCAATAATGGAAATGATGGCGGCGCAAGCGCCTCCCATACCGTTAAAAAGTGAAACCATTTGGGGCATCGCGGTCATCTTCACTCGCCTTGCGGCCATCCATCCGAGTACGGATCCCACGGTGATGCCGCCAAATATCCATCCATAGTTATGTAGATGATTCCCTTTGCCATCAGTATATAAGAAAATGGTTGCAAGAATAGCGAGCGTCATTCCGGTCCCGGCAATTATGTTTCCTCTGCGCGCCGTTTCGGGATGGCTCAATTGTTTTAATCCTACAATAAAAGTAACGGAGCCAATGAGGTAGCTAATCCAGAGTATAATTTCATGCATGATTTAAGCTTAAATTCTAAAATTTAGTTTTCCTATTTCCACTTTTCAATATCTTATTGATCTGCGAAAAGGGCTGAAAAAGTTAAGGTCTATCTTTTCTTTTTCTTAAATAATTCCAGCATTCTGTCAGTCACTACAAATCCACCGACTACATTCAGTGTACCGAGTATTACTGCAAAAAATCCAAGAATAAGAGTTAGAGAATGCCCTTCCGCGGCATTTCCCATTACAATGATCGCACCGATGATCACTACCCCATGGATTGCATTCGCGCCTGACATGAGGGGAGTATGCAGCACAGTAGGCACATGAGAGATCACTTCAATACCGAGGAATATGGAGAGTATGATAATGAAAATCAAATCACGGTTATCATATAAGAAACTGAAAAGTTGCATAGGATAATAAGATTTTGATGGTAGTTATTGAATTAAATTCTAAATGAGGAAAATTGAAAGGATCTTAAAATCGAAAAATAAATGGTGTCAGTAATTGAATTAAAAATTCATTTGAAAATTTTTAAGCCACCGGAGTTGAAATAATATCCTTTACACGCGGGCTGATTATTTCTTTTTTGTGTGTGATACAGGTTCCCTTCACAATGTCATCATCGGTATTCACGTGCATTGTTCCATTCTTAAGCATGAGCTTTAAAAAGTTAATGATGTTTTTGCCGTACATCCTGCTTGCGTCTGCGGGCATGGTGGAAGGGATATTGGAGTTACCGATAATCGTAACTCCATTTGAAGTGGTGTATACTTCATTGTTTTTTGTCAGCTCACAATTTCCGCCTGTAGAAGCAGCAAGATCCACAATCACACTTCCTGATTTCATAACAGCCACTGTTTCCTTTGGCACCAGCAGGGGCGCCTTTTTACCCGGAATCTGCGCCGTACATATTATTACATCTGACTTTAAAGAGTGCTCAAAAATTACCTGCTTCTGCTTTTCCAGAAACTCATTTGTTTGTTCCACTGCATAGCCTCCGGCAGTGGAAGACTCTGCTGCCCCATCCACTTCTACGAATTTAGCGCCAAGTGATTTCACCTCCTCCTTTACTGCACTTCGTGTATCGAATGCTTCAACAACAGCCCCAAGTCTTTTTGCTGTAGCAATTGCCTGCAACCCTGCCACACCTGCGCCGATGATGAGGACCTTTGCAGGAGTAATACTTCCGGCAGCCGTCATAAACATCGGGAAGAATTTAGGCAGATGTGTGGCGGCAATCAATATTGCTTTATAGCCAGACACGGTGGCCTGGGATGAAAGAATATCCATCGATTGGGCGCGGGTAGTCCTTGGTACCATATCCATGCTAAATGAAGTGATGTTGCGATTCAGGAATCTCAGTACTGCTTCCTGATGGAACAGGGGCTGATAGGAACAAAGCAATCCTGCACCTTCCCGGATTTTCTGTAATTCACCATCCCCAGGTAAGGTGATACCGATGACCAGGTCACTGTTTAATACTATCTCCCTCGGGCTGATTTTGCATCCGGCATTTACATATTCAGCATCGTAAGCAAAGGCTGATGCTCCGGCATTTGCCTCAACCTGAACCTCAAAATTCAATTTTACAAATTGCCCGGCAATTTCAGGAAGACATGAAACGCGCTTTTCGTCAGCAGGTTCTTTAAGAATTCCAATGGTCATGAGTGTTTAATTATTAAACGGCTGAATACAGGCTGATAGCAGGCTGCAAAAATAGAAAAACAAAGGTTGTTTGAAGAGGGTTATTGCGTCTGAATTACAGGTGAACCTGTAACTCTATTTCCTCCGGAACGAATGCCCTGGCATCACCGCCATTCACAATAACATCCCGTACGATGGATGAGGAAACAACAGAAAGTGAGGGGTTGGCGAGAATAAAAATTGTTTCAACACTTCTGTTTAGAACCCGGTTTGTTTGAGATACCACCTTTTCAAATTCAAAATCTCCGGAGCTTCTAATACCCCGCAAAATAAATGCAGAGCCATGTTTCTCGCAGAAATTAACTGTAAGTCCTGTATAGCTCTCAATAGAAATTCGTGGCTCAAATTCGTAGATCTTTTTCAGCCATCCTATTCTTTTTTCAAGGGCAAATAAATATTTCTTCTGTGAGTTCACACCGATGCCGATGATGATGCTATCGAATAGAGGCAACCCGCGGTTGATGATATCGATGTGGCCGATGGTAACTGGATCGAAGGAGCCGGGGAAAACTGCAATTCTTCTCATGAAGTCGGGTGGGTTAGCTTTTTAAAAAAATGAAAATTGGTCTGACCATAATTTGTTCTGCGAAAAAATCCGGGAAGCTCTTTAAAATCATAATGCTGATTTGTTTCCAGAATAAACCATCCATCATCCCTTAAGATATTTAATTCCAAAACTTTGGAAGGAATATCTCCAATGTTTTCCAGAGCGTAGGGCGGACCTGCGAAAATGACGTCAAATTGCTCACGTTGACTTTCTATATACCTGAACACATCACTTCTTATGACTTCAATAGATTCGATCTTCCATTCCTTGTTCATCTTCCTTATAAACAGGTTACAGGATTCATCTTTATCTACTGATACAATCCGCCTGCAGCTACGTGAGGCAAATTCAAAACTAATGCTTCCTGTGCCACTGAACAGATCGAGAAAACTTATCTCCTGAAAATCAAAATGATTGTTTAAAATATTGAACAAAGCAGTTTTTGCAAAATCTGTAGTCGGACGCGTATGGGTGAGCTTATCAGGATAAAACCTTCTGCCCCCCAGAGATCCGGATATTACACGCATCTCTAAAGGCAAAAAAGTGAATAGTAAAAATGGGCAGGAAACGGGTAATCAGCATGGAATTTCATTGCCCCCGGAGGTTTAATAAATTTAATAAGGCGTATGTATTTGAACATGATTTGATAAATCTGTGATTGCTTCATAATCTCCCCTGATAAAACGATTGGAACACTTTCAGGGTCAAGATGTAGCTGCTTGTACGTTGCCATTAAATAATAGCCAAAATCCTCCGGTGTCTGATATAAAAAAATATTAGCAAACATTAATTTTCTATCACAGAGGACAATCAATTGCAAGTAATTCGAATGTACATTACAATACACAGTTTTGTCAGAGCTGTAATTTGAAAGCTCAGTAATTTGCTTTGTAACCGAATGCGATAGTGTAAAATTTCCAAATGTGCTTTTTATATCGTTTAATAATGAGTTAGACACCGTATATACCAGCTCTGCGTCAATATCCGGGATATGGCTGTTAAAGATTTCTAAATCATCACCTGATACAGCAAACTTTTCATACCAGAGGTTTATTAATTCTTTTCCCGCGAATTCGCGGGGAAAAATGGAAAAAGAAATGTTCGAAACAGCCGCGTGTACTTCGAGAAAGGGCTTAGCTAAAATGATATCATCATGAAGTATTGCTTCTGTAAATTTAGAAGGATGATTTTTTGTCGCGGCTTTCTGGTAGGGTTGTAAATACAATAGCTGCCGGCTGCTATGATCGATAAGCATGTATTCAATTCCGAAAGGAGAAAATTGGATTTTCAGCACTGTTTTCTCCGGAGCCAAATTCAGGATTTGCTCTTGACCATATGGCTCTCCTTTGATATAAAGATGTGAAACAGTGGACATTTCCATTGCCTCAAAAGTAAATACCTTATGATGAAATTGAATTATAACAGATTAATTATCCTCCTTACCGTTTGACAGAGAGCCGAGATAGCTGTTCCAGTCAGTTTTGAGATAGGTGTTTTCTCCGAAATATTTCAGGATGGAAACCATCATGTCAGCTTTCTGAAATCCCGGTACTGCTGAAAGTACGTTAAGTTTTTCATCGAGAAAGGTAGTTGTCGGATAACCAGTGGAATTCGCCATGAGTATCTGCGAAAGTGTATTAATCCTCCGCTGAGCGTCATAGGAATAGTCTGCTCCTTTAAAAGAAATTTTATCCTTCAATTCGGCATTGAACTTAACTGCGTAAAAGTTCTTGTTAATATAATCCACTACCTGCGGATCCTTATAGGTTGTTGCATCAAGCCTCTTGCACCACCCGCACCAGTCAGTATATATATCAACTATGATTTTTCTGGGCTGATCCTGAGCAAGTTTTTCAGCTTCATTAATTGAAATCCACTTGATGCTGCTTTTCTCTTGTGCAATCACTGAAAATGAAGATGCCATGAGAGCAATAAAAATAATTCTGTTGATTTTCATGTTGAATATTTTCTTGTTGGAACATTCCTTGACAAATTTAATTCCATTTCATGTTAAAGTGACCAAAGTATGTTTTATCGCATCAATTGACCTTTCAGCAGCCCCCTCCAAATGGGAAATGAGAATTGGAATATTTTGTGGGGCTGATTCCTGAACAGATTCCAGCTCAATTTTTTCTATCAGTGCCTGTACAGAGGTTAAACCAACAAAGATAACCTGAGGCTTTAAGCTATGTAACAGAATATTGAGCTCAGTGGATTTGCCATCAGAAGCTGCAAGTTGTATTAATTGAATTTGCTCCGGGAAAGATTCAAGAAAAGTATTCATGTAGGCTGCCATTTTTTTCTTATCCCCTCGGCAAAATTCATTCAAAAAATCCAGGTTTAACTCAGCCTGTTTTTCCATTCAATTAATTTATTGATACAATTTCAATATTTCCAGCCAACTCAATATGTATAAACCAATAAGAGAGATGAAAATAAACCGAAACAATAATAAATAAAAAACGAGGTTCACACATACACTCCTTTTCTTTAGAGCGCTGAAAAATATGCATTCAGCAATAATCAAGCTTATTTTATCACTGAATCAGGTGTAAAAATGATTCTGCCTGTCGGGTTAGTTTCAGAAATATCTGGCAGACCAAGTTTAAGCCATGACGAATTCAAATTCTGATGATCATACAAAAAAAGGAGGATCATAAATTGATCCTCCAATATGAAACCCTGATCACGATACAGCCATAATATAGCTGCTGATAAAATATTGATATAAACTATGGATTCAAAACTATGTTGATACTGTACAATCCCTGTGTAATAATCTGCGAGGCCGCTAAGAAAATCTGCGGAAAGGCTATTTTCACTGACAAAAGTCCCGGCTAACTCAAATGAAGGTCACTTGCATTATAGTTGATGATATGAAACTCAACAGAGATGTTATGGACGATTTGATTGCAGGTGTTAACTTTTTAACCGCAATGGGAAGCTTTTCGAATGCGGAAGCGGCTTTGAATGCGCTCAACGAGCTTGAGCCGGATGTGGTATTTCTGGATATTGAAATGCCGGGAATGAATGGATTACAGTTTCTCAATTCAATTGTTCATCCGCCAATGGCAATTCTTACCACTTCGCATCGAAAATATGCGGTGGAAGGGTTTGAAATGAATGTGTTTGATTATCTCCTGAAACCTATTACAAGGGAGCGTTTTGCAAAATGCGCGGCACGGCTCTACCGTCATTTCAAAACATTAAAGAAACCGTGGACTGCAGATCAGATGTTTATTAAATCAGGCAATAAATTTATGAGAGTGAGGATCTCAGAAATTTTATTTGTTGAGGCAATGCGTGATTTTGTTATGGTCCACACGGAAAAGGCCAGGTACATGATCCTGCAAAGCCTGAAGGAATTTTCAGCACATCTTCCTGATGACAAATTCGTGCGCATTCATCGCTCGTACACAGTTCCTATCGAAAAGATTGAATATATAGAAGGGAATAAAGTGAAAATCCAGAACCAGGAGATACCGATTGGTGACAGTTACAGAAGCAGCGTGTTGAAATTATTATTGGGAAGAGAATCTTAAATTTATCACGATGAAGAAAGTAGTAATTGCAGTAACAGGAGCCAGCGGAAGTATTTATGCAAGAGTGCTGTTTGATAAGATTATTTTATTGAAGGATCAGGTACAAACCGTGGGAGTAATAATGAGTGAAAATGCAAAGTATGTATGGAAGCATGAATTGGGCAATGAGGATTATCGTCAGTTACCCTTTACGATTTATGAAAAGCATGATTTCACTGCACCCTTTGCAAGTGGTTCAGCAGGATATGATGTAATGATTGTTTGTCCAAGCTCGATGGGTACATTAGGAAGAATTGCTTTAGGCATTTCTGATGACCTTGTAACCCGGGCAGCAGACGTAATGATGAAGGAGCGAAGGAAGCTTCTGTTAATTATTAGGGACACGCCCTATAATCTGATTCACATTGACAATATGAGAAAGGTTACTGAATCGGGTGGCATAATTATTCCTGCTACTCCTTCCTTCTATTCACTGCCAAAAAATTTCGATGAACTTGCGGCTACGGTGATAGACCGCGTACTTCAGCTTGCCGGGTTGGAAGTGAAAACTTTCAGATGGGGAAATCAGGAGTAATGTTTGATTTATGACCTAATTTGCAAAAGGATTGCTTATTTGGAACGTTTGATGTACCTTGCACCCCGGATTCAATCAACCAAAAAGATAATAATGAAAAGCAAGGGAAGACCAGCAACCAGACCAATCCAGCTGATGGATGGATTTTATATTGAAGTTCGTAACCGGGGTTCTCACGAGAAAGCCATTAAGATTCGCTGTATTAATAAAGAAACCATGGATGCTACCGTTACTGAATACCGTCGTAAAAATAAAGAGGTAACCATATTAGGTGAGCACAAGGATTTTGCATGGACTTCAGAAAAGAAGGTACCAAAGCAAAAAAAGGTAGCAGTTTAATTACCGCTGATTTCCTGGATGAAAAGATATTCCTCCTGTTAGTACCACGTCCAGCATGCTGAAGCTAACACTCCCAAAACTCAGTTAAAGTGGAATGGCAGTTTTGATACCGGGTTACACACTTTATCCGGTAGATTTTGCCTCACATTTTTATGCCCTCATTTTTGCTCCCCGGCTCATTATTCATACCAGCACATTTTGATGTTGTCCATTTAATACGTGCCGGATAAATTAATTTGTCCTCAATATCACCTTAATTATTGATTACAACAGGTGGTTGATGAGATATCAATGATACATGGTTTGCAGGGGTATGTTTTAACGTTTGTACTGAACTAACCACCACAACTTTCCGGTGTCTTCTTTTTGAGGGGACAAAAACCACACAGGATGTGCTCGTGAACATGATTAATGATGCCAGCATTAGGGTGAGGTTGCTTTTTTTCATGATCGAATGTTTTTAGAATTACGTGAATAGAAAAATAATGCCGAATTGTAAAAGGCCGAAGGAAAGAAAACTTTTTGCTATTAAATAATTAACTCAATTAGAGCGGATGCAGCTTTTCTGAATGAACTGTCAGTCTTAAATTTGCTGCGTGACTTCAGAACGCATTAAGACTTACCTTAAGAAACTTGGTATCGTTGGAGTATTATTCTTTCTGGTAAAAGGATTAATCTGGCTGTTTCTTTTTTATGTGATTAAAAGCAAGCTTTAAAGAAATTGCTTTTTCAAAGAAGATCATATACCGGCATCAATGATAATGCATTGAAAACTGCTCACCTGAAACCGGCAGGCAAACCCAATAATCTTTGGGATATTTTTCATGACTAATCAGCAAATTAATAAGTAGCAAAAGGTATATGCATTATCCAACCATTTCTTCCTATTGCTTTAGCCATTTACACATGACCCGGTGCGAAGCATTTTCAAGACTGATTAAATAAGCTCCGGTTTCCAGCCAGGCAAGATCCAGGTTAATCTGTTTATTTCGACCGGCAATCACATCCTGAGAATAAACTTCTATACCAATCATGTCAATGACACTGAGCCTGAATTTGCCTGCGAGAATATTGCTGGCACTTAGAACAATTTTACCCCCTGAAGGATTGGGAGCCACCATTAATTCATTGTGTAATTCTTCAATACCCACCATGCAACCTGCCTTAATTCCTGAATTTGGTATTGTTTCATATGCATAATCTTTTATTACCAGGCTTCGCCCTGAATCAGGATTTATATCCATCCGAACCCAGCCATATCGAAAGTTACTGTTAAGATCAAATCGCAAGCCCACAAAAAAATCATTCACTTTTCCAACTCCGTAGGGGCTTGAATAAGTATAAATATTGAACGCACCATAAGAAGAGGTCCAGCTTGCACCGGCGTTAATTGTATCCACAGTTTCACAATCTTCAAATTGAAAAGGTAAAAAGCTTTGCTGTGATCTGACGGCAACATTGTTGAAGCTCTGCGGCTGGATGCCTTCTGAATACAGAACCTGTGAATTTCCTGACGTGGTATAACTGCGTAAATAAATAATAAAATCTGTAATGCTGTCAGCATTAAGGTCTAAAGCATATAAGGTATCAAAAGGCAGTGACTGGCTGGTTCGGCTGAGAATTACATCCGGAACGATGTCATGATAAATCACCTGCGCTTTAGCAGCACAGGATGCCAGAACAGAACCGGCAAAAAGGGAATAGCTACGCAGTTGCTTTTCAAGGCGGGGTGAAAGTTTTATCATATTATTTCAATTGTTAATCTTGATTTCTTAATGGTAATCGCTGATTTAAATTATCATTTTGCCATTGAAGCTGATAATGAATTTAAGTCTGTATCACCCCAACATTAAATGCTTTGTTAACCGGCGAATGATTTGCAGCCTCTATTGCCATTGAGATCACATAGCGCGTATCCAGGGGATCAATGATTGCATCAATCCACAATCGGGATGCAGCATAAAATGGAGTTGTTTGACTTTGGTATTGCTGTGAAATATTATCAAGCAATTCCTTTTCTTTTTCAGCAGAAATCTCTTCACCTTTTGCCTTTGCTGAACTTACCTGTATTTGCAGTAGGGTACTGGCCGCCTGATCACCACCCATCACTGCTATTTTCGCGGTATGCCATCCTACGATGATGCGGGGATCATAGGCTTTACCGCACATCGCATAATTGCCGGCGCCATAGCTGTTACCCATGATGATGGTGATCTTTGGCACCACACTGTTAGCAACCGCATTCACCATCTTCGCTCCATCTTTAATAATCCCACCCTGCTCTGATTTACTCCCAACCATGAAACCTGTTACATCCTGCAAAAACACCAATGGAATTTTTTTCTGATTGCAATTCATAATGAACCTGGTGGCTTTGTCTGCTGAGTCAGAATAGATTACACCTCCGAACTGCATTTCACCTTTCCTGTTCTTAACAAGCTTACGCTGGTTTGCAACAATACCCACTGCCCATCCATCAATCCGCGCATAGCAGCAAACAATGGTTTTTCCATATCCCGGTTTGTATTCATCAAATACGGAATCATCCACCATACGCTTAATAATTTCATAGGTATCATATTGCTGTCCGCTGTTTGTTGGAAGAATTCCCAGAATCTCTTTTTCATTTTCTTTGGGAGGCGAAGGAAGCTCACGATTAAATCCCGCTTTTTCATAATCACCTAATTTACCGATGATGCTCCTGATGCGCTCAAGACATTCTTCATCATCCTTACATTTAAAATCCGTTACACCGGAAATTTCAGAATGAGTGGATGCACCCCCGAGGGTTTCGGAATCCACATCTTCTCCGATTGCAGCTTTCACAAGGTAGGGACCGGCAAGAAAAACACTTCCTGTTTTCTCAACGATCATCGCTTCATCACTCATAACCGGCAGGTAGGCACCTCCTGCAACACACGATCCCATGATCGCTGAAATCTGCGAAATACCCATGGAGCTCATCAGGGCATTGTTGCGAAAGATTCTTCCGAAGTGTTCCTTGTCAGGAAAAATTTCATCCTGCATAGGAAGAAAAACACCTGCACTGTCAACAAGATAAATAATTGGCAACCGGTTCTCCATTGAGATCTCCTGCGCACGTAAATTCTTTTTTGCTGTGATGGGAAACCATGCGCCTGCTTTCACAGTGGCATCGTTTGCCACAATGATGCATTGCCTTCCGGATACATAACCTATCACCACAATCACTCCTCCGGCAGGGCAGCCGCCGTGATCCTCATACATTTCATAGCCTGCAAAAGCGCCGATTTCAAATTGAGTTGTTTCCTTATCGAGGAGATATTCAATGCGCTCGCGGGCAGTGAGTTTTCCTTTTTCATGCTGCTTTTTGATATTTTTTTTTCCGCCACCCATTTTAATCTTATCCAATCTCTGCCGCACTTCGCTCATCAATAATAGATTTGCGTCTTCATTTTTATTCAATTGCAATTCACCGTTTTTCATATGTCAAATGTAGGCACATGCCGTGGCATCTTTGAATCAAGGGTTTATTAATGTACTAATAATGAATACCATTTCTTTACAAACTTTATTTTCACCGTCTGATCTTTTTTCATGGGTAGAATTTTTGAAACGCGAAAGCACAAGATTTTCGCACGCATGGATCGCATGGCGAAGGCGTTCACACGCATAGGAAGGGAAGTTGCTATTGCAGTAAAAAGCGGCGGAGCCGACCCGGACAGCAACCCACGGCTTCGTGCAGCCATCCAGAATGCGAAGGGAGTAAACATGCCAAAGGAGCGCGTTGATGCTGCAATCAAGCGAGCGGTTTCCAAGGATTCAAGTAACTATGAAGAAGTTACGTACGAGGGATTTGCGCCTCATGGTGTCGCATTGATGATTGATTGTGCGACTGACAATACAACCCGTACGGTAGCGAACGTGCGCATGTATCTTTCAAAAGGAGGGGGATCGCTTGGCAATAGCGGTTCTGTAAGTTTTTTATTTGAAAGAAAGGGAGTATTCAGGCTAAATAAAGAAGGAATTAACATGGAAGAAATTGAACTTGATCTGATTGATTTTGGGGCCGAAGAAATTACAGCTGAAGAGGAAGGCATCTATGTTTACACCCGATTCGCCGATTTTGGATCCATGCAAAAAGGAATTGAGGCTAGGGGATTAGAGCCGCTAAGTGCCGAAAAGCAGTGGATACCCACCACCACAAAGGAACTTGACGAGGTACAGGAAGATCAGGTATTAAAACTTATTGCGATGCTTGAGGAAGATGATGATGTGCTTGTCGTATATCATAACCTCGCCTGAATTTTTTACGAGCTGCACTCAAAACTTGGCAGCCATGCAAATAAATGCTTTTTAAAATGCCAATTTATTCGATACATACTTACCGCCCGGTAAAATTCCCTGATTAATTAATCATCAATGGAAGCGACTGGCGCAAACCCGGAGCTATTGCGTCCAGAAAATACATGCCAGGTTGTAATTGCTTCACTGAAAAAGTAAATTGAACAAGTGAAAGCTTATGTGGCTCCCTCGTGAATTCCATAATAAAGCGTCCACTCAAATCGCGCAACCGGAATTGTATCTCATCAATTCCCGGTTGGTGAAGTAATATTTTTACAACGTCCGTGGCTGGATTTGGAAACAACGATAAGGGTGGAAGTAACGATGAGGAATTTCCTGATGTCCCGGTCGGCACCAATAGCGAAGAGTCCAGCAGAAAGTATTCATCTCCCGGCATGTAATCGAGTTCCTGTGAAAAAAGAATGTTCATCTCATCTTCTGTTCTCCCAACCCAGAAAACATTCTCAGGCGGATTATTAGGATTGTCAGGATTATTAGAGGTGTTGTTAAAAGTGGACTCTGTATAAATGATTGAACCTGTCGGAATCTTAACAAGATACTGGCATGTATACATATACTGCCAGTTGAAATCATAATCTACAGCCACAATAGGAATCGTGTCATGCTCAAGTGTAACGGCATACGAGATCATGGAATCACCAAGCAAATGCATGTGGGGTGATACAGCCATCAATGAAATATCCTTGGTAAGCTCTCTTTGTCCGTAGAATGTGGTAATCTGATCTTTTGGAATTTTCGGACTGTAGTTGCCAACGTCAAAAATCAAGTCACGCATTCCTATTTCACGAATTGAATCATTGGTGAAAAATATATTTATTGCAGAAAAGTCAGTTAAAGGTGAATCAGTTGGTGCATAATGAATGTCTACCACAATGTGAGAATTTGCAGGAAGTCGCTTACCCATTCCTGGTGGCCACATATTAGGATTCATACCGGGCGACCAGTTTAAAAGGACATCAGCAACCGGAAACCAAAAAGGTGCAGTGTTAGGATTGAATCCAACACCGGGATCCAGATTGTCCAGCAGCTTTGCTATACCGGATGTATCGAGATAAAAATCTGCATGGTGAATATGGCCAGTAAGTTCTGGCCGGAATTCAATGCCTCTGATAAAACGATCTTCGCTCAAGCCAACCGGTATCACCATGTTGCGATAAGTATTTATATTATTTCCTGCAATATCAAAGGGGGCCTCCCAGGTATAAACGGTATCTGGTATTCCCAGCTGCGAGCCTTCAGGAAACACTGGTACCGGTGGAATTTGATATGGATCACCTTCAACCATTCCTGCATCTACCCAATCATTTATTTTTTGCAATTCATCATCTGACAATACCAATTCACCTCTGAAATGCCTGAAATCCGGATTTGCGGGCCATGGGGGCATCTGACCTGAATTCACCACCGCTTGAATACTGTAACCATGGGTTGCCACATCGGCAAATGTGATGAGGCTAAACGGTGCTATTTCACCCGGACGATGGCATGTAGTGCAATGATCATATACAATTTGAGCAATGTCACTACTGAAAGTCGCTGACTGGGCATATGCATTTTTAATGATGAGAGATGATGCAAATGCTAGGAGTATATGTTTGGCCTTAAGAATAAATTGATTTCACTCTTGCAAATAAACAAATGTTCCTTTAAAGATTGATGAAGTGAAATTGTACAATTAACTTTCGCGCATGTTGAGCATCCATCCGGACATCACTAAAGCTGAAACCCTGCCCTCAGAATTTTATTCCGGCAGGCAATCCTTTGAACAATCAAAAGAAAAAATTTTTGCCAAAAGCTGGCAGTTTGCCGCTTCACTGGAAGAAGTAAAAATTCCCGGACAGACATTTCCATTCACATTGCTGCAGGGCTACCTGGATGAACCCTTACTTCTTACACGAGACGCTGATGATCAGTTGCATTGTGTTTCAAATGTGTGCACTCACAGGGGAGCATTGGTGTGTGAGAAAGGAGGAATAGAAAAGAATCTTCGGTGTCGTTATCATGGAAGGAGATTTTCACTCAATGGAAAATTTATTGCGATGCCGGAATTCGAAGGCGTTGAAAATTTTCCTTCTGCAAAAGATAATCTTTCGGCTGTCCCATTCGAAACATGGGGTGGATTTGCATTCACTTCACTATTTCCGGCCTTTAGTTTTAAAGATGCATTTGGTGAAATGATGAGCAGGATTGAATGGATCCATCCTGAGAATTTTGTCTTCAGCCATACACATTCCAAAGAATACCTTGTGAATGCAAACTGGGCACTATACTGTGAGAATTACCTGGAGGGCTTTCACATTCCTTATGTTCATGCTGCGCTCAATCAGTTACTGGATTACTCAAGCTATTCCTGCGAAATTTTTCCCTATTCGAGCTTACAACTGGGTTTTGCAAGAAGAGGAGAGGAGAGCTTTAAAATTCCGGAATCATCTCTGGACTTTGGGAAACACATTGCTGCCTATTATTTCTGGATTTTCCCAAACCTGATGTTTAACTTTTATCCGTGGGGATTGTCTGTTAATGTAGTGAAGCCCATGGCGCCCAGCCAAACCAGGGTTTCATTTCTTACTTATGTTGCAGATCAGGAAAAATTTGAGCACGGTGCAATGAACATGATTGATCGCGTTGAAAGAGAGGATGAGGCCATAGTAGAAAATGTGCAGCGCGGAATGAAATCAAGATTCTACAAAAACGGGAGATACTCTCCTTCCAGAGAGGTGGGTACACATCATTTCCACAGGTTGATTGCTCAGTATATCGGTTAAATTTTTAGAACCGAAGTGATAATTGAATACTTGCCTGGAAAGGTGAAAATTTCCATGAATGCAACTCCTCATTGTAATTCTGCTCGGAGGATTCCAGATTTCCACTGCTCGATGTGGTGCTCTTTAGATTGATAGTTCCACCCAATCTCGAATACTGATAGGCATCTGAAATTTCAAAACCAATTCCGAAAATGCTTTTGTAATAAAAAGTTGAGCCTGCGAAGAACCCAAGCCCGATAGAATAGCCACCGGGCACTGTCCTGACATTGTGCGTTACTGTCCCCAAAGTATCAAAAAGAAATGTATCAATCACAGATTCGGTTTGTTTAAAGTTGCTGTGATAAGTGAATGGAAGCTCGAAGCCGCCAAAGAACGAAAACCGGTCTATGAAATAAGTCCATTGAAAGCCGGGTGCAATTTTGTATAAATTCTGGTTGAACTGTTCATCTACAATATTTAAATGCTGATTAACCGTATCAAAAGTTTCTCTGCGGTTATGAATATCGCGAATGGTATAGATTGCTTTCAGGCGTATTGCGGTAATCTCATCAGCATAATACTTAACTGTAATTCCGGGCGCCATGCTGATGTTATCGGTTATTCCGCTGTCCAGAAAATGTTCCTCAATAAAATGAAAGTTACCGGGTGAATAATAAGATTCCACCGTATTCCAAGAAGGCAGTATTTCCCACTTTTCATAATTCTGTAACCGCCCGAAAGCCGGACAGCTGATCTGGGCGGTTGATACCAGCGGCAGAACAAACAGTCCAAAAATTAAAACCTTCTTCATTAAACCGATCATACTAATCACGTTGTGAAATTAGAAATTGATGGAAATGCTGCCAGAATTTATTATGAATCTTTTCCCCAACCCTTCTTCTTTATATTTTTGCGGTAAAACCAGTTACACTCATGTCAAAAAGATTATACAAAAGCCGTGATAGAAAACTCTTCGGAGTCTGCGGCGGAATCGGAGAATATTTTAATGTTGATCCTACCATTATCCGGGTAGTTTTTGCGTTTGCATTTCTGGTATTTGGCTCCGGCCTCCTGCTTTATATAATACTCGCTATAGTTTTACCTGATGGCGGAGATATCAATCCAAAATGATTCATCAGATAGCCCTGATGCTGCCATTGATCAAAACAACTGAACAATAAATTATTCCATTGGCTCAGACGCGGAATACATTCTTATGGCGTAATGCACTCAAGTATTTCGAAAGAAGCTTTGATGCTGCTTTTGAAGAAAGGCTGAAGCGTGAAATCACCAAGACTGAGCTCCTGCGTGTAAATGTTTTAATTGGCGCAATCGTTACCTCTTTCGCCGCAGGGTTGCTTAATTTTTATCTCGCCGGTGCTGACAATGTAACCAGAATTTTAGAAAATGATCTCGATCTTTTAGGTTTCCTTTTTGTCGGCATTGTGGGCTATGAGGTCCTCATTGCAGCTTTTTTATGGAGGCAAATAAGAAACCATCAGCCGGTTTCACCCCGCCTGCGCCTGATCAATATTATTATAGAAACCAGTTTCCCCACCATCATGGCTCTGGTTCTGTTTTTGAGAATTGATGATGTGATGATATTATTTACCCCCATACTCATGGTGTATTTTCTGTTTATCATTCTCTCGACACTTCACCTGCATTTCTGGATGTCAGTTGCTACGGGACTTGTATCAGTGCTGGAATATTTTTTCCTTTCACTTTATATAGTTGATCAACTGCCGGCCTCGCAGCTTTCACCTGCCTTATCCTCACATGTGCTGCTGGTAGGAAGATCAGTTTTATTGTTGCTATCCGGGTTTGCTGCAGGCTTTGTTGCAATTGAAATACGCAAGCGAATAAATGATACTTTCCTGATGATGAATGAGCGAAGCCGCATCCGGCAAGTTCTTGGCGAGCAGGTTTCACATGCAGTAGTGGATCGGATCATCAATGAAGGTGTTTTAATGCAGCATGAAAGAAGGATGGTTTGTGTAATGTTTCTTGATATCAGGGATTTTACACCATTTGCTTCTGACAAGGAGCCGGAAGAGGTAATGGCGTATCAAAACAAGCTCTTCAGCATCGCTATTGAAGCAGTAACTAAATATGGCGGAATCATCAACCAGTTTCTTGGTGATGGCTTCATGTCAACTTTTGGCGCTCCTATCTCATCTGGCAATGATTGTAAGAATGCAGTAGATGCTGCACTCGAGATACTGGATGAAACAACCAAGGCCTGTGAGGCAGGTTTGATGCCTACTACCCGGTTAGGTATTGGAATACATTACGGACAGGCCATTACCGGTAATGTGGGCACTGAAATGCGAAAACAATACTCCATTGTTGGAAATGTTGTAATCCAGGCGTCACGAATTGAGCAACTCAATAAGGAATATAAATCACAGTTACTGGTGTCAAAGGAAGTTTTTGAAAAACTGGAAAATGAGTCCGGTGAATTACTGGGTGCTATGGAGTTGAAGGGAGAGAATGCGCCTTTGGATATTTACCGCATCCGCTAACCCTGTTAAACAGGGTTTTTGATGTGAGGGTTTTCGGAATCTCATTTTTTCTTTTTTAATTGTAACAATAATCCTAATTTCCAAAAATTGAAGCTCTTCGGTCTTGTTGGAAACCCGCTTACCCACTCATTTTCAAAAAAATATTTCACTGAAAAATTCCGGCGGGAAAATATTTCGGATTGCAGCTATGAAAATTTCCAGTTAAGCTCTATTGAGGAATTGCATGCATTGATCGCTTCACATAACAATTTAGCAGGATTAAATGTGACCATTCCATTTAAAGAGCTCGTAATTCCCTTTCTGAATAAACTTGATGAAATTGCAACTGAAACCGGAGCGGTAAATACAATCAAAATTTTGAACGGACAGTTGAAGGGATTCAATACTGATGTTTATGGCTTCATGGAGTCAATTATAAAACTATTAGAGCCTTCACACACTTCAGCATTGATTCTGGGCACTGGCGGAAGCTCAAAAGCTGTTGCTTATGGATTGAATAGGATTGGAATTGGATTTGACTTTGTTTCCCGTAACCCTGATAAAAATGAACTGGGATATGAAAAGCTTACTGCCGATGTCATTCATCAACACAAAATAATCATCAATACCACTCCGGCTGGAATGTTTCCATCCATAGAAAGCTGTCCGTCTATTCCATATGAGCATCTGACAAAATCTCATCTGTTGTTCGATTTGATTTACAATCCGGATGAGACGCTGTTTCTGCAAAAAGCAAAAGAGAGAGGCGCGCAAATAATGAATGGGATGGATATGCTGAAGCTACAGGCCGAAAAGAGCTGGGAGATCTGGAATTCATAGCTTGATATAATGAAGGGTTTTAAAAGCTATTAAGAACGGAATTCCAATCTTAAAATTTTTAACTTTCGGTTTCAACATTAGATTGCATTATCACCATGGAAATCATTTATCTGCTCATAGGTATTATTGCAGGATTTGCTATTGGATATCTGTTGCTCCGCAATCAGTCCTCCGCCAGAATATCAGAATTGTTTTCTCAAAAGAATGTAGCCGAGGAGAAAGTAAAAACGCTCCTTGAGAACACCCGGAAGCTCGAATCAGAATCTAATGAAAGGCAGCAAAAGATCCTTGAACTCACTTCTGAAAATTCCTCGGCAAAAATTTCACTGGTGAATCTTCAGGATAAGCTGAACGATCAGAAACAAGAGCTGGAAGAGATGCAGACCCGGATGAAGATTGAATTCCGCAACCTCGCCAACGATCTTCTGGATGAGAAGAGTAAAAAATTTACTGAGCAGAACCAGTCCAATCTGAATGAAATACTTAAGCCGCTGTCTGAAAAGATCAGGGAGTTTGAAAAGAAGGTGGAGGATTCGCATAAGGAGTCGCTCGAAAAAAATGCAGGACTGAAGCAGCAGATGGAAGATTTGCAGAAGCTGAATCAAACTATTGGTCAGGAAGCAAAAAATCTTACACTCGCTTTAAAAGGTCAAACCAAAACCCAGGGAAACTGGGGTGAAAGAATTCTCGAAAGCATCCTGGAGGTTTCAGGTCTGGAAAAAAACCGTGAGTATTTCATCCAGGAAAATCTGCTCAACGACGAAGGAAGGCGGTTTATTCCCGATGTAGTGATCCGGCTGCCGGATGATAAAACCCTGGTGATTGATTCAAAGGTTTCAATCACTGCGTACGAATCTTATTGCTCCTGTAACGATGCCCTGCTTCAGCGCCGCTCACTGGCAGATCATGTTTCATCAGTAAAGAATCACATGAAGAATTTAAACACGAAGCAGTATCAGCAATTGTATGAGCTCAAGAGTCTTGATTTCGTTCTCATGTTTATTCCGATAGATGCTGCTTATACACTTGTAGCACAGGAAGATCAAACGCTATGGGTGCAGGCTTATGAGAAAAATATACTCATCGTTACCCCGCTTTCAATTTTACCGGCTCTCAGAACCATCTCAAATTTATGGCGGCAGGAAAAGCAGGCACGCAACTCACTGGACATCGCCCGCCAGGCAGGTGAATTGTATGACAAGTTCGACTCTCTGTGGAATGATTTACAGGCAGTGAAGTCAAGGATGCTTTCTGCACAAACTGCTTTCGATGATTCCATCAGAAAGCTGAGGGGCAACC
>JBDSEA010000187.1:0-3766 GCA_039920305.1 Chitinophagales bacterium
ATTGCCATCATGGGCTGTATCGTAAATGGTCCCGGTGAAATGGCGGATGCTGACTATGGGTATGTCGGCAGCGGCATCGGTAAAATAACGCTGTACAAGGGAAAAGAAATTGTGAAGCGGGGTGTGCCTGCTGAAACAGCGGTAGATGAACTGATTACCGTGATAAAGGAAAATGGAGACTGGGCAGAATCAGAAATCCCCGTCAGTGCTGAAATATCCTGAATACTTTTATCTCAAGGTCATCTATAAAAAAAATCTTCTTCTCACCATTTTGAATTTCAAAAGTTAATTCCCCGGAGTGGCTTAGCTGCTTGCGGATCCAGAACGCATAGTGATATGTCCTCCATTGCATTACCTCCTCATCAGGAAAATCATTGAGTGAAAATTGATAATGGAAGACGGGTGTTTCCCCATTTCTCAGCTCAGTAATAATTTTTGCTGCTGAAGATGAATGTCTTTCAGCTTCCATTCTCTTTAATGAAATCCTGATGTATAGCATGCCGGCATTTTGAACAGAGGAATCTGCTGAAATCGTGCTTATCAGCAATGGGGTAAGAGAATCAAACCGGAAGCATTTATTTTCCTTGTTCGCCGGATCAACAACCACGTTCTTCTCATTGAACCCTTTCTCTTGTTTCTCAAAGCTATCATTCACCTGATGAATCAGCACCGGAGATCTGGCGGCATATGGCATCAGGTCCGCATTGCCTCCCAGAATATTTTTATACCGGTCGCCCGTTTTAAGAAATACAAACCAGTATTTACCCTTGCTCATACTATAATGCTGCAGTATGTTTTGATAATATTGATAAGTCTGGATAAGGCTTACTGATAAAACACCCGCGAGCATGGCAGTCATTATAATTCTCGGCACCTGCCTTTTCAGGGAGGAAATAAATATTGCAAGAGGAATTGAAACAAGCGCATAGAAATCAATCAGCGGCCGCATGCCGAATGCATTTGCATAATTCCAGCACCACCATGCGGCTGTGAAATAGATTGCAGCCAGCAGTGTTACTGCTATGAAGACCGCCGCCCTCCGGCTTATTTTCCAGAGCGGAATAAAACCAATCATTGAAATGAAGGCCAGTGGCGTATACACAAACCATCCTTTATCATAGCTGAACAAAACACCTGAAAAGGCAGGCCGGGTGAAGTAAAATCCTTCGCTCGAGTAAGACCACACAAGCCAATTCCCGGTTTGTACATGCCAAAGCAGCATCTGCGTAAAAACAAAGGCGCTGATGATCAGCAGTGATGTAATGAGATGAGCATGTTTCCAGTTGTAAGAAAAAAAAGCTTCTCTCCGCTGCACCAGGAAGGGGATCATTAAAATCACTACACCATTTGTGGGCCGGATGAGGATTGTAAGCCCGAGGAAAACAGAAGCAAAAATCAAATGCTTTATCTGCTTCATGCTAAAATAGCGATGAGAACAAAATATAAATCCTGATACGCAGGCGAATGCATATATGTGCGACATGGAGGGTTCCAGTACCGCATAGTAAAATAAATTGGTTCCGTAAGTGATCATCAGCAGGGTGACGGCCCGTACAAAATCGGGGACAGAGAATATCCGCAGCAGCCTTTCAGTAAAAAATAATCCCAGTAGGCAATAGCAGAACCCTGCTACAGCAATCATTACCTGGAACTCAAAAGTGTATCCATCTGTGGGATTGTCTATGACAGAAGCAACCGCTTTTGCTGCAAAAAAGAATGGTGACCACGCAATTGCAGGTCCTGCAAAAAATTTGATGACAGGCTCATCTCCGGCCATGCGGATAAAGCCTAATGTTGAGTCTTCTTTTGACAGATTATGATTGATGAATGCGGCCCGCAGGTATTCATAATAACCCTTTCCATCGCTGGCAATAATGGTTTGCCAGTTCGTCCCGTTATTATCACAGATTCTTACACTGATGAGGAAATAAAAATTGATTATAGCAATAATGAGCAATGCTCCGCGGGAGAATTTGTGCGACGTGTCTGACACCTTATAGGTGTCTGACACATTTGTTATTTTCACCTCATGCATTTCGAAGCAGGAAAAATTTACCACGTTTACAATCGTGGTAATAATAAGCAACCAATTTTCTTTTCTGAAGAGAATTACCTCTTCTTTCTTAAAAAAGTTGATCAGTACCTGAAACCTTCCGCAGACATTTTATGGCTTTTGAGCAGTTATGCTAAAGCGATCAATAAAGCTTATTACCGGACCGGGAATCTTTTTCAGCAAAAAACGAGAAGTAAATGTGTAATGGATGGTACTGTAAGTAATGCACTTACAGTGTTCCACCATATTCATCAAAACGCCTTGCGTGCGGGAATGGTAAAGAAAATGGAGGATTGGAGCTTCTCATCATTTCAGGATTATTTGGGAATCAGGCAAGGAAAACTCTGCAGAAAGATTTAGGAGTGAAATTGCTTGACCTGGACTAAGAAAATTTCTATGAGCTCTCCTGCCAGGTGATCCCGAAAGAAAAGGAGCGTGTAATCTTTTAGCAGGTGACAGACACTTTAGTCTGTCATCCCAAGGACTCGCAAGGTGTCAGGCACTTTTCAAGTGTCAGACACTTGTTCATTCTTTTTATTATTCATATACCAGTAATACCCAATCCCGCCCACAAGCAGGTAGGGCATCACAAGCAGGTACATGATGCCGGCGTTCAGGCCTTTTGCCTGCGTATTGCCTTCCTTAAGAGAAGATTCCGCACTGGATTTGCAAAGAGAGCATTGAGCAGATGAAAAATTGATGGCTCCGAACAGAAACAAACAACCAAAAGTGAGGGGGAGGATAAGGCGTTTCATGATATTGATTGCCGGCAAAACTAAGGGAAAGCATCTTTATACTAAGCTAATGGCAGGTAAAGATTTTTCTGTACTTACAGTTTGCCTGTTAATAGTTTATTGCTGACAATTCATTCCTGCAGAAAGGACGACGGCAGTGTTATGAACAACTTTATCAGCAACACAAGATCAAGAAGGGATCAAAATTGCATTACGCCACAGTTTTACTACACAACTCATGGACGGCGGAACAGATCTGTTTGCCATGAAAGAGATGCCCGGCACTATTCTCATCGTACAACTGTACATTATACTCACGTCAGTAAGAAACAAATCGCCAAAATTCAATTATCCCTTGATAACCTCCTTTACCAAAAAGCGAAACCCTGACAACTCAAAACATTCGCATTTCCACATGATGTACCTACCAAATGCGAAGGTCTTGGATGATAAAGTTTTCCTTAATACGAATTTGTGCGTCATGCTTGACGACAGTGTTAACTTGATACATTTGAGCATTGACAAAAGCGAATAAATAAAAAAGTAAAGTGGTAACAAAAGGACTTACCCTCCAAGGTCGGACAAGCAGAACACCGACATCAAATAATAAAGGATGCAACAGGGTTGCTGAAAACTGATAATTAGAGTAAGCATCAAAATTAAATTTAAATAAAATGAAAGAATATTTATTGCTATTAAGAGGCGGAAAGCTACAGTCAGACAAAACAGAAGCTGAAAATAATGCCGAACTACAAGCTTGGGGTGCCTATATGGGTGGACTTAGCCAAAAGGGTCAATTATCAGGTGGTTTACCTTTAGTTACAGGTGGAAAAACAGTTTCGAAAAGTGCGGCTGTAGCAAACGCTGTAACTTCTGAAAAGGAAATAAGTGGCTATTTAATTGTGAAAGCTGAAACACTTGATGAAGCTGCTGCCATTGCAAAGGATTGTCCTCACATAGCAAACGAAGGAGATATTGA
>JBDSEA010000188.1:0-10774 GCA_039920305.1 Chitinophagales bacterium
ATAATCATTCAGGGAGGAGTCATCGAGAATTAGATGAACGGGATTTACGCCCGCGGTAACCGGAATCCCTATTTTCTTTGCTTCACGAATCCTGTTCACTGCTTTCTTTGTGGAGATGCAGCTGAAATGCACCCGGGAACCGGTATAGGCTGCGAGCTCAATATCACGTACAACAACCAAATCTTCCGAAAGCGAAGGGATCCCGCTCATCCCAAGAAACACGCTTGACACACCTTCATTCATCATTCCACCCGGGGCAATAGTTTCATCATGAGGATGACTGATGATCACACCATTTATTTTTTTTACGTACAAGAGGCCACGCATCATTAACCCCGCACTCATCACCGGCTTCGGCGCATCAGTAAAAGCCACTGCCCCTGCATGATGCATATCATAAATTTCTGCGAGCTCTTTACCCTCACATCTTTTTGTAACAGCCCCGAGTGGAAAAATATCAACGATGCATCCCTTCGCCTTATTGATAATGTATTGTACCTCCGCTTTGGAATCAATCACCGGTGATGTGTCAGGAATCAACGCCACTCCTGTGAAGCCCCCGGCAGCTGCGGCTTGTGCGCCACTGTGGATATCTTCTTTATTCTCAAAGCCGGGGTCGCAGAAGTTTGCAAACATGTCAAACCATCCCGGCGAAAGAAATTTTCCCTCTGCCTCAAGAACTTCCACATCGCTGATATCAATGCGATGCCTGATTGAACGAATCATTCCTCCATCAATTAAAATATCCTTAGTTTGAAGGTGAAACGGGGAATGTGAATCGAGAATAGTAGCAGCTCGGATCAGCAGCATAGGCACAGCACGAAGATAAAAGAAAGTTGGTAGTAGTATAGGTTATACTGGAACATGCGTCAGGTAAAGAAACATAAGATGCATTTCTGATATCAAATTTTTAAGACTCCTGGCTAAACGTGCTGCTTCCAGAATTTGAGCAGCAGAATTTCTGCAGCTATAAAAATGAGCACAAAAATCAAAGCGATTTTCCAAAGTGGCAATCCAAGATTCTGACCGGTAATAAAGCCCTGGAGATCCCTGTCAGGGTTGGTGATCACATTTACTTTTAAGGGCCTTGAAAGATTCTGGAGTTCTCCGGCTTCAAGGAAAGCAAGTTCAGATTCTTTGCGGTCATAGTTCATAGCAAACCATGCGCGCGTTTCACCCGCAGGATCCTGTAATGCATAAAAGCCTGATTGTGAAAGAAAGTTATTCAGGAAAATATTAACACTACTCCCGGTTTTCCTCTGTGCAGGAATAAATTCGGCTGACTTTCCTTTCAACCGGAGAACCTGTTCATCATTGTTAAGCTCAACATGTACTGTTGCTGTTGATTCCTTCCCAATAATGTATATATTCTCTGCTGAAAAAGCACTGATTACCGCCATGTTATACATCATGGGGGCAAAGATTGAAGTCAATGGCAGATCCGAAAAATTTTTATCGAGAGGTACAGCTACAAAGTACAGGAATCCCTTTCCCACTGAATACTTGGTAAGGAATGGAGTTCCGTCACTGCAGGTAAGCAGCGGCTCTGCATTCGTAAAAGTATTTTTGGCTTGCAAAAAGCTTCCGTTGCTTTTGGGCAAAGTGATATTCTGTGAAAGGCGCTGAAAAACTTCCGAAAAAACAGGATCGTGGGTGTTTACAGAGCTTACCTGCCTGGCCGAATTAACAAACGAGGAAATCAGATTTGCATTAACCGAAGCAAGGAAATTATTATAGGAACCAATATCAGCAGCAACATCGGGGAATATGCAAACATTTCCACCCTGCTCAAGAAGGATTTTCAGCTGTGATGATAATCCGGTCGGAAGCTGCTTTACTCCATTGATGATCACAAACTGATTCTTTAAAAGATCAGCATAATTGAGCTGGTTAAATGGAATATTTTTCAGTACAAAAAAACTATCAGATCCAAAGAGTGCGGTGAGATACTGGTTGGGTATAGTTTCGTTAATAGCCATAACATCAATATGCTCTCTCACAAAATAGCTGAAGAAGTAAGTGTCATCAAACGTAATTGGATGATCAATGAGGGAAAGCTCTGCCCTGTTCCAGCCTCTATCACTCACGGTGTATGTAATGGTATCTGTGACAGAATTGTTTGGATCCGCAGAAAAATCACTGATAGCTTTTATCTGATCATTGATTTTGAGCGTGAGCCGTCCGTTCTCTACCCGTTGCTTCGCATCATTCACAATCCTGACCAGTAGTTTGGCGGACTGCCCTGATACCTGCTCAGGTGATTCGAACCAGCAGGTATCAATGTAAAGATTTGATGACTCCACGGAAGAAAGCGGGATAAAACTTGTTATTACAGAAGTATCAGCATGAAGTTGTGTGAAATCACTGAATGATTTTTGGAAATCAGAAATCACATATATCTGTTTTGCGTCGCTTCCTTTTGAAAGGGATTCACGTTGCCGCTGTAATACATCATTCAGTGTTCTGGTTACCGGGGAAATCTGAACATCCCGTATCATATTGATCAATTCCTGCTTATCAATCAAACGCTGCTGCTTTCCTTCAAAATCGTTGGTGAGCAGCTGAAACAGGTCATCATTGTTTCCTGCTGAAGCAATTTCATTCGCTTTCTTTTTTGCAATCTCCAGTAGCGGCACATCACTTTGTGTTTGACCCATGCTGAAGGAATTGTCGACATACACACTTATTGTTTTTTTGCCTGCAGCATCGGATGTATTATCCCGCCTGATAAATGGCTGGGCAAAAGCGAAAACCAAAAAGGTGATTGCAAGAATTCGGGATAGCAATACAAGCAAATGCTTAATTCTGGAGCGGGAATCAGTTTGTTCTTTTACCTCCTTCAAAAACCTGGTATTCGAGAAATAAACGGTTTTATACCTGCGGAAATTAAAAAGATGAATAATGATTGGAATTGCTATGGCACTGAGAGCGAATAGAACTGCAGGATATAGAAAACTCATTTCAGATCTTGAATAGCCGGTTTCAAATTTTAGGGCAACGAATTAACGAAGAAAGAAAAGAATCATTTTGCAGGGGATGTCAATCAATCAGAGTTGGATTGTCGCCGGGTTTATCAGTTCACCATCCTTGTATTTCATCTCTCACATTCCCTGGGGTACATCCTGCATGATATCCCCGTTGTTTTGAAGGTTTTTCCGCTTTAAGAGGGAAGTATCAAATTTTCCAAACCGCCAGCTAAAATTCAGGCGTATAAACTGCGGATCGCGGACACGTGACGAAGTTTGTGTAAAAAAATCGGTATCATAAAAGGTAACATGCTTGCGCGTGCGGAAAATATCAGAAAAGCTAAGGGTAATGGCGGCTGCTTTATTACTGAGAAATTCCTTTTTAAAAGCAAGATCAACCGAATAAACCGGTTTGATATAACCCTGAAGTGTTGCGGGATTAGATCCGAAGAAACCGCCACCTCCGCCGAACATTCTACCGCCGCCGCCACCTCCTGAACCCTGTGATAATGAAGCCCGGGATTGATAATCTCCTGAAATCTGAATTGTAAAGCTCATAGGAAGCTTAAAGCTTGAATTCAGTTTTGCGAACCAGCTGAATTGCTGATTTGTTAAATCAGCTTCAATATTCTTTCCATCAATATATGATTCGTAAAAATTCAGATCAGCGGAAAGTGTAAGCCACTTTTTAATGTTGCTGGAGGCCGTGAATTCTACACCGTACAATTGAGCAGAGCTTGCATTTACGTAGGTGTTGATGATCACATTCTGGTTCAACGCTGAATCGTATTCCTGCAATTGAAACCGGGTGATCAGGTCAGAGGTATTTTTGAAATAAACGGATGCCAGGAAGCTGCTGCTTTTATTAAAATTCCTATCTAAAGAAAATTCAATTGTATGAGTGAATTGCGGCTTGAGGGCAGGATTCCCGCGTGATAAATTCAGTGAATCAGAATAGTCAGTGAAGGGGAGCAGCTGAAAAAAATTCGGGCGATCAATTTTTCGGGAATAGTTGAGCTGAAGATCACTTGACTTTGTAAGCTCATATTGCATAAAGCCACTCGGGAACAGACTAAATGGAAAATTATTTTTGAATGTTTCGTCCTCATCCGTGAGCACTCCGGTATAAAATGAGCTTTCGACGCGCAAGCCTGCCTGATATTGAAATTTACTGAGCTTATTACTGAATGTTGAGTATGCAGCAAAGACTTCATCCTTGAACTCATAATTATTCAAGTCCGGAACCTCTTCAAATTGGTTAATAGAATCATTATAAACATACACATGGTTTTCGGAGAAGAAGCTGCGATGGGCGGCACGTGCTCCTGCTTCGACTTTCAGATTATCAGATATGGGAAGTACGGCATCTGTTTGTGCTGTAAAGAACCGATTGATGCCACTGCCGTTCTGCTGTTGCTGCTCTGGGTTACCAAGAGGTACATGCTGATCATCAAAATACTGCGTGGTGAAATATCCATTGTTCATGCTCGTGCCTTCACTATAGTTAAGATCCGCAGTCCAGTTTTTACCCTCCTTTGGAAATAAATGCTTGAAAGAAATTGATGATCCGATATTTTTAAAGCTTCGGGTGTTATCAGTAAACCTTGAAGCATGGCTGCTGATAACCTGTGATTCAAGAATGGTGTCAGTAATAATTCCCGTCTTGATCACAGGATTGAAATTGCCCCTGACGTAGGTTCCGCTGAGCGTAATTGTATTTCTATTATTAATGAAATAATCTAACCCGAGATTTCCGAAACCCATCAAGCCTGTTGAAGTAGAGGTATCCCTCTGAAAAATATTGGTAAGCGGTGAGTCAGTAAGATTGTACCGGTCAGTCGCATTCATGCTTACGGTTTTTCTCTGGTTAAGATTTCCATTGACAAACACATTTACTTTCCCCTGCCGGAAATTGATATTTCCTCCTGAATTTATCCTTCCCCGCTTATCGATTCCCGCTCGCAGATTTCCGTTATAACCGATTCGCCGGTTCTTCTTCATTAATATGTTGATAATTCCTGACTGACCCCCGGAAGCATCATATTTTGCAGATGGATTGGTGACAACTTCAATCTTCTCGATCACATCAGAGGGAATCTGGTCAATGGTAAGAGTAGTGGGTCTGCCATCAACGAAAATAGTGGGTGCAGCATTTCGCAGCGTTACATTATTATCAAGGTCAATGTTCACTCCGGGAATCTTTTTCAAAACATCCTCTGCCGTTCCCCCCGTATTTGAGGGATCGCGCGAGACGTCATAAACTTTCTTATCTAATTCCAGTTTGTATAGCTGTTCATCACTTGTTACAGTTACCTCATTGAGCTCGATGGCAAGCGGGTTGATCCTGATGTTCCCGAGGTCTTTATCTGAATTGCCCGGCAGTTTTTGATAGTTTCCGGATTGTACATCATCCATATTATTATTGAATGAAATTTTTTGCACTGTTGAGTCATAGCCAATGGCTGTAACCTTCAAGATATATTCCCCCATCACAGGCAAATTATCCATATTGAAATCTCCATTAGCTTCTGTGAGCGCCCCGGTTACCAGCATAGCCTTCAGATTCCCGCTCACAGAATCCTGCTTTGTCTGAAACAATTGCAGTGTGGCAAACTCTACAGCCTTTCCTGTTCTTGAGTCCACTATTCTTCCGTAGAAATGCCCTGTATTTAATTTCCCATAATAATTTCCTTTATTATCCTGCGGTGATTGAGCAAGCAACGTATGAATAAAAAATGTTAATGCAATAAAAACGAAAATGTTTTTCATGATTTTATAGGTCAGAAGGGAAAATAATTTTTGCAGTGAGCGAACCGGCAGTCAACATTCCGTTTATTCTGAATTAAATTGATCTGGTGAAGAATTTTCCGGGTGTAAAAGTATGGCAGGCGCCAAGTAAAAAGACCGGAGTGATCAAACACCGGTCTTTGTCGGGGTGAGTGGACTCGAACCACCGGCCCCCAGCACCCCATGCTGGTGCGCTAGCCAACTGCGCCACACCCCGAATCAATCATCCTGCAAAGATAATTTGAATATTCAGTTCAGCAGCCATGAAGACTGAGCGATTTCAATTGAGGTTGCGGTTAAGGTTATATTAAATTTCTGGGTACATTTGATTTCACTTTCACCAAAAAAGTACATATGAAAAATCTTCTCCGAATCTGCTTAGTGCTATTGCCATTCCTAACAGGCGCACAGGCAAAATACCAGTACATTTCTCCCATGCCCGGTTCAAAAAACAACAATGTTGAACACAGCATTATCATTAGGGAAGGAAGCACATTTAAAGCTGCTTCGGTTCAGGAAAATTTGTTCACTATTCAGGGATCCCGGAGTGGCAGGCATCAGTTTACCATGAAAACATGCCCTGATGGTAAAACTATTTTGCTGCAGCCCATGCAGCCGTTCGCTTATGATGAGCAGGTGACAGTTACCATTGCAAAGGGTTTGCAATCGGAGCAGGGCAGGAGTCTTAATGATTATTCATTTAACTTTTCAACGCACAGGCAATATAATGATGAAGAGATGAATAATTTCAGGAATGCCAAAAGAATTCTTTCTGAGCGGGAATTGCTTCAAAATGGAATAAGTACTGATCAAAATATTGAAGATGGCACACGTGATCTGGAAGGTCTTGTTGAAATAACCATTAATGATAACCCCACACCCGGAGATATTTTTTTCGATGCATTCAACGCATTTTTTTTTACCAATAGCTGGACCGGCCACCATGTTATAACACCTGATGGGGACTCGGTTTCTTCAAAAGAGTTAAGCAGCTGTTCCGATTTCAAATTACAGCAGAATGGGAATTTTGCTGTACGGAATGGAAACCACTATGATGAGCTTGATTCCAACTTTAGCGTGATCAACAAGATATATGCGGCCAATGGCTATTCAATGGATTTTCATGAATGCCAGATCACTGAAGACCACCATGTTTTCATTATTGCTGATGAGAATCAGATTGTTGACATGACGGTATATGATCCTGACTACTCTCAAAACGCTACAGTCCTTGGCACCGTACTTCAGGAATTTGATCCGGAAGGAAATCTGATTTTTGAATGGCGGTCATTTGACCATATCGTCATTACTGAAGCACAGCATATTAATCTTGGATTTTTTTATATTGACTATGTACACACCAATGCTATTGATGTAGATAATGACGGGAATATTATTGTATCCAACCGGCATCTTGATCAGGTAAATAAAATTGATGTGAGCACCGGTGAATTTATCTGGCGCCTTGGTGGCCAGATGAATGAATTTACATTCGTAAATGACTCAGAGAAATTTACATTTCAGCATGACAGCCGTCGTATTGCAAACGGAAATATCACCCTGTGGGATAATGGTAATTATCATACGCCATCACACAGCCAGGTGAAGGAATACAAGATGGATGAGGTAAATAAGATTGCCACACTGGTGTGGAGTTATGGTCATCCCGGTGGCAATAACGGAAATACAATTTATTACAGCGCCGGCGGAAATGCGCAGCGCCTGTCAAATGGAAATACATTTATTAACGGGGGCTGGAGAACCAATAACCAGAATCCAAGCATGTTTGAAGTTACTCCTGAGGGGACTATCGTTTGGGAAATGAAATTGAATCCGGGCAAGAGCATGACATCATACCGTGGTCATAATTACGAATGGAAACCATGCGCGCGACCTACACTGAAAAAGATGAAGGCCCTTGATATTACCGCAACTTCTGCCACCTTAAAATGGAATGAAGTGGCAGGTGCGGTGGAATATCATCTTCAGCACAAAGCCCATCTGAGTGAAACATGGAAGACAAAGATTATTAGTGCTGACAAGCATTCAAAGAAGGTTACCGGACTTAATCCAAATACTAAATATGACTGGAAAATTGAAACATGGTGTGATATTCAGGGAGTGAAAACTTCAGGCTATACAGAAATAAAGAAGCTTACAACTCTTACGGAGCGTATGACACTCAATTCCGAGGAATCAATAAATGTTTCGGTCTTTCCGAATCCTTCCCATGATGAAATCAGCATTGAATCAAATGCAGTTATCACACGGGTACGCATACTTGATTTAGCGGGAAGGGAATTGGGAAACATCATTTCAGATGAACAGCAACTGAAAATTTCTGTTGCGAATTTACCTGCAGGAAATTATTTAGTGATTGTAACAAGTGATGGTAAGCAACAGGTGAAGAAACTCATAATAGATTAATTGTTCAGTTTAGGAATTCAGGGAAGCTGCGATCATTATTTCGCGGCTTTCTTATTTTAAAAACACATTTAAAGGATAATGGCTTGAAAGCTGTTTTAACCATGCAAGCTAAAATCAGCTGAAAAGCATCCCCGGATTTTTGGGGATCAATTTTACGAGATGCCTGAATGCAAGCTCCGTTGTTTCCCTGCCGCGTGCGGTGCGATTAAGATAACCCTCCTGGATCAGAAAAGGCTCGTATACTTCTTCAATCGTTCCGGGTTCTTCTCCCACTGCTGTTGCAATCGTGTTTAATCCCACCGGTCCCCCTTTAAACTTTTCTATGATGGTGGAGAGGATTTTATTATCCATTTCATCCAGTCCATGCTCATCCACATTCAGGGCATTCAATCCATACCGGGCGATATCTATATCAATATTCCCGGTGCCCTTTATCTGTGCAAAGTCCCGTACCCGCCGCAACAGTGCATTGGCGATACGCGGGGTGCCGCGGCTACGCCGCGAAATTTCATCAGCGCCATCCTCATGAATTTGAGTGTTTAAAATTTTTGCCGAGCGATGTATAATTTTTTTTAAAGTTATCGCATCGTAATAATTCATCCGCATAGCAATGCTGAAGCGTGAACGCAATGGAGAAGAAAGCAGGCCCGACCTTGTGGTAGCACCAATAAGAGTGAATGGATGAAGCTGAATCTGGATCGAGCGCGCATTCGGTCCGCTATCCAGCATGATGTCAATCTTAAAATCCTCCATTGCTGAATACAGGTATTCTTCCACTACTGTACTCAGCCGGTGGATTTCATCAATAAACAATACATCATTAGCCTCAAGATTGGTAAGCAAACCCGCGAGGTCGCCGGGTTTTTCCAGCACCGGACCGGAAGTAGTTTTGAGATTCACACCAAGCTCATTTGAAATAATATTTGCGAGAGTGGTTTTACCAAGTCCGGGAGGGCCGTGCAAAAGAACATGATCAAGGGCATCGCCTCTTTGTTTTGCCGCGGCAATGAAAATTTTAAGGTTCTCGACAACTTTTTCCTGCCCGGCAAAATCTTCAAAAGCGGATGGGCGCAAAACTTTTTCCACCTCAAGCTCGGCAGGGGATAGGGATTCTTCAGCGGGATTGAGATTTGGATTGCGCACCATTATTTCCAGAGCGGAAAATTATTAAAGCCATTACTAACAACACGAAATAGTTTTACCAGCAGCTAAAATTCAGTATAACAATGTTAAAATATTTGCGTTTGGTTTAGTCTTTCTAATTTTGAATGATGAAGCGTTTCTTTTTTCTGCTCTCTGGAATGCTCCTGATGCAACAATCATTTGCTTCCATGATCCTCATTCCCATGGATCAAAAACAAAGCGACCACTTGAAAGCTTATGGTGTTGCCTACTGGATTCTGGCGAAGGGAATAAAGCTCGATTGGATGCTTAATTATAGGGGAGGAAGCTTTGCTTTTCCAAACTTTTCAGAGGGAGAAAATGAATGTGTGGTTCGCGGAGTAAGTTATGAAGTTGTACCGGATGTTCAGTATAATGGTATTCTCGCGGAGATTGCTAATCCTGAAGTAAACCAGGATGTTGTTAAGCTTGAAAAAGCACCCAAAGTTGCAGTCTATTCACCCAAGAATAAGCGTCCATGGGATGATGCGGTCACCATGGTTCTCACTTACGCGGAAATTCCCTACGAGCTGATTTATGATGATGATGTACTGGAAGGGAAGCTGCCGCTTTATGACTGGCTGCACCTTCACCATGAAGATTTTACCGGGCAGTATGGAAGATTTTATGCTGCCTATGCAAATGCTCCGTGGTATATTGAAGACGTTAAGCTTCAGGAAACTACAGCAGCGAAGTGGGGTTTTACCAAAGTATCCCAGCTCAAACTCGCTGTGGCAAAAAATATCCGGGCTTACGTCTCAGGTGGTGGTTTTATGTTTGCCATGTGCTCTGCTACTGATAGCTATGATATTGCTCTTGCAGCCGAGGGTATTGACATTTGCGAATGGATGTATGATGGCGATGGTCAGGATCCGGCCGCTCAGCAAAAGCTTGACTTCTCGCAATGCTTTGCATTCCAGAATTTTACCCTCGTTCGCGATCCCATGACTTACGAGTTTTCAAATATTGATGCTACCAATACCCGTCGTGTGCCGATGGACCAGGATTATTTTACTTTATTTGATTTCTCAGCGAAATGGGATCCTGTTCCTACCATGCTGTGCCAGGATCATACCCAGCTTATCAAGGGGTTCATGGGTCAGACTACTGCCTTCCGTAATGAGACGATGAAGCCTGCAACGCTTGTAATGGGTGAAAATAAATCAGTTGGCGAGGCCCGCTACGTTCATGGCGAATACGGTCATGGAACCTGGACTTTTTACGGTGGACATGATCCGGAAGATTACCAGCACCAGGTTGGTGATCCGCCCACTGATCTAGCATTGCATCCAAATTCACCGGGCTACAGGCTGATTCTTAATAATGTGTTGTTCCCGGCGGCAAAAAAGAAAAAGCAAAAAACTTAGTTTTGCCGGCTCACCTCCAGGAAATGATCTTAAAACAAATACCATTTTTCTTTTTTTTGTTATTGG
>JBDSEA010000189.1:0-15889 GCA_039920305.1 Chitinophagales bacterium
GCATAATTTATCTGCACTAATAATCCGGATCCGAAATTGGACTCAGAGAACAGAAATCATTTCTTTTAATTTCCACTGAGCAATCCGGGGATGATGTTTTTCACGAATGGCCCTTCCCGCATGTTTCTTCCATTTCATTCTAATTCATCATTACTTTTGCCGCCCTCATGAAAGTGAAGATCATCAATCGTACTGAAAATGCATTACCGGCATATGAAACTGCCGGCTCGGCAGGAATGGATCTCCGCGCAAATTTAAATGAGCCGGTTCAGTTGAGGCCCCTGGAGAGAAATCTGATTCCCACAGGCTTATACATTGAATTACCTGCAGGCTATGAAGCACAAATTCGTCCGCGAAGCGGGATGGCGGTGAAAAAAGGATTGACGCTTCTTAACACACCCGGTACAATTGACAGTGATTACCGGGGTGAGATCAGGATCATCATCGTAAATCTTTCGGACCAGGTGCAGGTTATTGAGCCGGGCGAGCGCATTGCACAAATGATCATTACAAAATATGAACAGATCGATTGGGAAGTGGTTGAGGAATTGCAGGAAACCCATCGCGGCAAAGGTGGTTTTGGTCATACCGGAAATAAATGAATATTCAGTTAATATTTAAAAACCTGGCTATCTATTGTAATTGCCTCTCTTTAACACGTCATTTTTTATTTTTTAAGTTTTAATTCATCGCGCAAATGAGAGTCATCGTTCCCATGGCAGGCCTCGGTAAGCGCATGCGCCCGCATACCCTCACCACTCCTAAGCCGTTAATTCCGGTTGCAGGCAAACCGATCGTACAGCATCTTATCGAATACCTCGCTGAAATTGCCGGCGATGAGATTGAGCATATTGCCTTCGTGATTGGTGATTTCGGTAAAGAAACTGAAAAAACCTTACTGAAGATCGCAGAATCCCTGGGTGCCACCGGCTCCATTCATTATCAAAACAACCCCCTTGGCACAGCCCATGCAATCCTGTGCGCTCAAAAATATTTAAAGGACCGTGTGATCATTGCCTTTGCAGACACTCTGTTCTACACTGATTTCAAAATACCGGATAAAGCAGACGGTGTAATCTGGGTAAAAAAGGTGGATAACTGGCAACAGTTTGGGGTAGTAAAGGTGGGAAAGGAAGGGTACATAACCGAGTTCATTGAAAAATCACCTGCTTATGTTTCAGATCTGGCAATCATCGGCATATACTATTTTCAGGATGGTGAAAATCTAAAGAATGAATTACAGTACCTGATTGATCATGACATTAAGGAAAAAGGCGAATACCAGCTTACTACCGCGATGGAACATATGAAGGATAAGGGGAAAAAACTTTATCCTGGAGAGGTGAATGAGTGGCTCGACTGCGGTAACAAGGATGCTACTGTAGATACTAACAGGGCAGTGCTTGAGCATTATAAAGCTGAGCGGCTCGTGGATAAGAGCGCGACCCTTGAAAATTCCATCATAATTTCTCCCTCCTTTATCGGTGCCAGTGTTACCATAAGAAATTCGGTGATTGGTCCGCATGTTTCTATTGGAGAAAAAACAGTAATAGAAAACTGTATTATAAAAAGCTCCATTATTCAATCTTACTCAAAAATTAAAAACCGGCTCATCAATAATTCTATGATAGGCAATCACGTTAATATGAGTGGCCTGCCCAATGAGCTTAGTCTTGGCGATTACTCATCCGGTTCATGAGCGGGTACGGTTTTCGTAGTTTTGACAACCGGAATTTTTGATAAGAATTAATTCCCATGAAGATCAAATTGTTTTTATTCGTTTCGTTGCTTGCGGGCAGTGCCGTCCTGTTATTCTCCTGCTCCACTGAAAAAACTGCCATAGCAAAAACGGGAACTGAATTTCCTGATGCCGCCTCCATCAGCAATAATGACCCGAGGAAACGAATTGCAATGGAGAAGTTTATTGAGGCGAATAAAATGGAGCTGCTGGGAGATCATCAGCAGGCCATTAATTTATTCAGGGAAGCGCTAAAAATTGATCCTTCAAACGATGCCGCATACTATAACCTCGCTAAAATACTTTATTCTTCCAGGCAATATACTGAAGCTGCGGCATATGCCCAGCAGGCGATAAAGCTCGATCCTGAAAACACCTGGTATCTTGATCTTTACGGAACCCTGCTTGGCGGCCTTGGCAATTACAGTGCTGCTGAAAAAGTTTATACCCGGCTGGTTGAGGTAGATCCTGAAAATACAGATGCATGGTTCAACCGGGCATTCTTTACCGAGCAGAATAAACAGTATGATAATGCTCTCGGCATCTTTAATGAGATTGAAGAGCGTTTCGGCATTTCAGAAGATGTTACCACCGAAAAGGTAAAGCTGTGGCTTCAGTTAGGAAAGAAAGATAAGGCTGCGGAAGAATTACAAAAGCTTATTGATGCCCATGCCGAGGAGCCGAAATACTATTCATTGCTCGTAGATTTTTACATGACGAACAAGATGGAGGATAAGGCGTATGAGGTTTTGCAAAAGCTTGTTGCGCTTGATCCTGATGACCCGCGTACAAACCTGGTGCTTGCGAGTTATTTTCAGCGAAAAGGAGATGATGCCGGAGCCTTCATGGCTTTCAGCAAGGCTTTTGCAAACCCTGATCTGGATGTGGATATAGGCATCAGCGTACTGCTCGGCTATCTTCCCTACTTTCAGAATCCATTGCCGGAAAACGATCAAAAAAAAATGCACGCACTTGAACTGGCAAAAGTGCTTACTAAATCCCATGCAAGCGAGGCAAAGGCCTATGCGATGTATGGCGACCTGCTTTACCAGGAGGATAAAAATGATGATGCACTGGAGCAATACAAGCACGCCATAGGTCTTGACAGCAGCCGTTTCCTGGTATGGCAGCAATTATTTTTTATTTATGATCACAAAAGGAATTATGATTCCTTACTGAATGTGTCATCCAAAGCCATTGAATTATTTCCCGATCAGTCTCTTACTTATTATTTCAGCGGGTATGCGAGCATGCAATTAAAGAGGTATGATGATGCCATAAAGACGCTCAGCAAGGCCATTGACATCGGGGTGGGAGATAAAAAGTTTTTGTCACAGATATATGCCAGCGTAGGTGATGCATATTATTACCTGAAAAATAACCATGCATCTGACAGCTGCTATGAACTGGCGCTTGTATTCGATCCCTCCAATGCGTATGTTCTGAATAACTATAGTTACTTTCTCTCCTTGCGGGGTGAAAAACTTGATGAGGCAGAAAAGATGAGCGAGCAGTCAAATATTCTTTCTCCTAATACCGCAGCCTATGAAGATACCTATGCATGGGTGCTGTATAAAAGCGGAAAATTCCGTGAAGCAAAACAATGGCTGGAAAAAGCCTTACAGCATGGCGGTGAAAGTGATGGGTCACTCCTGGAGCATTATGGAGATATTCTATTTAAGCTTGATGATGTAGAGGGCGCAGTTAAATACTGGATGCTGGCAAAGGCAAAAAAAGTGGAGTCCGATACAATTGATAAAAAAATTGCTGAGCGAAAGTTGTATGAATAAATTTTTGTGCGCCATTATCCTGCTATTTTTAATATCCTGCAAAACCACTTCTGTTGCGGTTAAAACCCAGCCCGCAGTACTTCCAAGGCTTAATTCCTCCACCTCCACCGCCATCATCGATTCTATCAAGGCCCATGCTTTTCATTTTGAATGGTTCAGTGGTAAAGCCAGGGTGGAAGTAACCCGCGGAAATGATAATACAAATTTCACTGCCAACTTCAGAATTAAGAAAGACAGCGCAATCTGGATTTCCATAACCCCTGCACTTGGCGTTGAAGTTGCACGAATGCTGCTAACAAAGGATTCTATCCAGGTTATAAACAGGCTCAGCAGAAAACGGGACACAAGAGGATATGATTTTTTTAAGTCTTACACCTCTCTTCCGGTAGATTTCTACACTGTTCAAAATCTAATTACCGGCAACTTGCTTTTCATCAGAAACAGCTATGATGTAAATAAAACTACTGACTCGCTAATCTTGCTGCTTTCAAATGAAAATTCAGCGGGTGATTCAATTGTACTTTCAAAATCATTTCAGCTACTCTCTCAATTTTTAACTGAATCACCGCAAAAAAATTTTTCATCCAGTAATTCTCTTTATGATATACAATACAATCCTCCTTTTTCATTGTGGAGAAAAATTGTTATCCGTCGTCCTGAAGAAATGGTGATCGATATTACTTTTAACAAGATCAAACTAAATGATCCGCTGAAATTTCCTTTTAAGGGGGATGAGTGATAAGAGGCGGCAGGATCAGCAGGCAATATTTCCTGCAATAATTAGTTACAAAATCAATAGACAAGCTTATCCTGATTATTAAAACTACCGGAGTGAGGTTTCTGTTCACATTCATCATCTTTCTTTCAGCTTCAAGCTATTCCTTCGCCCAGAATTCTAAAGGAGATCTGGAACAGAAAAAAGAGCAGCTGAAAAAGGAAATCCAGACTCTTCAAAAAGATCTGGATCACACCCGGCAGTCGAAGAAGGTCAATGTATCCCAGGTGGCAACATTGCAAAAAAAAATATCCGCAAGGCAGAAGCTCATCGTAAATTACAGCAATGAAATTTCACAGCTTGACAGAGAGATAAGCAATAAAATTTCTACTGTGAGGTCTCTTGATAAAGACCTTGGATTTCTCAAAAAGAACTATGCAAAAATGGTTTACTACGCTTACAAGCACCGCGATGCATACAACAAGCTGCTTTTCCTTTTTTCAGCAACCGACTTCAATGATGCTTTTACACGGCTGAAGTATATCAAAAAATACAACAGCTATCGCCGTCAGCAGGCAGGTTTGATTATTACCACAAAAAATGATCTGCGCAAGCAGATGTCAGTTTTGAAGGTAAGAAAGCAGGATAAGCAGCAAAAAGTAAACGAGCAGGAAGACCAGAAGAAAAAGCTCGCGCTGGAAAAAGAACTGAAAAACAAGCTTGTAAAATCACTTTCGAAGCAGGAAAAGGATTTGAAAATAAATATTGATAAAAAGAAAAAGGAGCAGGATGCATTGAAGAAAGAAATAGCCGACCTGATCAGAAAAGAAATAGAAGAAGCAAAGAAGAAGGCTGTAAATTCAGCCACAGCTTCGGGGAAAAGCAGCTCCTCCACAACTTCATCATCCTCACTGGCGCTCACACCTGAAGCTGCAGCCTTATCCGCGGGCTTTGAGAGTAACCAGGGCAAGTTACCATGGCCGGTAGAAAAAGGGGAGATCAGTGATGAGTTTGGTACTCATGCACACGTGGTTTTTGATAACCTTACCGTAAAAAACAATGGCATTGATATTAAAACCGCCGCTGGTGCAAGTGTGCGGTCAATATTTAAGGGAACAGTGGTGGGCATCCTCACCAACCCCGGCTACCATAAAGCAGTCCTGGTTCGCCATGGTGAATATTTTACGGTCTACAGCAACCTTATAACTGTTAAGGTAAAAGCCAATGATGAAATATCCACCAAGCAAGCCCTGGGTACTGCTTATACTGATCCCGCCACGGGTGAAACCATGATGCATCTTGAAATCTGGAAAGGAACAGTACTGCTTAACCCTGAGTCCTGGATTATTTCGCGATAAGCACTGTATTTATAAGATTAATTCGGGCTACAAAATTCTTAAGAATCTGACGGTTCAATTTAAGTAAGTCAGCAAGTCAGGAAATGTTTACGAGGCTTTGGAAATTAACAGCAACCTGAAAATTTAATGTTTCGACAGGCACAATCTGACTCGCGCAGAGGTTACCCTCAGCTTTTCGAAGGGTAAACTAATTTCGGATTGAATTCCAAACAGCTTCTAACACACATCATTTCAATAATAATTATGAATGCACATTATTTGATTTTAATTTTAATGATGATAACCCTGCTTACATCATGCAAGAAAGACTCAGCCAACAACGATGTTACTGCTGTAACGGATCACGCAATAGCGGAAGGTGAATCCAACAGGGTTATTCAGGCTGTCAATTCTGCTGCGTATCATTACGATGTGCGGGATATTCAGGATGATTCTATTCTGCCTTCCTGTGCAAACATCACCATTGATACTATTTCATTATTCAAATCCATCACCATTGATTTCGATACAGTGCCCTGCTTATGCTCTGACTGGGATGGTAAATACCGGCAGGGAATAATCTCAGCAACCTGGACTGGCTTGTACAGAGATTCAGGTACGGTGATTACCATTACCACAATGGATTATTACCAGGGTATGCTCCCATCTGAAATGAATAAATTTGATTATAATAAAACGGTCACAAGTATGGGGCACAATGCCAATGGCAATCTTCATTATTCCATTAATGTTATTGAAGCACTCGTAACTATCTATTCCGGTCAAACCATCTCTTGGACCTCGCAACGTGACCGGGAATGGACACTAGGTGATAGCACCTTACTGCCATTTGATGATGTGTATTCCATTACAGGTTCAGCATCGGGTACTGACCGAAATGCAAATCCTTTTTCTGTCATTATTACGAGTCCGCTGATAGCAGCATTTACCTGTCCATGGATCAAAGAGGGAACCCTTGACATTACCCATGGCAATTTACCTGTTGCGATACTGGATTATGGCGGCGGAAGCTGTGACGCCAGTGCAACGGTTACTATCAATGGGATTTTGATCCCTGTTATCCTTTGATTCTGCTGGTTTTAGAAGCCATGAAAATGATTCATTGGCAGTATCAGCACACCGGTGGTGAAGCAATCTTATCTTTGACCCTGTGGTAACTTTCTTGTCCTCATGCTTCAGCTTCAGAATTTTATTGGTGGAAAATTAATCGCACCGGCCAACGGAAAATTTATTTTGAATTATGATCCTTCCTCAGGAAAGGTTGTTTCTGAAATACCAGACTCCGGCGAAGAAGATGTAGAACATGCTGTGCATTTTGCACAAAAAGCATTCTCATCATGGTCAGCTACGGCAGCGGAGGAACGCTGCCGCGTCATGATGCGCATCGCAGCTCTGTTAGATGAGAAGCGTGATCATTTTGCCAGGCTGGAATCTGCAGACAGCGGAAAGCCAGTTTCATTATCACGCTCGCTGGACATTCCAAGGGCTTCTTCAAACTTCAGATTTTTTGCCACTGCAGCTGTTCAGTTTGCAAGCGAGGCGCACGTGATGGAAAGCGGAACAGTGAACTACACGTTGCGCCAGCCGATCGGAATTGCTGGCTGCATTTCCCCGTGGAATCTGCCGCTCTATCTTTTCACATGGAAGATCGCTCCGGCACTTGCCGCAGGAAATTGTGTAATCGCCAAGCCCAGTGAGGTAACACCGATGACTGCCTTTGAGCTGTCAAAAATCTGTATCGAAGCTGGCTTGCCTGACGGGGTTTTAAATATTCTCCATGGCACCGGTCCGAAATGCGGTGCTGCAATCGTAAAGCATCCTGCCATCAGGGCTATTTCATTTACCGGCAGCACGCGTGCCGGAAAAGAAATTGCAGCCATTGCTGCCCCGATGTTCAAAAAGCTTTCACTCGAGCTTGGAGGGAAAAATCCGAACATCATTTTTGCTGATTGCCTTACCATACAAGATTCTGCCGGCAAGCCGGTGAAAGATGAATTTTTTGAAAAGATGATTCAGACAACCCTGAAATCATCATTTGAGAACCAGGGAGAAATTTGCCTTTGCGGATCAAGGATCATGGTTGAGAAAAGTATTTATGAAGAGTTCAAGGAAGTATTTATTGCCGAAACAAGTAAGTTGAAAATGGGTGATCCGCTGGATAATGATACCCGTGTAGGGGCGATCGTTTCCAGGCAACATTTTGATAAGATCAATTACCACATCAACCTTGCAAAGGAAGAAGGCGGGAAAATTTTACTGGGTGGAAACACGGTGAAGATGCCCGGACGATGTGAGAACGGATGGTTTATTGACCCCACCATCATCGAAGGATTGGCCTGGAATTGCAGGACTAACATGGAAGAGATTTTTGGACCGGTGGTAACGCTGATGCCGTTTGAAACTGAAGAAGAGGCAATACAGATTGCCAATTCAACGGAATACGGATTGAGTGCCACTATCTGGACACAAAACCTTTCCCGTGCCCACCGGGTAGCGTCCCGGGTTCAAAGCGGAATAATATGGATCAACTGCTGGCTTTTGCGTGATCTGCGAACACCTTTCGGCGGGATGAAAAATTCCGGCGTCGGAAGGGAGGGCGGATTTGAAGCCATGAAGTTTTTTACCGAAGCGAAAAATATTTGCATTAAACTTTAATAGATCTCTCAGGAGTTTTGCTTAAAAATGTTAAACAGCTAAATGAATTCTGAAAAAATTTTTTCTGCCAATGCTCCCGGGCCGGTGGGTTTATACCCTCATGCACGTAAGGCTGGTAACCTCATTTTTCTCTCCGGCATTGGTCCACGAGAGCCCGGAACAAATAATATCCCCGGAAATGAATATGATAATAACAGAAACATCGTGAAATACAATTTTGAAGCCCAATGCCATTCTGTTTTTAAAAATGTGAAAACAGTGCTTGAGGAAGCAGGAAGCAGCTGGAATCAGCTGATTGACGTGACTGTTTTTCTCACGAACATGAAAGATGATTTTGAGACTTACAATAAAATTTACGCGGAGTATTTCCAGGACAATCAGCCTTGCAGGACAACAGTAGAAATTAAATCCCTTCCAACACCGATTGCCATCGAATTGAAGTGCATAGCAATTATGGAAGCGCAAAACTGAAGTTCTAACTTTGTAATAACTTTAATATCCAGGTGATCACATCATGACGACAAAACTTATCCGAATCGGAAACAGTAAAGGAATTATTCTCAGTAAAGCTTTGATTCAGCACGCTCATCTTAAAAATGAGGTAACACTTGATGTATCAGCTGACGGAGTTCTTATTCGCTCCGCAAAAAGTTTGAAAAGGAAGGACTGGGATAAAAAATTTAGAAGAGCAAAAAAAAACGTGAAGCAGAACAAGCTGCTATTGGGTTCGTGGGGCAATGAGTTCGATAAAAGTGAATGGGAATGGAAGTAAACCGTTTTGAAGTATGGCTGATTGCTTTAGAGCCTGTAAAGGGAAAGGAAATGAAGAAAACCAGGCCCTGTCTTATTATTTCGCCTGATGAATTAAACCATCATCTGGATACCCTGTAATTGCTCCCTTGACCACCGTAGTTCATCGCTATCCTACCCGGGTGAAGTGCATATTCAAGCACGTAACCGGTGAAGTGGCACTCGATCAAATTCGCGCTGCAGACAGATCAAGGTTTGTGCGCCGGCTGGGAGAAATGGATCCACTGACCTGCAAGCAAATATGTGAGGTGCTTATTGCAATGTTTGAATACTAAACCTAAATTGATTTGCATCATTTTTTATTTTTCTTTCAATTATTATCAGTTGCAGTACGCATCATTTTTAATTAACCAACATTTCGTTAACCATGGAAAACTCAACGAGCGAAATTTATTACAAATCCTACCTAGCCCTCGACCAGATTCTGAATGCCCAGCATCCGGAAAGTGATAAAGCAGGCAATCCCGCCGATGATGAGATGCTGTTCATCATCATCCATCAAACATATGAGCTATGGTTTAAGAACATTTTACACGAGTTGAAAATTGTTCATCGGATTTTTACCAATCAGCAAATAAGTGATAATGCTCCGGACATGCAGGTTGCAGTACACCGGCTGAAGCGAATTGCTACCATTCTTCAGGTTCTTGTTCATCAGATTGATATTCTTGAAACGATGACGCCGCTGGACTTTCTCGATTTCCGTGATCTGCTCCGTCCTGCATCCGGCTTTCAGAGTTATCAGTTTAAAATGATTGAGGCGATGATGGGGTTAAAGTTTGCGCAGCGCCATGAGCAGAACTATTATGTTTCGCATCTGCATGCTGAAGAGCTGAAGGAAGTGAAGGATATAGAAACAGAAAAAACATTGCTTGAGCTCGTAAATAGCTGGCTGGAGCGGATGCCATTTTTCGAAGAAGACCGGTTCTGGATAAATTTTTCTTCCTACAAACCTGAAAACTCAGAGTACCATGTTTTCTGGAGTAACTACCGCAGATTATATGACGCCAGCTTATCGGAAGCCGAGAAAAAGAATCTGGAGGGGTTTGACATGTTATTACTGAATAAGAATTTTCCGGAAGGACGAAGCCTGAACGCAAAAGCGAACCGGAGTGCATTGTTCATCATGCTTTACCGTGATTATCCCCTAATGCAGCTGCCATATCAGCTTATCAATACGCTCCTGGATCTGGATGAGCTGATGGCGATGTGGCGCCACCGGCATATCAACATGGTGCAGCGCATGATCGGTTCACGGATTGGAACTGGGGGCAGCAGTGGTAAAGATTATTTGCAGGGCGCAATGAATAAGCACTACATCTTTAAAGAGTTCGCCGAGCTTACTTCCTTTCTGATTGAGCGTAGAAAACTACCGGATCTTTCACAGGAACTGAGGCAGGCAATGGGATATTCTTTCGGGAAATGACGGTCGGGGCATCTCCGGCGATAATTCAGCACTAAGCTGTTGCAGAATGACCGTGGGAAGATGATTTCATTCCCGGCTTTGCATGTTCTCCCGAACTGATGCGCGCGTTTTCTTTCATAGTTCCCCGGTTATAAAAATATTGCACACCAATAAACAACAGGATAAGGTATGAATAGACTGCAATGATCGCAGCCTGATTCAATTCTGTTCTTATGGCTGCCAGCCATGCTGCAAGACAGGCAGAAATAAATGACCAGCCGCCAAAAAGATAGATGACGTGCTTATCCTTCAGCCCTGCATAGACGAAATGATGTGTGATATGATCCTTGCCACCAATAAATGGTGAGCGGCCCCGGGCGATGCGCCGCAACAATACCGTTCCCGTATCCATAATTGGAACGGTGAATGCTACCAGGGGAATCAGGTATTGCGTGAGCTGGATGGTACCTCCGGAAGCAGATCGGAAATTCCACAGAAGCGGGATAGAGATAGCAGAGATGAAGGCGCCCAGAAATTGACTGCCGGTATCACCCATGTAAATTCGGGCAGGATGCCAGTTAAAATAAAGAAAGCCAATGATGGCGCCGGAAACACCCAGAAGCATGATGGAATAAAATGAAAATATATTCTCCCCCGCCACCAAAACAAGGAAGCATGCAAGCATTAGAAAGAGGGTAACAATTCCGCTGATGCCATCCATATTATCCAGCATATTAATAGAATTCATGATTCCCACCACCCATATCACGGTGATCAGTGCATCCAGGTAATAAATTCCCGTAGCAGGTATCATCGTATCAGTAACCACGAGGCTAAGTCCGCAAAAAATCTGGCTGAAAAATTTCAACAGCGGAATAGTATTGTACGCATCATCGGCAAGACCCAGCAGAAACCCTGCTGTAACACTGGCTACCATGCCAAGCAAATGCCTGCTCATGTACTCCTGTTCAGAAAAATTAAAGATCCCATAGATGGAGAGTGAAATGAGAAACAGGATATAAAATGAAAATCCCCCGACTGATGGCTTCACATTGTTTGACCATCGGATGGTATGCCGGTGCTGCATCTGGCGATTGCCAAGAGTGCTTGAAAATTTAAGCAGCAATCCATTGATCAAAAATGAAAAGAAGCCCGCAAGTAAAAAAAACAGGATGAAGGCCGCAGGCATGAATAATTCACGATCAGTTTCGCTCAAGTTGTTCGTATTGGTTATCTTTTGCTAAAACAAAGAACGAAAAAAATTTGCCATTCTATTGAATACACCCGATCTCTTTTGGGTATCATCAGTATAATAATCATACCCATACTGGCGATAGCCATTACTGCTGTAACCATAGCCATAACCGTAGCCGTATCCATACCCATATCCGTAATTATAGGAATAGATGGAAGCTCCCTCACCCATATCATTAAGTACAATGGATAACCGGCTGATCCGGTGATCCTGCACCAGGTGATTGATGTTGTTCAAAAAATTACGGCTGCTGTAATCAGCGCGCACAATGTAAATCGGCACATCTGCTTTCTTTATCAGGTCGAGAGCATCTGTTACTATGCCTACCGGGGGAGTATCCAGAACGAGCACATCATAGGTTTTTTTCAGGTCTTCCAGAAAACTTTCTGTTCTGCCTAGGCTGATGAATTCTGCCGGGTTGGGAGGGAGCGGACCACTGGTAATAAAATCAAGATTTTCCCACTCGGAGTGCCGTATGCATTCCTCTAACTTGTACTTACCTATCAGCAACGTGCTTACTCCTTTCTGGTTATCACACTTGAATGCGCGGTGAAGCTGTGGCTTTCTTAAATCAAAATCCAGCAATAAAACCTTTTTACCTCCCACTGCAAGAATGCCCGCCATGTTCACCGCGATAAAGGTTTTTCCCTCACCTGCCACCGTAGAAGTTACAGCAATGATTTGCGGGGGCTTATCAGGTGATATGTAATCAAGATTCGTGCGCATGGAGCGAAAGCATTCCGAGATCACTGATTTCGGACTTCGGTTCACAACCAGTTGCGACACATCCATGGCGTGATTGTATTTCGGAATCACCCCGAGAATGCCAGCCTGGCAATAGCGGGTGATCTCTGCCACTGACAGAATTTTGTGATGAAGCAGGTACCTGATGATGATGAGGATGAAGCAACCCAGCAGGCCAAGTGCTACTCCCAGCCATTTGATCAATGGGCTGTTGGGGGAAATCGGAGTGGTAGGAACCTCTGCCTTACGCAGTATGGTATAATCAGAAACAAATCCTGCCTTGTTGATGTCAAAGGCAGATTTTTTATCAAGAAGAAGGAGGTAATATTTCTCTTTCAAATCACTTAACCGTGATATCCGCATATACTGCGATTGTATGCCGGGAACGGTGGAGAACTGGTTAAGGTACTTGTTGACCTCATCCTCTATTTCCCCGATCTTCTCTTTCACCTTCTGCTGATTATTGATGATGCTGGTAAGAATGTTTCGCTTCATGTCAGCAATCTGCTGCCTTAGAATAATCACCTGTGGATTGTTCGGAGATAACTTTATTGAAAGATCCTTCAATTGAGCCTGGAGCCGGTCGAGCGTCTGGATATTTTCGTTCAGGCCATTGTACATCGGATCAATGATTCCAAAGAGCAGCCTCGAGGAATCCTGGTATTGCAGAAAATATTTTTTATAATATTCAAGCGTGCTGAATTGAAGGTTGAGCTCTTCCTGTTTTCCATTGAGCTCCTTTAACTGGCTGCTGAGATCCTGCTCCATAGAAGTAATCGCAATTCCATTCTCAAGCTTGAATTGAGTCATCTGATCCTCATATCCATGAAGATCATTGCTTATGGAATCTACCTGTGCTTCGATGAACTGCAGGATCAATGTGGCACTTTCGGTTTTCTTTTCCTTATCATATTTAATGAACTCCTCACATACCTTATTCACGATGTCAGCTGCCTTTTGTGGTCTGCGATCTCTCATAACCATCCCGATGGTTGGAACGGAGGGAGCAATCAGCAGTGCCGAACGCAACTGATCATAGATCGAAGCAGGGCTTCGTACTATAAAAAAATATTGTGAGCCATTAGCGCCGGGTTGAATGGGTACGCTTGGATTCCGTGTTATGGTAAATTGCAGGTAAGGGGTCACATAGTTCCGGTCAAACTGATACGTCTTCCATTTCTCATCATCATCCGGGAAAAAATTCATCTGATATTTTCCATCAGGTAATAACCTGAAATGAACGGGACGGTCATAGAATTTTTGAATACCGCTGCTTACATGCACAATGAACGGATGATTTTTATACAGCTCTTCATTCAGGATGGTGCCTTCGCGGTAATAGGCGACCTGCAAATCCAGGGAATCAATTACCCGGTCCATGATCACATTGGACTTCATGATCTGAATATCTTTTTCAATATCCAGGTTGGAATTTTTCGCCTGGAACAAGCTGTTCTGAATATCCAGGGCCTGGGCAGTGTTGATTGGTTTTACAATCAGCGCTGCATTAACCTCGTAGGTAGGCAAAGTATACCGCAGATAAACCAGGGATGCTGAGATTGTAACCAGCATGATCACAATACACCATACGAGGCTCTTGCGAATCATGATGATCAGCAAGGCGGGGTTAAAATCCTCACCCAGTAACCGCTGCATCGGACTCAGTATCGTTTTTACTTCACTCATAGCCTTGTAATGGTAAAGTACGCAGTAGTAAGAAAGATTACTGTTGATAGAAAAGTTAGAACCGGAGAAATTTGTGCGAGCACATCACTGGAAGTAATCCGTGTCTCAATATAAACAATGTCGTTTGCCTCAATGATAAGATTGGCCCTTGTGAGGCCATCAATGGTTGAAAGATCAATGTCAAAAACTACCGGGTTATTGATATCTCCCCGTAAGATCCGTACCTGATAAGCCTTGGCGCCTGCAGGCATTCCACCTGCCTTTGCAATTACTTCAAGAAGGTTCATGTTTTCATGATCAAGTGTTACCACCACGGCGCCCTGTCTTCCTTTAAACACATAAACATTTCTGTTTGTTACCTCTATGCGAACGAAGGGGTTTACAAAATAATAGTTGTATTCCTTCTCAAGCATCCGCTCCACATCGGTGATGGTCATGCCTATTACAAAAGTAGAATCAAGCATGGGCAGGAGCACGTAGCCGGATTCCTTTACGACATACTTCAAGGGCGAAAAAGCATTAAAATCACGGGTAAGCACATCCACCAATTCATAGCCATTGTTTGAAAATACACCTACAGCAAGCAGGTCACCGGTACGAATAACATACTCATTCGCAGTTTTAATACTGTCTGCAGCTACCAGCTTATCCCCGTCAATTTTGAATAGCCGGTCGGGATAAAAAACTTTACATGAGCTAAGCAGTGTGATGATTACGACCAACCCATAAAACCTTTTCAAGAAGCAATTAATTTTAGTTAAACAGGTTAGTTTTTAGTCCTGCACAGAAAAATGTATCATAAGAAAAGCCTTACACTCATGTTTTCCGAGATAAAATTAAAGAATTGGCTCTATCATTCGGCATTCAGCAGCCTGTGATACAATTCATGAGTTTCTTTTATGAGGCGATCATGACTAAACATGCTGTGAATATCTGCTTCATGAAAATTTTCCATGGAACGCCGCAATGAGGAATTCTCAATAAGCCTCAGCAATGCATCTGCGAAAGCTTCAATATTATTTGAGGGGGTAATAAAGCCATTTTTTCCCTCACTAACAAAGTCAGTAATTCCACCTGCATCGGTTGTAACCACCGGCTTGTGTGCTGCCAGCGCTTCAATGATGCTTACCGGTGTACCCTCATTAAGTGAAGTAAGCGTAACAATTTCGCTGCCGGCATAAACCTCATCCACCTCCCTAAGCCATGAGGTAAAAGTGAGTGTTGCATTTTTCTTTTCAACCGTAAAGTCAGTATAATCAATCTCCAGTGAGCGTGCTGCTGCTTCAATGGCGCTTCGGCTTTCACCATCGCCGACAATAAAAGCCCGGATCTTTTTTGTTGTCCTGCCCACCACATTTTTCAACGCATGAAGAAAAAGCCGGTGGTTTTTAACCGGCACCAGTCTTCCCACAATGGAGATAACCACCTCGTCCTCAGAAATATGATAATGATCACGGAACTTTCTCCGCTTGGCTTCCCTGTTTTCAGCAAACTTTTGCAGATCAAAGCCCAGGGGTATGATCTCAATCTTTTCAGCCGGACAAATTTTGAATTGCTCACTCAGTTCCTGTTTCTGTTTTTCACTGATGGCAATGATGCGCGTACTCTTTTTTGCGAGGTAGCGCTCAATGTTAATGAAGGAATTCGTTTTCCATTTTGAGAAGTAAGAGTGAAATACATGCCCGTGAAAGGTGTGAAGGATTACCCTGACTCCACAGGCGTGAGCAGCTATG
>JBDSEA010000190.1:0-12760 GCA_039920305.1 Chitinophagales bacterium
GTCAGCCTTTTTTAACTCCTTATTTTGACAAGATGAAACTGTGGTGAACAAGGTAAGTATGAGAACAGCCAATATTTTAATCGTCAGCAGTGTTGAACTTACAAATACCCGAACACGCTGATCCTGAACTTTAATTGAAGACATCCGCGCAAAAATATTCTAAACCAAATTTTAGAATTCGTAATTAATGGCGGCGGAGCCAAGCGAAGCATTTGATTCCTATTCTGAATTAAGATCAGATTCCTCACTCTATCCTCATGGCCGATGCTCTGTTACATCTGGCTAAAATCGCCGAAGAGCTTCCCGGCGCAAAACTTTTCAAAAAATGTTTGGTGCAGATTGCATTAAGGCACTCAATGGAAAAGCCGTTGGCATGAAATGGAAGGGTGATATGGTTTTTAAGATTGCAGGTGCCCGGGAAGAGTTAGAGTTCGATCTATTTGAAATGCGACGGGCAGCGGGATGCGATACGATTGATGGCTTGAAAAGATTGCGCAAAAAGGAGTGACCGGGGGTGAATAGTGAGTCGTAAGAGAAAAAGAACTTATCTTGGAAAAGAATTTTCAATGATGAAAAAATTTCTTCTTGTCTTTTTGTTTTTCATTTTCTGTTACAAAATGAAAATTTCTTCTGCACAAACGTATCATCCGTTTCCGGATACGCTGGCGCAGTGGAGTGAGAACTATGTATATTATGGTATGTGTTGCAGCGGCTATGGCTATATATTTGCGATGGCAGGCGATACAATAATTGACAATAAAGTTTATTCACTTCTTGGCTATAACTCAACATATTCATGGGAAACTTACCAATATCAATCCTTCGAGAATTATCCTTATGATATTCCCGGAACCATATTCGGTGCGTTGCGAGAAGATTCTTCACACAAAATTTGGTTTCGCAATTTTGATTCGCTTGCAAGTTGGATGGGTTGCCATAACCTTTCAATTCCCTACTTTCCATTTCCAGTCGATTCAGAAATGCTCCTCTACGATTTTGAATTAGAAGTTGGCGACACTGCCTATTGGGCAGGTTATGAATATAATAAGGTTGTGAAGAAAATTGATTCGATTCAAATCCTTGATGGCTCCTGGCGAAAGGTAATTTCTTTTGACCTATACAACTTTTATAATCATAATTTTTGGATTGAAGGAATAGGTTCATATTGGGGACTTTTTGGCCCATTTTGCGAAGAACCCTTTGAAAATGCATGCGGTCTTAATTGCTTCAATAAGGTTGATACTCTTATGTTTGAATCAATGGGCTTTTACACGCTCACGGATTGCAATCATATTTATACCGATATTTTAGAACCAAAATCTGAGAAATCAATCTCTGTTTTTCCCAACCCTGCCAGCAACTTCATCACCTTCGACCTCAGCAATTTCCGGAATGAAAAATTCTCCATCACCATTTACAACTCGAATGGAAATCAAGTGAATCACTTCACAACCCAAACATCGGGAATTCAGTCTTCACAACTCCAAATTCCCATCTCTCAAATCGGTGCTGATGGTTTGTATTTGTACACGATGAATTTTGATAATCAGAAATATTTTATCGGGAGATTTTTGGTGCAGCGATGAGATTTGCGCCAACTCGCACCCATCACGGCTTTGAGGCAGCAGAAAGATGAAAACTTCTTCAAACCTATGGTGATTAAATCTTAATCACCTTAACCCGATGCGCCTCGCCTCCATAAACAATCTTCAGAAGATATGGGCCCGCAACCAAGTCACTGACATTTAATATTTCGGCCTGACCACTAAGCAATTCATACTTCTCGCTTCGGATTTCCTTGCCGAAAATATCACACAGGGTCACTTCTGCGGATTGAATTCCATCACCACTCCAAACGATATTTACAAACGAGGACGCGGGGTTGGGATAAATACCGATCTCACTCATCCCTGAAATCCCATCTGTTGTTTTACATGCCATGATACTGATCTTTGATTGCGCGGTATCAATACAGGTGCCGTCATTAGAGATTAAGTTGTAAGTAATGGGGGTATAGGGACGGGCTTTCGGAGAGAGTGTAATTTCATTCTGAAGATAGGTTACAGGACTCCAGTTGAATGATGTGGATGAAGCATCCTGCTGAAAATTAATTGACCAGTTCTGAAGGATTCCCACATCAAACTGAGCATGATCAATCACTTTTAGTTTCCATGTTCCATTCATGGTGCAGCCATTCAACATGCTTAAGCTGTTTTGCGGTTGATACGCTCCCGTAAACGGTGCTGTTGTATCTGCAATTAAAACGGATGCAGTGTCAGTAAAAACTGTTTTGGTAAAATTCCTGCCGCCCTCTCCGCTACGCTCTGCAAGTTTGATGATGCTTCCATCAGGGCAGACAAGTTGCAATTCAACATCATCATCAAAAGGATGCATAATATTGACTGTAACAGAATGAAGTTTTGCAGGCAGTGAGAGACCACTGGCTACGATAGATGAGCTTAAGCCTGCCGGCTTATTGTCGGGAATAGTTTTATTAACATACTTCACAAAAGATTTCAGCCGGTTAATTCCTCCGTGCAATTTTACATTTGCTCCGGAGCAAACACTGGTATCCTCAGGTGTTACGATATTGTAAAGTGAATTTACATTTAAAATGGTTGCCTTGTCAACTACTTTGTACAACTTATGGTCTGTTACGGTTACTGTATAGGTTCCTTCATTCAGACCTGAAAGACTTGCAGTATTTGCCCCGTTAGACCATAAATAAGTAAAAGGTGGTGTACCACCGGTAATTACAGTTGAAATTTTTCCTTTGTTGTTATTACATGCTTCATTTGTGACCTTTAGTGAAACATTCATTACCGGTCCGCTTGCCGGATTCTTCAACTTGCAATCCGCCAGAAAAAAATCGAGCTGAGCAGTATCAAGAAAAACGGTTCGCAGGCTATCAAGCTTGTACCGGTACTGCTGAATTAGTGTCTGGTAGTTCGGATCGTTAATCAGGTTTGTCTTTTCAAACGGATCCTTTTGAATGTTAAAAAATTCCTCGGTGGTATCACTGCAGAAATAGTGATTGAACTTATAATGAAAATCGCGCACTGAGCGCAACGAAGCACTCAGTTCAGCATCAGCCGCATCACCATAAACCTCATACAGAAAATTATTCCGCTTCGCTTGTCCGGTGGCTAATTTGTGAAGTGAAAGTCCCTGCATCCCGTAATCACTGGTGATTCCGGCTGCATCAAGGAGGGTGGGTGCAATGTCAAGGTTGAGTGCCAGTTGATTTTTTATTAGCGTTGAATCATTGAACCATTTTGGATAGCGGATAAATATGGGAATGCGAATGGATTCTTCATACGGTGCAATCTTTCCATTGAGCACATGACTTCCATTCATATACCCGTTGTCAGAAATGTAAATGATGATCGTACTGTCAAGAATTCCCTTTTGCTCTAAAGCAGCCAAAACTTCACCCATGCTTCTTTCAATACCCTGCATGCATTGATAATAAATACGTTGAATCGAATCAAAACTGGTTCCTTCAAAAAAGATGGGAGCCTCAGGATTAAATTTGTAATGGAAAGATGGAAAGTTATTTAACCACGGAGCAAAATTGTATGGCGCGGTCATCTTAAGATCATCCCACAATTCCGCATCCTGAGGCAATGGAATCCATGGCTTGTGCGGAGCAAAATGCTCAGTAAGCAGGAAAAAGGGTTCCGGCATTCTGTTGATCAGCGCAATAGTCGTGTCAGTAACAATATCAGTAAAATGACCTGTTAGCGCCTTGAATTCACCGTTCACCACAAACTTGGGATTCTCATATTGAAGTGTTGATGAAGCGCACCAGTAATCATAACCAGGCTGAGGCTGCGCTGCAAAATGATATTTCCCAACCTGGGCTGTATAATAGCCATCATCCTGCAGTATAGAAGCAATTGTTTGATAGATTTTATTCAGCTTAGTGCTGTTGTTCACTGCCCCATGAATATGAGGATACAATCCTGAAAGCATGGTAGCTCTGCTTGGAATACAATATGAGTAAACCACAAATCCATTCGAAAAGTTAGCGCCTTCATTGGCAATGCGATCAAGGTTCGGAGATTTGAAATAATAAGGTGCACCGGTAAGGTCAGTGGTAGCGTAGCTCGCATCATCAGATATAAACAGCAGGATGTTGGGAGGATTTGCATTGGTAGTAGAGGGTATCATCGTAACATTAAGGGTATCTGAGGGATTTTCACATCCATTGGAATAAGTAACGGTGATCGAATAAGCACCCGAGCGATTTACTGTAATCTTTTTTTGTTCAGCACCCGGGATCTCATCCCCCCACTTTGTCCATTGATAGCTAACACCCATGGTATCTGTTTTAAGTGTTACACTTCCTCCATCATTAAAAGTATGCGGACCATTTGATGAAATATTAGGCTTCTTATTATAGATCTGAATATTGGTGCCGTTATCGGGTCCAATTACCGGCGGATTTGTACTCTTTATTCTGAAGCGGTAGCCATTTCCGGCGGTGAGGGTGTATGGAATTACAATCGTATCATCTCCGGTTAAATGAGCTTTAAAACTATCAAGTGTAACAGGCTTGGCAAATGATCCGTTAGGGCTGGATGCCTGTATCACAAAATAATTACCATTTGAAAAACTGCCGGTAACCGTGAAGTGAACAGAAATGGAATCACCAGCGCACAGAAAAGAGCTGACGGGGCCAATGGTTACATTCTGCGATTGAGCAATTAATGAAGTAAGAATCAGCAGCGAGGTAAAAAGTTTTGTCATGCAGTTGATTTTGATTTTCGTGTAACTTATCAATTATTTTTTAAAAGAAAATTGTGCATATTAATTCTGCACTAACAAAAAGGTATTTCGGGACTATGATTCATGATGCTGAAATGATTTCACCTCACCATCTTCCTTAAGCTTCTCTTCCTCTATTTGCACCCTCGTCTTTACCATTTTTAAATCAGTCCGGAATAACCCATAAAGGCACATGTAAAGATTGGCAATCCACACCAATGCAAAACCTGCAATAAGGTAACCGCGCCAGCCTGGAAGTAAAAGCTGATAGTTGGTAATGAAAAGAATTGCAATAGTTACATAATGACTAAAACAATATTCACACGTGAAAATGTAAAAAAATTTTCTTCCAACCAATGTTTTCCTTTCCCTCGAACAATTGATGCAATATTCACGCGGTTCTTTGAAAATTTCTTCATGTGTAACAGTCCAGGCAATACATGCAATGGGTATGGCAAGAACGAAGAGCCAGATTATTTGAGTGCCTAATGACATTGAAATGGAGGATTGCAAATTTCCTACCTAAGGAAATGTAAGTCCAGGTAATAAATGTAATGATTGATAATTTCAAATGGGGAATTGAAACAACGAGCTATTTTCCCCGTATCTACCAAATGATGAAAAATTTTCTTTTATCAAAAATGCTTTACCTGAATTTTCGCTAACCTGGCAATTGATGCTGCAACCATATACTTGTTGCCGGAGGCAGAGAGCTTTTACCAGGTATTACACTCGGATTTACAGACCAGTTTACCGGCGACGCAACTTCCTTACCGATTGATCTTTTTAACACGGATGCCCCGGCGTAAAATGTTGAATCGGACGGGTATAAGGCAATGATGAGGCGGGAGAATTTTTCAGGATTAAAAACGGATTTCATTCGAAAATATCAATTGTAATGAGTGAGCATGTTTCCAGATTTCGTAAATCAATGGAGGAGTGCAGGGATGGCAAGAAGAAAAGGTGTGTTCCCCGGCTTCCGCCTCGCATGAGAAACGGGATATAATTAATGAAAAAACCGGAAAAAGGACGGGATCAGTACAGCAAGAAGTAAAAGCCCCCGGGATTCCTGATTAGCTGAGTATAATGTTCTTCTATCGTGCAACAATTTCCTCAGTAAAACATTAAAATGTCCGATTATAAGTAAGGGAGCAGATGGCATAGTTTTATTAAACAACTTTTAAATTCATTCACTAAAACATAATTAAACATGGAAAATCAAACCAATGATACCACGAACCGCAGAGTTGTTTCGGGTATGTTCAGTGACAGAGAAAGTGCAGAGCGCGCTTATAATGCTTTGGAATCACGGGGATATTCTAAAGATGACGTGAATGTGATCATGTCAGATGAAACCAGAAAAAAGCATTTTAAGGACAGTGATCTTAAAACAGATCTCGGGAATAAAGCAATGGAAGGTGCAGGAAAAGGTGGTGCAATCGGTGGTACGCTCGGAGCAATCATCGGCGCTGTAGCAGCAATCGGTACTTCATTGTTGATTCCGGGTCTCGGATTAATCATTGCCGGACCTTTGGCTGCCGGGTTGGCTGGTGCAGGCGCAGGAAGCGTGGCAGGTGGACTTATTGGGGCCCTTGTAGGTTCAGGTATTCCAAAAGAGCATGCTGAAGTTTACGAGAAAGGAATAAAAGATGGCCGTATTGTGATGGGAGTTAATTCACGCTCTGATGAAGATGCTCAATACATAGAGAACGAATGGAAGGCAAATAGAGGCGAGCAGATTTATCGTTAATATTCATTCACCTATAATCAGGAGACAGGCGATTTTAATTGCCTGTCTCTTTTTTTTATGATTCATTCTCAGATAAACATAAAGGTTATCACCTTTTTAAACCCATCAGGAAAGTAAAAAACAATCAGGTATTTCAATCCATTATTCAAAACAGTCTTTTGAAATAAAAAGAAAACTCATTGAATGTGGAGAGTTTTAGGAATTCCCATGGGTATAGCGGCAATTAATCTTTTGGTAAAATCAGAAGCAGGATGATTGTAGATTTCATCTGCAGGTCCGAGCTCTTCAATTTTTCCATTATTCATAACCACCATTCGGTCACTCATGAATTTCACTACTGAAAGATCATGCGAAATAAAAATATAAGTTAACTGAAACTCATCCCTAAGTTTCATTAGCAGGTTTAGTACCTGCGCCTGCACACTTACATCAAGAGCTGAAACACATTCATCACACACAATGAATTTCGGATCCAGGGACAGTACCCTGGCAATGCAGATTCGCTGGCGCTCCCCTCCGGAAAACTCATGAGGGAAGCGATTGAATGAATTCACGGGCATACCTACCTTTTCAAGCAGCTCCATGGCTTTTTCACTTCGCACCTTATCATTGGCGTGAAGCATATGAATTTTCATAGGTTCCATAATGGCATACCCAACGGTAAGCCGGGGGTTCAGTGATGAATATGGATCCTGAAAAATGATCTGGATATCACGTCGCACTTTCCGAAAGGATTCATTTGAAAGAGCCATCAGATCCTTTCCCAGAAAATTTATTTCACCCTTCACGGGTTCGATGAGCCGGAGTATAGCTCTTCCAAGAGTTGTTTTTCCGCAACCTGATTCCCCCACCAATCCCAGCGTCTCCCCTTCCCTTACATCCAGTGAAACATCGTCAACAGCTTTTATTATTTCAATAGGATTTCCAAAAAAGGATTTCCTATTAACAAAGTTGACACACAGATGATCAACGGTAAGCATGGCGGATCGCCGCTGCAGCTTTTCATAATGCGATTTTGTTTCGGCCGCGGAAATCATATTTGACATCATTATGTGTTGCGGATATGCTTTATTTTCAACCAGCACTCCATTTTCTTCTTTCATAAAATCACTGATAACGGGAAGGCGCCTCATCCTTTGATCAAGTGGCGGACGACATAATAACAATCCCCTCGTATAAGGGTGTTCTGGCTTTAAAAAAATCTGCGACGGCATGCCCTGTTCCACAATGCTGCCATTATACATCACAAGTATCCGGTCGGCAATCTCTGCAACTACAGCAAGATCATGGGTGATAAATATCATGGCCATGTTATATTTAATTTGAAGTTCTTTCATCAGCTCAAGAATGCGGGCCTGCACGGTTACATCCAATGCTGTAGTGGGCTCATCGGCTATAAGAACGGAGGGATTGCAGCTCATTGCCATTGCAATCATGACGCGCTGTTTTTGTCCGCCACTGAGCTGATGCGGATAAGAACGATAGATTCGTACAGGATCAGGCATTCTAACATCTTCAAATAATCTCAGGGTATGGTCGCGCGCATCATTCCTGCTCAATTTCAAATGGAGGCGAATGGCTTCAGCAATCTGGCTGCCACATGTCAGGACAGGATTCAGTGAAGTCATCGGTTCCTGAAATATCATGGAAATTTCCTTTCCCCGGTAATTCCGAATTTGCTCCGCTGGAAGTGATAACAGATCAACAGAATTTTTGTTATGCCTGAAAATTATTTCACCTGATTTAATTTTTCCGGGGGGTGGCACAAGTCGCATGATTGACAGTGCAGTAAGTGATTTTCCTGAACCTGATTCACCCACAATACCAACTGTTTCACCGGGGTTAATTGCGAAGCTTATTTTGTCAACAGCCCTTACTAGCCGGTGATCAGCATCAAAGTGTATACTAAGGTTTTTGATTTCAAGAATAGGCGTCACTTCAATAAATTTTCACTTTAAAAATAGAGATTAGCATTTTATAGATCATCAAGGTATATGAATGATTATTAAATATCACCCGCTGAATTATTACAGGAGAATCTATTATGCGGATGCAGTTAAATAATTTTCAAAGACCTTCGGCAAATGAATTTTTAATAATGGAAGAATCAACGTTTGACTTCGGAATGATTGGTCTGGGTGTGATGGGCAGGAATCTTCTGCTCAATATTGCAGATCACGGTTTCAGCATCGCGGGATTGGATACCAGTGAAGAAAAGGTGAGCATATTAAAAAATGAAGCAACCGGAAAAAAGGTTGATGGCACTACGGAAATGCAAACTTTTATTCACCTGCTTAAGGAACCTGTTAAAATAATGCTTCTTGTTCCTGCCGGCAATACTGTTGATGCAGTAATAAAAAATGCCATGCCCTTCCTGAAAAAGGGTGATGTAATTATTGATGGCGGCAATTCTCATTTTACCGATACTGATCGCCGTATTTCACAACTCGAAGCGGCAGGAATCCAATTCATGGGGGTAGGCATTTCAGGAGGTGAAGAAGGCGCGCGCCGCGGACCAAGTATTATGCCGGGCGGAACTACCGAAGGATATGAAAGACTAAGGCCAATATTTGAAGCCATTGCTGCGAGGGTGAATGATATCCCCTGCGTAACACACATCGGGAAAGGTTCTTCTGGTCATTACACCAAAATGGTTCACAACGGCATCGAGTACGGACTGATGCAAATGATAAGTGAAACATTTGATATAATGAAGCGCGGATTAAAATTGAGTAATGAACAGATTGGCGATGAGTTTGAGGCATGGAATAAGGGAGAATTGCAATCCTTCCTAATTGAAATTACTGCAAAAATCTTTAGGGTAATGGATGAATTTACACCCGATACTTTTTTGCTTGATCATATTCTTGATACGGCTCAGCAAAAGGGTACCGGCATGTGGACATCCCAAAGTGCTATGAGCTTTCACGTTCCTACTCCGGTAATTGACCTTGCCGTTTCAATGCGTGATTTAACAGCTATGAAAAATGAAAGGGTAATTGCTTCCGCAAAATTTCCCTTCACAAGGCCACTGGCAATGGAGCATGTACGGCTTGCTTTATCTGATCTTAGAGATGCCGCATATTTCTCCATGTGCACGATCTATGCCCAGGGGATGCACCTTCTCAAAGTGGCATCAGAAAAAATGGATTATGGAATTGATCCGGAAAGCGTAGCACGCATCTGGCGCGGAGGGTGCATCATTCGCTCAGTACTGCTCAGGCACATCATGCAGGCCTTTCATCGTAACCCGGGACTCATCAATTTAATTAATGATGATTTTATTAGTGCTCAATTAGCAACACGCCGTGCAGCCATTGAAAAAGCAATTTCATTTGCCATTCATATGCAGGTGCCTGTACCTGCATTATGCGCTTCTCTTGCATACGCAGATGCCTATCGCAGCGAATGGATGCCGGCAAATCTTATACAGGCTCAGCGTGATTTTTTCGGATCCCACACCTATCAGCGCATTGATAAAGAAGGTATATTTCATACAAACTGGAAATGAAGACAAAAAAGAAAAAAGTACCGGAAATTTCTTCTGAACCCGGAACGCAATCCTGCATGTTCATCATTTTTGGAGGAAGTGGTGATCTGAGCCGGCGCAAGCTGATTCCCGCCCTGTATAACCTGTACCTCGACAAATTCCTACCTGCGGATTTTTGTGTTCTTGGCATCGGTAATCATCAGGAAAACGATATAAGCTTTCGCCGCCACCTCCTGGAAGGCATAAATAAATTTTCACGCCGGGGTAAAGCAAATCCCAAGGAGTGGGAAAAATTCTCTTCGGTAATTTATTACGTCAATGGTGATTTCACAAAGAAAGAGCTGTATCATAAAATTGAGGTATTCCAAAAAGAAAAGGCAGAGCAATGGAAACTCAAGCCTGCGGTGATCTACTATTTTGCTGTTGCACCCATATTCATTGAATTGATTTCCGAAAATCTATGTGCTACCGGGCTTACCCGGGATCGCCTGCTCACACGGATTGTTGTGGAGAAGCCATTTGGGCATGATCTGGAAAGTGCACGGGAACTCAATGATGACCTAACCCACTGCTTCAAAGAAGAACAGATATACCGGATTGATCATTATCTGGGAAAGGAAACAGTTCAGAATATACTGGCTTTCCGTTTTGCCAACGCATTGTTTGAGCCTTTGTGGAACAGGAATTATATTGATCATGTCCAGATCACCGTTGCTGAGCAAATTGGCATCGAAAACCGCGGCAGCTATTATGAGCAGGCGGGTGCACTGCGTGATATGATTCAAAATCATCTCCTCCAGTTGTTGTCACTCATTGCAATGGAGCCACCCATTTCTTTTACAGCTGATGAAGTAAGAAACAGGAAGGTAGATGTGCTTCATGCTATCCGGCCTGTTCATAAAGATGAGGTACAAAGAATGAGCGTCCGCGGCCAGTATGGCGAGGGATGGATTGACGGTAAAAAAGTGAAAAGCTACAGGCACGAAAAAAATGTGGTGCCGGAATCTTCAACTGAAACATTTGCAGCGCTCAAGCTGCACATTGATAACTGGAGGTGGCAGGATGTGCCTTTCTATCTTAGAACCGGAAAAAGGATGGGGGAAAACACTTCTTCAATAATGATTCAGTTTCGACCCATTCCACACCAGGCATTTCCATCTGATGCACTGGAAAACTGGCAGCAGAACCGGCTTATCATCGGGATTCAGCCACAGATGGGAATCACCCTGCGCTTTCAGGCTAAAAGACCCGGATTGAAAATGCTGATCAATGGTGTAGATATGGTTTTCAATTATGCTGACGTATATTCTGGTGTACCACCTGAAGCATATGAAACACTGTTGCTCGATGTTATGGAAGGTGATGCCACCCTTTTTATGCGCGCCGACCAGGTAGAGGCTGCATGGAAAGTTATAGCGCCCGTGATTGAAAGCTGGGAAAATAATCCTTCTCTTAATTTCCCGAACTATGCCTCCAATACATGGGGACCGGAACTCGCAGAAGCCCTGATCGCCCGCGATGGATATCACTGGTTTGTTTTGCCAAAACAACAAAATGTGCCTTGAAAATCACTACGTTTCAGTCACCCGTTTTTACCAGTTTAAATGATTCGAATCTATAATGATCTCACCCTGCTCAGCCGGGCTGCTGCTCAGCTGATATGCGATGCATCAGAAATGAATATCGGATTGAAAGGCGAGTTTTCGATCGTTCTTTCCGGAGGTGAAACCCCCCGGGTGGTTTATGAGTTGCTTGCATCTGCAGAATACAGATTTAAAATCGACTGGAAGCATGTAATCATTTTTTTTGGTGATGAGCGATACGTACCTCCTTCTGACAACAGAAGTAACTTCAAAATGGCCTTTGACACTTTGCTTAAACATGTTCCGGTGGCGCACCGGAATGTTTTTCCCATCCCGACTGATTCAACGCCTGAAGAAAATTCTGACGGGTACGAAGAAATACTGAAGGAGAAATTTTCCGGCTTGTTTCCTGAATTTGATCTGGTCCTTTTAGGCCTCGGGACCGATGGGCATACCGCATCACTTTTTCCATACACCGGTATTCTGAATGAAAAGAAAAAATGGGTGAGTGCAGTATTCGTTGACCAGCAAAAAGAATTTCGAATCACACTTACGGCATCTGCTATTAATTCTGCAAAGCAGGTTGTATTTTTAGTTGCAGGAAAGAGTAAAGCTGAGATTCTAAGGCAGGTGCTGGAGGGTAAAAAAAATACACAGTTGCTTCCTGCACAGCTGATCACCCCCTGCCACGGCGGACCAATCTGGATGGTTGACCGCGCTTCAGCTGAATATCTTCTAATCTGAGTTGATTTTTAATCCTGTTGCAATAGCTGTAAATCCGATTCACCTTCAACATATTAATTTTGAAACATCAATTCAAACACCAATAAATTTTTCTAAATGAATGACGGACAACCTAATCTGAATCAGCCACATAATAATAACCGAACGATATTCTACATTTTCCTGCTGCTGATCTTGTTCGGGATAAATATCTATCTCTATATTAAATACAACCAGAGAAATAATGAGACACAAAAGCTAACTGAGCAAGTGCAGAGTGATAGTGTTCAGTATACCGATCTCAACTTGAAATACCAGGAGGCACTTGTAAATATTGAGTCATATAAAGGGCAAAATGGCCAGCTCGACAGCATTATTGCAGTCAAGGAAAAAACATTAATGGATATAAAGAACAACTATACTTTATTGCAGAAAAAAGGCATG
>JBDSEA010000191.1:0-3781 GCA_039920305.1 Chitinophagales bacterium
TAACTGATACCGCTCCTGCACGAGACTGCCCGCGAGCCACGCAACATGATTCGCCTTCGTACCGAGCCGGTTACTGGCATCATTATCAGAAATCCCTTCAATTGCATTGGAAAATAATTTTGTATGATAATCATACATGTTAAGGATTACTTCCATCAGGTCTTTCTTTGCAGTTTTCGTTTCCATTTTAGTTTGTTTTGTAAGGTTTAACGATGCAAAAATACCCGGTCACTCTTGTTTATCAAGGTGTAATTGCGCCAATGTAGCTGGTGACATACGACACATTTCCTTTTTAACTTTATGGCGCGATTTCACCTTGCATGCACTGAAGAAAATTTACATTTTTCCCAAAGAAACCAATCGAATTAAAATGAAGCATGTATCCATCCTCGTCCCTGAAAGAGCGGTGCTGGCAAGCATCGGCGATCCCCGTTACGTCTTTACCGCAGTTAATAATTTTCTCGAATCGGCAGGAAAGCCTGCCCTTTTCAATGTGCAACTGGTAGGGATGTCAAAGGAAGTGAAGCTGCACGACGGAAATTTCTCTGTGCACACTGATGCGCTGCTGAAGGATGTAAAAAAGACCGACCTGATATTCATACCCGCCCTGAGCGGCGACATGGAAACCGGCCTCGAGATGAACAAGGACCTGATTCCATGGATCGTGCAGCAATATAAAAAGGGTGCAGAGGTGGCGAGCCTCTGCCTCGGCGCATTCCTTCTGGCATCAACAGGGCTGCTGGATGGAAAGAAGTGTTCCACCCACTGGCTCTCAGCCAATCAGTTCAGGAACATGTTTCCAAAAGTCACGCTCATGGATGATAAGATCATCACCGAGCAAAGCGGATTATATTCGAGCGGCGGCGCGAACTCCTACTGGAACCTGCTGCTGCACCTCGTCGAAAAATATACTGACCGTCAGACTGCCATCCATACCTCAAAATTTTTTGCCGTGGACATTGACCGCGACAGCCAGTCGGCATTCATTTTATTCGAGGGGCAGAAGAGCCATAAAGACGTCGAAGTAAAAAAGACACAGGAATTCATCGAGACCCATTTTGATGATAAGATCACCGTGGATCAGCTCTCCAACAGGTTCGGTGTTGGCCGCCGGAGCCTCGAGCGGCGGTTCAAGAAAGCCACCCACAATACCATGACTGAGTACATCCAGCGGGTGAAGATTGAAGCCGCCAAAAAGAACCTCGAGACCAGCAGAAAAACCATCAGCGAAGTGATGTACCATGTCGGATACTCTGACACCAAGGCTTTCCGTGATGTCTTCAAAAAAATTACAGGGATGACGCCGATTGATTACCGGGGGAAGTATAATAAGGGAGCTTCTCCCCGCGCGAATCCTTTTGCTTAAAGGCCATGACATCCCTCCTGGTAAAATGGATGCAGCAGAGTTCAAAGTGGTTTCCTTCGGAATGTTTTTCTCTAAAGCTTATCTGTTATTTACACAAGAAGCAGGGAGACCTGTAATGGGGTTATGATTTTAACTATGCAACTTAAGTTGCTGAACTACTTGAAGACAACAAAATTTTTTTAAACCAATATCCCCACTAATTTTATAATAAAAAAACATGAACAAAAAAAAGAACCCCGTAGTGCATTTTGAGATGCCCTATGAAAACGGTGAGCGCGTTTCAAATTTTTATTCTCGTGCCTTTGGCTGGGATATGCAGAATGCTGGCAGCGAGATGAACGATTATGTTACCGCCGGCACTGCGGAAACAGATGAAAACAGGATGGTGAAAACCCCCGGAACCATCAATGGTGGTTTCTTTCCTAAGAAGGCGGATATGCCGGGGCAGCAGTATCCATCCGTAGTGATTGCTGTAGATGATATCAAGGAAGCCATGAAAAAGATTAAGGATGCAGGAGGAACCCTCCTGGGCGAGCCGGCAGATATTCCTGGCATTGGTCAGTACGTTTCCTTTACGGATACAGAGGGTAACCGCGTGAGCATCTTACAACCGGCTAATATGGAGTATAAGGACACACATTAATACTGAGCTGCATTTAAAGCCATAGATACTCAATATGTTAGGTATTGCCATTGCTGCAAGAATTACCTGGAAGTTAAAAATCAAAACTATCTGCGAGAGATTGAGCTTCTTGCAATCCTCATTAATAGGATGAGATTCAAATCAAAATACGTTGGAAGATCAGATCCTGTGGAATACTCCATTCACTCATGTCAGGTCAACCAAAAGATTTGGCAGAAATCTCAAACAAAGGTAAAAGTTTGGTTTTAGAAATTTTATACCTACAAAAAAGTATTTCAAAGGAAATCATCAGAACACTTTCAGCTCATTTTTAAATTTCTCCGGAATCGTTTACCAGTCCTTTCAATGGAAAAAGAGTTCTATGGAACTTACTCATGCACAGTGCCGGCATAATTTATTCAGTGTCATGATTTCAAGTTGTTTTTTATTAAAGTAAAAAATTACTTTTGCGGCATAACGGTCCGGTAGTTTAGTTGGTTAGAATGCTGCCCTGTCACGGCGGAGGTCGTGGGTTCGAGTCCCATCCGGACCGCCAAATGCTTTGATAATGCCTTGTAAGTGAATAACTTATGAGGCATTTTTCATTTTGGGGTAAACATAGGGTAAACATTGTTCTTTTTGACGTCCAAGAGAATATGTGACCACATGGAAATAATACATAATGTGAAACAGTTCCAGTAGTGTACAAAAGCAGTACAGTTTCTTAGACTCTTGAACGGAAAGTGGTTCATAAAACTGAACTTCTGGCAATTTTAATTTGCAGCCGTGTACTATGTAGAAACTGTGTAACAATTTACATTATTACATCAATATGGGTAGTTTTTACATATAACTATTTGCTTTTCGTATCGTATAAATAATTAAATAGTTATCATCAAGGCCTACTGAGGCAATATTTATGGATATTATCCGTCTTGCTATTGCAGAGCATTATCTTATTACCATTGAAGGGATTATAGCACGTCTGCGAGACACCCCTGAAATTAAAATAATGCATTTTGCTTTAGGAGGAGATAACTTAATTGAAAATCTCGCAAATTTCGATACTGACATTCTACTTATTGCCGCTGACCTTCGCAATTGTAATTATGTCCTTTCTGCAGTAACCAAGAAATTTCCTGATATTAAGATAATCACAATGACATTTACTATTGATGAGGGTTACCTTGAACTACTATGTAATTGCTCTCCGCATGGAAGCGTTATGAAAGACGATGCAAGCTTTATCTTGATAGAAGCAATAAAACAGGTAGCACTGCATGGTTATTATTATAGTTCTACAGTTGAAAGGCAATTGCATGACTTTGAGCGAAAAAGAAGCTCAAAGACATTAACGATACTCTTAACTCCGCGGGATATTGAAATACTTAAGCTTATGGAAAAAGGAATGAGTCATGATGAAATTGCAATGCACCTTAAGGTAAAGAAGAGCACAATTGACGGTCACTGTAAAAATATTTTCAGCAAGCTTGGAATACACAAGGCTCAGCAGGCAATCAATGAAGCCCATCGACTCGGTATTTTAAAATAGCCACCCCTTTTTGTGGCGGCATATTTATGGCTTGTAAACGGCTATCATATGCTTGTATATTTGCATTCTCAATATTTCTAATTGCTCACTTTCTCTCACGGGTTAAAATTTTTTGTTTCGCTTATATCCCAAAATTTATGGGATTCACTAGTAGGTAATGCTTTGCTTTGTAAAGCATACTACAAGTGGCGAAACAAGGTAAAACTATTTATCTCCTACATCATTTAATTGCTGATGGAGG
>JBDSEA010000192.1:0-5284 GCA_039920305.1 Chitinophagales bacterium
TGGCGCCTGCTCCGATAATTAATACGTCTGACATTTGGAAGAAAATCAAAAGTAAGGTTTTGCCATACGAAGATGATTTTGAAAGAAGATCGTTATATCATGAAAAGAATCATTCAATTATGCTTTAAGGTATTATTTACCAGTATATGAAAGAAAGGGATTAGCAGTGCAGCGCATTTTGTTTGCTTTATGCAACTTTGCAAAATCAACAATGATTTAATACACTATCCAAAATAAAATAACGTGAAAGAAGAAGAACGTCCATCGAAAATGGCCCTGCTCATTGATGGTGATAATGCACAATCGAGACTGATCGGTATGATAATTTCTGAAGCGTCGAAATTCGGGAAGATCACCATTCGCCGTATATACGGAGACTGGACTCAGCAGTCAATGAATAAATGGAAAACCCTGCTGAATGATTACGCCATCAGCCCGATACAAAAGTTTTCATACACCACGGGCAAAAATTCTACTGATACAGCCCTTATTATTGATGCGATGGATATTTTGCACGATAAGCTGGTTGATGGCTTTTGCATTGTTTCGAGTGATAGTGATTATACCGGACTTGCGAAGCGCATTCGGGAAGATGGGATTTTTGTGCTGGGAATTGGTGAAAAGAAAACCCCCAAGGCTTTTGTGTCATCATGCGACAATTTTACGTTTACTGAAACACTGATGGCGGAAGAAGCCGAAGAGCAGCAGATTACTACTCCGGGGAAGAAGCAGGAAATAAATCCGGTGAATACCAGAAACAGCGTTGCTAAAATTGATTTACTCATCCTTGACAAGGCGTTCAACATGGTGATGAATGAAAATGAAATGGCTTATCTCGCAGAGATCGGTCTGGGATTGCGAAAGCTCGATCCCAGTTTTGACCACCGCAACTATGGTTTTAAATCCCTTGCTGATTTATTCCGCTCCCTGAATGACCGCTTCGAATTAATTCCCAAGGACATCAACGGGCTTAAAGTTTATTTACTCAGAAAGAAGTAGTAAATAGATATGCAGCGGTTATTATTATTTGCAGATTGTCAACAAATGATTCAGGCAGCGAGAATTAGTTTTTACAGTCACCAGATATACACCCTGTGAAAACTTTTGATCAAGTGCAATATCTTTAATCAGCCTGCCATTGAAGCCTGAAAATGCTTTAGCAAAATAAATTTGACCGGATAAACTTTGAATAGAAATGATTACTTCAAAATTTTCATTTGATGAAAGCGTCATTGTTATTCTAAACTCATCATCAGCGGGATTGGGGAACAGAGAAAAGGAATCACCTGAATAATTATCATTTGTGCCGACACCAAATTCATCAGTATACCCGTTGCAGTTATCGTCAATTCCATTACCGGGTATTTCCAGCATGGCAGGATTAACAAACGGATCAGTGTCATCACAATCAGTACTGTCAGCAACAAAACCTGAAGGCGCAACGCATAAAAGAGTTCCTGCATCATAAGTATCACCATAGCTGTCACCATCATCATCCGGGTAAAAGAGCAGAAGGCCGGAGCATAGCTTGACTACCCAATAATCATATTGTCCCTTATTACCTGTAACATCATCATCATTCGATTTCGTATAGCCGGCAACGATGTAGCCATCATTGGTTGCAGGCTTTACTGAGAAAGCGCTTTCAGTCTTAGTTCCGCCATAACATTGCTGCCAGTGCAGGCCTCCCATAGAATCGAGATTGAAAAGCCAGAAATCACCGAGCCCGTGATTCCCTGAAACATCACCATTACTGGCCGAAGCGATACCTGCCACGATAAACTCATTGCTGTTTCTTTGATATAGAGAATTTCCTCCGTCTGCATGATCACTTCCAAAACAGTTTTCCCACAGAAGCATGCCAGCAGTATCTAACCGGAGCACCCAGCAATCTCCAAGCCCATGATTCCCTGTAACATCCCCATCCGATGAATACGAAATACCCGTGATCAAAAAGCCACCCTCATTTAATTCAATAATTGCATTCCCCTGTTCGGCAAGACTGCCGCCATATGATTTCTCCCACACTAACATCCCTGCCGAATCAGTCTTTACTACCCAAACATCCCCCCCACCAAAACTGGCTGTAACATCACCATCAGTACTGTAAGTAGTACCTGCAAGAATATACCCACCATCAGAAGTATGAACAGCAGAATAAACAAGATCAGTATCTGAACCACCATAACTATGCTGCCATAACAAATCCCCTGCGCTGTTGAGAGAGATAAGCCAGTAATCATAGCCGCCGCTATTTGAAGTAAGGTCACCATCAGATGATGACGAATAGGCACCAAGAATAAAATTACCATTGTTCATTTCAGCAATGGAGGTGCATCTTTCATTCTCGCTGCCTCCAAGTGCTTTCTGCCATAGTTTTTCACCGTTGGGATCCAGCTTGACTATCCATACATCTTCCTTACCATGGTTATTAAGTATGTCACCATCAACCGAACTGGTATATCCGGCAACAATATATCCTCCGTCCGCAGTCTGATGTATGCTGCTTGCAGCATCGGTGGCATATCCACCAAGTGAGGTTTCCCACACCAGAGAGTCGTCAGGAGACAGCTTTACAACCCAGAAATCCTTACTAAGATGGTTGCCTGTTACATCCCCATTATGGGATCCGCTGAAACCTGCTACAACATATCCGCCATCGGTAGTTTGCTGAACTGAAGAGGCCTCATCATAATATGAACCTCCAAGCGTTTTACCCCACCCAAATGTGGGAGAAACCTGGGCTCTGAGCGACTTTGAAAAATAGCATATACCCAGCAGTAAAAGGATGTAATGGATTTTCATGAAGTTATATTTAAGTGAAAGTTAGCAATCATATGAAAACTAAAAAATAAAAAATAAAAATGACTGTTTCTTCTTACCCTGACATTGATTATTTAGACTTTACAATATGTCCCGGGGTTTCAACTTAATATATTATCTTTGCGCCATTAATTTTCTTAAAACAATAACAATGAAAAAAGGTAAAGTAAAATTTTTCAACAACTCCAAAGGATTTGGTTTCATTCAAGACAACGAAACAGGTCAGGACATTTTCGTTCACGTATCCGGGTTAAAGGATAACATTCGTGAGGGAGATGAAGTGATGTTCGATGTTACAGAAGGTAAAAAAGGTTTAAATGCAGTGGGTGTAAAACTCGCTTCCTAATAACATTACCATTCTGCAAACCTATCCGCTCCCGAAAACCAGGAGCGGATTTTTTTTGAGGGAAGGAATGAGCAATTCAGCAAAACTTTATTTTTTATTATTTGTGTGACTTTTCACTTTCCGGTGGAAGGAATGCAAGGCTGCATTTATGTTTCCATACACTATGTTCCCCATTCACAATTCAGTATCCACCCCTGACTATTTATTTTGAACTTTCCGGACTTTAAATTCGCACCGCCTCTAAATGAGGGTCTTGAAGCCATGGGCTTCAATATTCCAACCCCGATCCAGGAACAGGTTATTCCAATTATTATGGACAGCCGTGATCTTATTGCCTGCGCACAAACAGGTACCGGAAAAACTGCAGCCTATCTTCTTCCGCTTCTCCATCACATTTCGCAGAATAAAATACCGCATACCGCAGCGCTTATCATAGCCCCTACCCGTGAGCTTGCCCAGCAGATTGATCAGGCATTCCAGGGATTTGCCTACTTTACCCATGCGAGCTCAATTGCAGTATATGGCGGAAGCGATGGGGCAATGTTTGACCGGGAGAAAAAAGCACTGAAGGAAGGATGCTCCGTAGTTATTGCTACTCCCGGCAGGTTGCTTAGCCATTTGAATATGGGCAGCCAGCGTTTTGATCAGCTGGAATTTCTGATTTTGGATGAGGCAGACAAAATGCTGGACATGGGTTTCTTTGATGACATCATGCGCATCATTGGCAACTTGCCGGCAAAAAGGCAGAACCTGCTTTTCAGCGCTACAATGCCGCCGAAAATGAGGGACCTGGCGAAAAAAATTCTTCATAACCCTGCAGAAATAAACATTGCACTCAGTAAGCCAGCTGAGGGTATATTGCAGGGAGCATATCTTGTTCATAATGAGCAGAAAGTGCCCTTGCTTAAAATATTACTGAAGGGAAAAACCCTTTCCACGGTGCTGATTTTTGCCTCCACTAAATCAGGAGTTAAAACTCTGGATCGTGAATTAAGGCAATTGAAATTTTCTGTTGGAGCCATACACAGTGATCTCGAACAGGATGAGCGTGAGCGTGTGTTGCTCAGCTTCCGTAATCGCAGCACTCAGATACTGGTAGCAACAGACATTCTATCCCGTGGTATTGACATTGAAAACATAGGACTTGTAGTAAATTACGATGTTCCCAACGATGCTGAAGATTATGTTCATCGCGTAGGCAGAACAGCGCGTGCTGAAACCACGGGGGTGGCGCTAACACTGGTAAATCCAGATGATCAGTACCGTCTTGCACAAATTGAAACATTGATCGGGCGTACCATTCCAAGGATCGCTATCCCGCCTGAAATAGGCGTAAGCCCGCCATGGAATCCCAGGCAACAGCCACGGTGGGGATGGGGTACGAAAAAGAATACGAAAGGATCCAAACGCCGGTAAGCCTTGCAACAATTGTGAATGAGATCGTGAAGCAACTGTAATGGGCAGCATCCGTGCACCCCGTATTTTTAATATACGAAGAAACTATTTCAATTCCAGTTTCTGCCCTCCAAGTAAATAACCATCCTGATAAATATTCACTGTGTAAACTCCCTTATTATAGGGCGTAGGTTGTGACCAGTATGAGCAGGTATTAACAGCCTTGTTCTCATAATTTGCAGTGACCGGCATGGAGTACTGAATCGGGGAGCCGTCCCTTGCATTATTAATTACACCGGAGCCCGCAGTTCCAGCATTCAGTGTAATCTGCTCAGGGTTTATAATGCGCACGTAAAATGTTTTCTCACCGGCCTCTGCCACCGGATTTTCTGGTATGGTCCAGCAAATCCGGATCTTCTCAAGTTTCTTAGAGTTATCTGTTTCATCTTCCTTGCCGCTTGATTTAATCCGCACTCCTGCAACATTGATGGATGTAGGTATTAGCAGTGATGCCAGGGAGACCTTCCGTGAGAGATTTGTATTGATATTTTCCAGCTCTGAATTGGTATTAATCTGAGATGCGAGTGATTGACCCAGCGAATTATTTTTATTGATAGCAATGTTGAGCTGACCCTTTAAAACCGAGATCTGATTTTGAAGGTCACTAACAATATCATTCATCCCGGCAACCTGCTTATCAAATTCAGCACGTGCTACCTT
>JBDSEA010000193.1:0-16357 GCA_039920305.1 Chitinophagales bacterium
AAAAATATAATAAACGGGTGGATCAAGCCCTGAATGCTTTGAAAGATGATAGTATCACCTGTACAATCGTGGGTGAAGGAAGAAGTGATGGTGAATGCTCTGTAGTGCTGCTGGAAAATGGAAAATATCTTGGCTATGGATTTTGCAATCATAATTTAACAGGGAAGCCGGATAAATTCAGTGCACCTTCATTTAATAATCTGAAAGAAACAATTATGCTTCAGCGTGATAACAGGGAAGTACAAGCGATCATACGATCTTACCTGCGGACACGAAAAGATTATAAGATCCATTTGCCCTCATAACTATGCTTCTTCAATCCGAAATAAATGGCAGGGCAATATCGCGGGGTCGAGCTCCACATAATTCCATTTCCTGCTCCATTCATAGCGGGCATCGTTAAGCAGATCATGAACAATAAAAATTTCCCCTTCGGTTTTGCCGATTTGCTCCAACGGTGTATGAAGCATTCCCCACTGTTTTTTGTGAGGATCAAGATTAACGATACAAATCATTTTATTCTTCCCGTCACTGCTTTGCTTATAATAAGCAATCAGGTTGTCATTTTGAATATGAAGAAACCTGATGTTGCAGGTTTCCTGCAGGGCCGGATTTTCTTTTCTCGCCCGGTTTACAATGGTCATCAGCATTTTTAATCGGTTGTCCTTGCTCCAGTCCCAGTTTCTTATCTCATACTTTTCCGAATTCAAATATTCTTCCCTGCCGGGCATTGCCTCATGAACAAGCAGTTCATAGACTGGTCCGTACCATCCGTAATCAGAGCTCATGGTTGCTGCCAAAAAAAATCGGGTGATAAAAACGGCTTCCAACCCGGTTTGAAGATGGTAGGGAAGAATGTCGGGTGTATTCATCCAGAAGCAGGGGCGAAAAAACTCTTTTACTTCAGTACTTGTAAGCTCATCCATATATTCCGTTAACTCCTGTTTTGTATTTCGCCATGTGAAGTAGGTATATGATTGTGTGAAGCCGGCTTTAGCGAGAAGGTACATCATGCCTGGTTCAGTGAATGCCTCAGCGAGAAAGAGTACTTCAGGATTTTTTTTCTTTACTTCAGCGATTATCCATTCCCAGAAGTAAATTGGTTTGGTGTGCGGATTATCCACGCGGAAGATCTTTACTCCCTGCTGAATCCAGAAGTCAATAATACTTTTCAGCTCTTTCCACAAATTTTCCCAGTCATCACTTTCAAAGTTGAATGGAACCACATCCTGGTATTTTTTCGGCGGGTTTTCAGCATATTGAACTGTACCATCCTGTCTCCAGGTAAACCATTGAGGGTGCTTCTTCACATAGGGATGGTCAGGTGAGCATTGCAAGGCATAGTCCAGCGCAACCTCAATACCCAGCTCATTCGCCGTTTTAACCAGTGAATGAAAGTCACGAAGCGATCCAAGCTCCGGATGAATGGATTTATGCCCGTGATTATTATAACCGATTGCCCAGGGCGAGCCGGGCTCACCATCCATAGGCTTGAGGGAATTGTTTTTCCCTTTTCTGAATGAAGATCCGATGGAATGGACCGGCGGCAGGTACAAAACATCTATACCAAGCTCATGCAATGAAGGCAGGCGTGCTTCCACATCTTTAAAGGTACCATGCCGGATAAGCTCTCCGGATGCAGATCGTGGAAATAATTCATACCATGTGCTGAAGCGTGCCTTCCCGCGGTCAACATAACAACGCAATTCAGGGTATTGTGTGAAGATTTTGTTATCAGGATATTTGAGCATCCATTTTTCGACCTTATGACCAGTCGCAGCTTCAATGGCCTCATCATAATGCTTATTGCTTTTGAAAAGTCGTATAAGCTCATCAATTTCTTCTGCCTCATTTTTATTTGCAAGAGATCTTATTCTCTTAAGGTGCTGAACTCCTGCGAGCAGCTCTACATCCAGTTTTTCTTTTCCTTCCAATCTCCTTTTAAAATTATGCTTCCATGACAAAGCATGATCAACCCACGCCTGAATGGTGTAGTAATAAAAGCCTTGCTGCTCTGCCTTAAAAGACCCTGCCTTATGGTGACCACCCATATCAAGCATAAGTGACGATTGCCATTTTTTTTCACTCTCATGACGAAACAAAACGGAAGCAGCTACGAGGTCGTGCCCATCAGTGAATACATCCGCTTCAACATTTACAACTTCACCCTCTACCCTCTTGATGTAAAATCTTCCGCCATCAATCTCAGGGTAAACATGATCAATGTAAACGCGGATTTGTCCTTGCATGGGTGCTTAAGATTGTAAGTGCAAAGAAAATGAAATGCGGGATGGATTTTTAGTTATTGATTTCAGGACGCCGGTTAGATATTATTTTATCCGGAAAAGGAGGGGGCTGCAGGGAAATGAAGTGAAATAAGATCTCCGCTTCCGTTGCCAATTATTAATTACAGCCCTGTTCAATATTTTCTGAGGGTATTCCGATCAGATCAAAGGCTTCCGCGGCAATAATTTTAATGGTGGAGAAGTCCCCGATACGTAAATAGTTATCGCCAGAATCACCCCCATCCGATTTTACTGGGATCAGCACTTCATTATCTACTTCCGGAGAATCGTATTCTGTTCTTCCGATAAAATAATTTCCTTCCTTACGATCAATGAGAACTCTCAGAATTTTTCCTGCTTTTTGCTGATTGAGTTCCATAGAAATCTCTTCCTGCAATGCCATAAGTTCCGATGCGCGGTATTGCTTTACTTCTTCAGGAACATCATTGCTATAGTCATAGCCACTTGTTCCTTCCTCATGCGAATACGTAAATACACCAAGGCGATCAAACCTTGTTTCCCGGACAAAATTTTTCAGCTCTTCAAAATCACTTTCTGTTTCTCCCGGGAAACCAACCAGCAGGGTGGTGCGCAATGCAATACCCGGGATTTTTTCACGAATGGTTTTGATGAGTTGATGCGTTTCGTCTTTCGTGATTTGCCTTCGCATTCTTTTCAAAACCGCATCGGAAATGTGCTGAAAAGGAATATCAAGGTAATTGCAGATATTCTTCCGGTCGCGGATCATATCAAGAATTTCAAGAGGGAAATTTGATGGATAAGCATAGTGCAGCCGTATCCATTCGAGACCTTCAATGTCGCTGATGGTTTCGAGCAGGAACGCAAGCTTTCTTTCCTTATAAATATCGAGACCGTAGTAGGTAAGTTCCTGCGCAATCAGTAAGACCTCCTTTACTCCGTTGCGTACCAGGTTCTTTATTTCAGCAACAATTTGCTCCACTGACTTTGAGACATGCTTGCCGCGCATCAGCGGAATCGCACAGAAGGCACAGGTTCGGTTGCATCCCTCAGAAATTTTTACAAATGCGTAATGAGGAGGTGTAATTAGCTGCCTCTCACCAATCAACTCATGCCTGTAATCTGCGCCCAGGCGCTTCAGCAGCAGGGGTAACTCCATGGTGCCGAACCAGTCATCAACCTGGGGTATCTCCTTTTGCAGATCATCCCGATATCGCTGTGACAAGCAGCCGGTGACATAAAGCTTTTTTACTGCACCTTCCTGTTTTCTTCCGGCGTATTCCAGTATGGTATTGATAGATTCCTGCTTTGCATTGTCAATGAATCCGCAGGTGTTGATGATTACTATATCCTCCTTCCTGTTTTCCTTTTCATGAGTAACACTGAAATTATTTGCGCTCAGCTGACCCATCAGAAGCTCGGAATCCACCATATTTTTGGAGCAGCCGAGGGTGATGACGTTCACTTTGGGTTTGCCTAATGATTTTGTTCTCATGAAAATCTATAGTGTCAATCAATTTCCTTCAAACAATGAATCCACGAACGCCTGCTTATTGAAAACCTGGAGCTGATGGATCTTCTCACCCACTCCAATGTATTTTACAGGGATTTTAAACTGATCAGCAATGCCGATCACTACTCCGCCCTTCGCAGTTCCATCCAGCTTTGTGAGTGCAATGGCAGTTATCTCCGTTACCGCAGTAAATTGTTTCGCCTGCTCAATTGCATTCTGACCTGTTGAGGCATCCAGCACGAGCAATACCTCATGTGGTGCATCGGGAACTACTTTCTGCATTACCCTCTTGATCTTTCCCAGCTCATTCATCAGGTTCACTTTGTTGTGCAACCTTCCCGCAGTATCAATAATGATCACATCAACTCCGCGGGTAACACCTGATTGAAGGGTATCGAAGGCGACGGCAGCGGGATCAGCGCCGGGTTCCTGCTTTATGATGTCAACACCTGCCCGCTTGCTCCAAATGACGAGCTGCTCCACGGCAGCCGCGCGAAATGTATCAGCGGCTCCAAGCAAAACTTTTTTTCCCTTCTCTCTGAACTGGTTCGCCAGCTTCCCGATGGTGGTGGTTTTTCCGACACCGTTCACACCTACCACCATGATCACGTATGGATGTTTGCCTGGGGGAATTGAAAGCTCTTCAGATTCGTCATTTGATTCAATGGAAAACAGGTGAACAATTTCTTCCTTCAAAATTCTGTTCAGGTCTGAAGTATTCAGGTATTTGTCTTTTGCCACGCGTTCCTCTAATTGCCCGATGATCTTTAGAGTGGTTTCAAGCCCGACATCTGAGGCAATGAGCGCGTTTTCAATTTCATCAAGAGATTCCTCATCCACGGTTGATTTGCCGGCAACCGCCTTTGCGATTTTGGAAAAAAACCCTTCGCGTGTTTTCTCCAGACCTTTATCCAGGTCTTCTTTCTTTTCCTTCGAGAAAAATTTTAGAAATGCCATGACTGAATTATTGCTGGTGTTTTAGTAATTCTTCAATGCGACGCTTGAGTAGCGGCAAATCTTTATTAATGATTCCCCCTACTATTGTTTAATCAACCTTATCATAGCCATGAATTACCCAATTCCGAAAATTGACAACTCTTTTTGCTTTCTCAATAGGGAAGTTTGAATCCTCTTTAAGAATTCGTGAGATGGCTTCGCCAATAATTTCAAATTCCCGTTCAATCGCCCGACGTTGAATTTTGGTATTTTGGTATTTATGAAAATTTATTTTCCCTCCTAAAAATTCAACAATAGATTGAATGGAAGTACTGATATCTGTATGACATTTAAGAATCTCACGATTCATAAATCAGCATTTTAGACTCTTCAATGCTGCTGATAAAATACGGGTTGGATAAAGATTTATCAGTGAGAAGATCAATCGGTGATTTTAGAATTGATTCTAATCCTTCATGCAGGTTGAAATAACAATCTGTGTAACGCATGTAATCCATCTCTTTAAATGAAACCAGAAAGTCAAGATCACTTTTATCTTTCATAATACCACGAGCAGCCGAACCAAACAGAAACAGTTTGCTCACATTGTTTTTCGAGCAAATATTCTCATTAGAATTTGTATTATTTGCAATTGCAGGTATCATCTACTAAAATTAATTAAAAAAGCTTCTCTATTTTTAAGAGAAGCTTTGGCTGGGTTGGTAAATAAAGTTTTAACTGCCTTGTGATGCGAGAAATTCTTTCACTTTGTCCTTATGAATAATCCGCTCCCTGTAAACATATGCACCCGTTTTTTCAGACCGCTCTGAAACTATCAGGCGGACATATGCTTTTGATGCAGCTGACTGTGAGGCATCTTTCTGAGTTTTCGCGTTTTTGGAGGTTTTACCTGCGTCTTTTGCCATGATGTTTGTTATTTAATTTCTTTATGCAATGTCATTTTTTTCAGGATGGGATTGTACTTTTTCAATTCGATTCGGGCAGGGGTATTTTTTTTGTTCTTGGTAGTAATGTAGCGGCTGATGCCGGGCATTCCGCTCGCCTTTTGCTCCGTACATTCAAGAATTACCTGGATTCGACTATCTTTCTTAGCCATTATTCAAATAGATTTTTAAATTTTATATAACCATTCCCTTTGCTCTGGCTTTTTTCAATACCGCAGAAATGCCATTTTTATTGATTGTCCGCAATGCGCTTGTTGAAACCTTCAATTCAATCCATTTATTTTCTTCCGGAATAAAAAATTTCTTCTTCTGCAAATTAGGCTGAAACCTGCGATTGGTCTTGATATTCGAGTGTGATACCTTGTGTCCGAACATTGTTTTTTTACCTGAAATCTCACAAACCTTTGACATGACTTCAATTATTTTTTAGGGGCGACAAAGATAAACCAATAATGTTTTTAAACAAGTAATTGGCGGGCAAATTTCAGGAAGTGACCTCAATGATCCTGGTGAGCATAATTCTGAAACTTCTGTAGATTTTGATCATTCCAGTAAAGTTTAAAGATGAAGCTTTTCTTTTTTCACCAGCAGTTGCTCCTTTGTTTCAACATGCTCCGGATCAGGAACACAGCAATCCACAGGACAAACAGCCGCGCACTGGGGCTCTTCATGAAAGCCCTCGCATTCGGTACACTTATTTGGAACGATGTAATAAACACTGTCAGAAATCGGCGGGAAGCGTTGCTCGGCCTCTACCGTAGTTCCCTCAAGAAGTGTTACTGCCCCCTTCAAAGTGGTTCCGTCAGACATTGCCCACTCCGCACCCCCCTCATAGATGGCATTGTTCGGACATTCAGGCTCGCAGGCTCCGCAGTTGATACACTCCTCAGTTATATGAATTGCCATGTGATTAGTTTTGGCCGTCAAAATTATCAAAGGAATGCTTTGATACAAATTTGATTTACCGGGCAGAGTATGGTATCACTTCAGAATAAAATTGAAGCATTGCTGAAGGTCTCCGAAACTCTTAATGAGGAGCATGAAGAGATGCTTCAGGTGATTGATAAGGCTTACCAGCACAATAAATGGTTCACCCCGGAAAATATTTCGCTTTCAATACAAAATATCCGTAAGCATTTTCTTGATGAAGAAAAGCTGAAGCAGTGGCTGTCAAAATATGAGCTGAGCCGCGTTAAGGTTCGGAAGATGGTTGGTATTGTGATGGCGGGTAATCTTCCCCTCGGTGGGTTTCATGACTTTCTATGCGTCTTTTTATCCGGGCACAAGGCAATGATCAAGCTCTCCTCGAAGGATGCTGTGTTATTTCCCTTTATCCTGAAAAAACTTTTTAAGCACCATGATGAGCTCAGGCACTGGATCTCGATTTCTGAAATTATCAGTGGAATGGAAGCTGCAATTGCTACCGGATCGAATAATTCTTCGCGGTATTTCCAATATTATTTCGGGAAATATCCTCACATCATCAGGAAAAACCGCAACTCGGTTGCAGTGCTCGATGGCAATGAAACGAAAGCAGAATTAGAAAACCTCGGACTGGATATTTTCAGCTACTTCGGGCTGGGCTGCCGAAATGTTTCTAAACTTTTTATTCCTGAAAATTATTCTTTCGATCTCTTTTTTCAGTCCATTGAAAAATTCAGAAATAAAATGGAAGAACATCACAAGTACAAAAACAATTACGATTACAACCGTGTGTTGTTACTCATGAATCACACTCCGTTTCTTACCAATGATTTTTTGATTATCAAAGAAGATGAGAGGATTTCATCACCGGTAGCAGTGCTTCACTATGAATTTTACGGTGATGAAAAAGAGTTGAATGAAAAGCTTAAGAAGAGCGGGGATAGCATTCAGTGCGTTGCCGGAAAAAATTTCCTTCCTTTCGGCACCACCCAGTCACCACAGCTTGAAGATTATGCTGATGGAATTGATACGATGAAATTCCTGGTTGAGCTTGAGTGACCTGATAGACAAAGTATTCCCTCACATTTGGAGGAATTTCCAAACAGCTTCTTAAAGAACACCCATTTAGTTTGTTACTGATAATTTCCTGAAATCCAGGAGGAGTATCTAATCAGGAGGTCATCCTCCGGGATTAAGCCACTGCTTCCCCAACCAGTGTAAGTTCCTTCAGCTTCGCAATTGCAAAATCAACTTCCTCACGGGTATTGTATTTTGAAAATGAAAACCGGATTGCCACGCGGTTAGGATCTGCCCTGATCGCATCAAGGACATGCGAATTTTGATTGCTTCCGGAGGTACAGGCGCTTCCGCTCGAGGCGCAGATGCCGTTCATATCCAGGTTAAAAAGCAGTAACTGGGTTTTATTATTAAGGGGAAAGGAAACATTCAATACGGTATAAAGTGATTTTTCCGTATCACCATTGAAATCTACGCCAGCAAATTTTTCCCTCAGCTCATTCATCATATAATTTTTAAGCGACTGAATTTTTTCACGTGCCTGCTCCATGTTTTCACAACAAACTTCCATCGCTTTTGCAAGCCCGACGATACCGTACACATTCTCAGTTCCGGCACGCATATTCCGCTCCTGCGCGCCGCCCAAAATCATCGGGGGTATTTTCACATCGTGGCGGATGTAGATAAAACCTGTTCCTTTTGGTCCATGAAACTTATGCGCAGCACCGGAGGTAAAGTGAACAGATGTATTTTGCAGGTTGAAGGGAAAGTGTGCTACGGTCTGCACTGTATCGCAATGAAAAATGCCATTGTGCTGCTTTATAATTTCGGCTGCTGCATGGATGTCCATCATGGTTCCTATCTCATTGTTCGCATGCATGAGTGAAACCAGGCACCGCTCGTCCAGTGATGCGAGTATTTCCCTGAGATGTTCCAAATCCACCCTTCCCTTGTCATCCACATTTACAAAGTGGACTTTTACAGCACCTTCCTTTTGTAATGCATCAATCGTATGCTCTACACAATGGTGCTCAATGTGCGACGTAATAATGTGATACAAACCATAGGCTTTTACCGCACAGCGGATCGCCATGTTGTTTGCTTCAGTCCCGCCGGAAGTGAAGAAGATTTCTCCCGGGGAGCAGTTCAGGTATTTCGCGACTGTCTTGCGCGCCTTCTCGATCGCTGCTTTTGTTTCCCTTCCATAAAAATGAATGGCGGATGGATTGCCAAAATGTGATTCCATGTAGGGAAGCATGGCGTCAACCACCTCGCGGTCCATTTGGGTGGTGGCGGCATTGTCGAAATAAATTCTCATTGTTTTTGACATTTGCTTTTATGATCCGGTAGTAACCCTCTTTCTGGTTCCGCGTTGTGATTCAAAGATCCGGGAATCTTTACACTCCAGATAATTTCTTTATATCAGCCTGAAATTCAGTTTCCTTATTTAAATGCTAAACCCCCCGCCGGTAATCGCGTTCAACAGCATCCGAAAAGTTTTGTCCGGAACAGTTCACATCTTTTACAGTTGATTTTGATTTTTTAACCATAAAGCACCTCTTAATAGTATTTAAAGGTCAATTTTAACAAAGATACATAAGCTATACATCCTTCATGATTGCCTTTATATCCCCCATAATTTTCTCAGCCAGTTTACTGGCAGTGGCTTCATGCACGCTCTCAGAATAAATCCTGATGATCGGCTCCGTGTTGGATTTACGGAGATGCACCCAGTCACCATCGAACTCAATCTTCAGACCATCCTCGGTGTTGAGGGGCTGGGCAGCATATTTCTTTTCAATGCCTTTAAGAATATGATCAATACTTATTTCCGGCGTCAGCTGAATTTTATTTTTCGAGATCACATAATCCGGATAATCCCGGCGAAGCACTGAGCATGTTTTTTTTGAAGTGGCAAGATGGGAAAGAAACAGGGCGATTCCTGCGAGAGCATCCCGTCCGTAATGCAGCCCCGGATAGATGATCCCGCCGTTTCCCTCGCCGCCGATCACCGCTTTTTCTTCCTTCATCTTTGCAACCACATTCACTTCACCTACAGGAGTGGCAAAATATTTACCGCCGGCTTTGATGGTAATATCTTTCAGCGCACGGGTGGAAGACAGGTTTGAAACCGTATTTCCTTTTGTATGCTGAAGCACATAATCGGCTACGGCAACAAGGGTATATTCTTCTCCGAACATGCTTCCATCCTCGCAAACAATCGCAAGGCGATCAACATCGGGATCCACGGCAAAACCAAGATGCGCTTTATGAAATTTTACCTGCTGTGAAAGTTCTGCAAGGTTTTCAGGGAGCGGCTCAGGATTGTGCGCGAAATTTCCAGTGGGTTCACAGTTCAGCTCAATTATTTCTTCCACCCCCAGGGCGCTCAACATTTGTGGTACTGCAATACCGCCCGTTGAATTAACAGCATCTACAACAATTCTGAATTTCTTTTTCCGGATCATTTCTACTTTCACCAGGGGCAGCGCCAGAATCATTTCGATGTGCCTTGCAATGGAAGAATCATCCTCCCGATAGCTTCCGAGGGCATTCACCTCCGCAAAAGAAAAATTGCCTGTTTCAGCTTCCTGAAGCACCTTAATCCCCTCCCTTTCTGAAATAAATTCTCCGGCTTCATTGAGCAGCTTTAGTGCATTCCATTGCACCGGGTTATGGCTTGCAGTGATGATGATTCCGCCAGCACAATCATGGTGCACCACCGCCAGTTCAACAGATGGAGTTGTGGACAGTCCTGCGTCAATCACATCCATTCCCATGGCCTGCAGGGTAGCGGCAACGAGGGCGGAAACCATTGCTCCGGAAATTCTTGCATCACGCCCGATCACCATCTTTTTCTTTTTGCCGCTTACCATCAAGCGGGCAGCAAAGGCGGCTGTGAATTTTATGACTTCTTCAGGCGTAAGATTATCGCCTGACCTGCCTCCTATGGTTCCGCGGATGCCGGAGATGGTTTTTATGAGAGGCATGAAAGCGGAGAATTTTTATGAGTGCAGAATCAAATTTAAAAACGGTCAAAAATATGGAAATGAAGTGGACAGCATTCCGTTAACCGGATTAAGATAAATCACACCTTCATAAGGCTAAATTTGCATAAGAAAGAATAGCCGTAAGGATACATTAAATATGAGGGAGACAGTTAAACAGGAATGGTTTGAAACGTGGTTTGACACGACGTACTATCAAATTCTGTATGAAAACAGAGATGTGAAAGAGGCGGAAGAATTTCTTAACACGCTGTTGCATTACCTTAAGCTTCCGGTGGAGGCATCCGTACTTGACGCAGGTTGCGGCAACGGACGCTATTCAGTTTTTCTTGCAGACAAGGGTTATAATGCAGTTGGCATTGATCTGAGCTGGAAGAATATCCAGCGCGCACTAAAGTTCGAGAGGGAGAATCTCACATTTCTGCTGCATGACATGCGTGAAACATTTTACATCAATTACTTTGATGCGGCCTTTAATTTCTTCACCAGCTTTGGATATTTCAGCACTGAGAAAGACAACCTGAAGGCCATACACTCACTTAGCAGTGCCCTGAAGCCGGGCGGCCGGTTCGTGATTGATTTTTTTAACGCCGAAAAAATAATCCGGAAAATGGTTTCCCTTGAAGAGATCAGCCGGAGTAACATTCATTTCACTATTAAAAAATGCACAGAGCTAAATCCGGAAACTGCAGGACAAACCGTGATCGTGAAAAAAATTTTCGTTAAGGATGGAGAAAAGGAATTTGAATTTGAAGAGCGCGTGCAAGCCCTGCGCCTCCCGGATTTTGAAAGATATTTTCAAATGCAGGGTCTGAAGCTGTGCAATGTATTTGGTGATTATGACCTACGGCCATTTGATCCTGAACATTCTGACCGCATGATTTTAATTTCGGAAAAAGTACAACCCTCTCATAACTTCCCCCTCGACAAGCGTTAATAAAGGCTCTAAATTTTGACCTACTTTTTTGATTTAGGATTAACAATCACCCACATGCGGTTCCCTTCAAGCTTGGGAAGCTGTTCTACTGCCCCAATTTCTTTTAGCCGCTCAACAAACTTGAGAAGCAATAACTCACCGCGGTCTTTGAACACAATCATGCGGCCGCGAAACTGCACATAGGCTCTAACCTTTGCGCCTTCCTTCAAAAAGTTTTCAGCATGCCGCGTTTTGAATTCAAAATCATGCTCATCAGTGTTCGGAGTGAAACGGATTTCTTTGGTTACGTTTTTTACCTGCTTGCTTTTCGCTTCTTTCTCCTTCTTCTTTTTATCGTAAAGAAATTTATTGTATTCAACCACACGACAAACAGGAGGATCAGCGACGGATGCTATTTCAACCAGATCCAGTCCACGCTCTTCTGCCATCCGAAGTGCTTCACGTGAGCTGAAAACTCCATTGGGTACGTTGTCGCCTACCAGGCGAACCTGCTGAGCTGTGATCAGGTTATTGATGCGGTGTTCTAATTCTCTCTTTGGGGGCTTGCGCCAGTTTAAAGCCAAGTGAAGTTTGATTTAGTGAATAAAAAAATATAAATGAATGGGATAATGCACAAGGATGTTTCAATTGAAAACCTGTTTTTCAGCACCATCATCGGATCACCACAATTTTCTGAAATCCGGTGGACGAGCCTGCTGTTACAACCTGGAGCAGATAAATCCCCTGCTGCCCGATCGTGAAGAAGTTAGGAGCCAGGCATGAAGCTGTTGATGAGATGAGTTTTCTTCCTTCCATATCGAAAATATTCAGCATCACATTGTTATAGCTTGCAGGAATATTAATTTCAAAATGGCCGGTGGAAGGGTTGGGGCTGACGATTACTTTATTCTTTGATACATCTGCCTGACCTATACCAACGGTGGTGTCTTCCACTGCATTTGTAAACCAGCTTTCATGGCCATCATACTGATCCGTGATACCGTCAGCAGAAAGATCATATGCTGTTACAGCTACATGCTCACTTATAGGAATGCCTGCAATATCCATGACCGTATCCAATGCTGCGTCCAGGAAATTTGTGAAAGAATAACCGTTGTATCCGCCATAATAAACTCTGTATCCTTTCAAATCGCTCTCAGTATTTTTATTCCAGGTGACGCGAACACTGTTATTAAACAGATCCTTTTTGGAAACATAACCCACTGGCAACACCGGCGCTGTGGTGTCCGGTGAAGTATCAAATGGAACAAAGTCCAAATTGCACAAAGCAGCATTATCATAAAAATCAGTAATTACCTCTGATATAGAGGAACTGTCATTGAAACCCCAGTAATTCCATTCTTCGGTTGCTGTTTGACCGGCACCTGATGAAGCAGTCATTTCAAACTCCTGACCTTGTAATTGTGAAGGATTAAGAAGAATATTGTTATTATGAAAATCAGGATCACAGGATTTCAAAATAAAGGTTTCAAGGCCGACCTGGTTTCTGGTAAAAGTATTTTTGAATATGGATGACCCGTTAATCTTCATTGCAACACTGAATTCATCAACAGTGTTATCTACAAAAGTGTTATTATAAAATTGACAGGAATCCTCAAAATTTAAAACATTGGAAAACACAAATGAATTACCGATAAACAAATTGTTGTGCACACTCATATTTTTATTCACACTGATAATTCCAAAGCTTGTCGAAACACCAGTTTTATAAATCAGGTTATTGTATATCGCGGAATTCTGGCTTGCCTTGATCAGGAAAGTACTGCTGTAGTCGCTTGTGCATTCTTTAAAAATATTATTGGAAATCTGTGAGCCTGAGGCGCCTGTAAGGCCGCAAGCGCTGAATTCAACATAACAATGATCAAATCCCAGACTTACGAGGGAAAATACCGTGAGGGTGGTATTTCCTGAAAGATCAACATACAAATTCGGGGAACCTGAAAAGGAAAAATTACAATACTGGAAAAAGCAGCCGCTGAGATTGGTAAAGTCAAATGGCTGGGCAGAAGCCGTAATGTAGATCCCTGCCCAGTAAAATTCAACCGGGTATCCAATGGTATCTGCTTCAAAAAAGATAGGGTCTGCCTGCGTACCAACCGCGCGGATCGTGCCATTCACGCCAATGGAGGTTCCAAAGTCAAACTTTACCGTTACACCAGGATCAATGGTGAGCACAACTCCGGGATCAACAAAAACATCGGCTATAACGATGTAGGGATTACCTGCAGCATTCCATACAGTATTGGAAGAAATAATACCGCTTACATTGGTTTGAGCATAGCTTCTTTCAGATATTGCAAGTAATAAAATAATAAAGGAATATGTGATATACTTCATGGGATTATATGCAGCGGAATAATTTTCAGTCGGCTAATGTAAAGCGTTGAACGGCTAATCACAAAAGTAAAAATGTAATGACAATAGATTATAGCATCATTATGGAATGGAAGATTCACTCACTACCTTATTTATAAATTCCCTCACCGGTACCTGACCCTTATCTCCCTCGCCATGTCTTCGCACAGCCACTTTTTCCTCCTCTTGCTCCTTGTCACCTATGATAAGCATGTAGGGGATTTTCATCATTTCAGCAGTGCGAATCTTCTTTCCTATCTTTTCAGAGGTAGTATCTAACTCCACACGTATCTCCTGATCCTTCAGCTCCGCAAAAATTTTCATTGCATATCCGGTATGACGATCAGCGATGGGCAGTATTGTCACCTGCCTGGGTGCCAGCCATACGGGAAAATTCCCGGCATAATGCTCAATAAGGAAGCCGATGAAGCGCTCGTGTGTTCCCAATGGGGCGCGATGGATGACAAGCGGCATTTCATCTTCGTTGTTTTTATTCTTGAAATGAAGATTAAAGCGCCGGGGCTGTCCGAAATCCACCTGGTTGGTGGCAAGGGTAAATTCCCTCCCGATGATGCTCCAGATCTGCACATCAATCTTAGGCCCGTAAAAGGCTGCTTCATCTTTAACTTCCACAAAGGGAATATTTGCTTCCGTCATTACCCTTCGCACCATGTCTTCAGTTTTTTTCCATAGATCCGGCATATCGAGATATTTCTGACCAAGCTTTTGGGGATCATGTGTGCTGAAGCGCATTACATATTTCTCAACATTGAAAATTTTAAAATAATGCAGGTACATATCATTCACTGCTTTAAACTCCTCTCCGAATTGCTCTTCAGTGCAATAGATGTGTGCATCATTCATATTGAGCGAGCGCACCCGCATGAGCCCGAACAGTTCGCCGCTTTGCTCATACCGGTAGCACATCCCGTATTCGGCAAGCCGCAGTGGAAGGTCCTTGTAACTTCGCGGCACCGCATCAAAAATCTTATGATGGTGCGGGCAATTCATAGCCTTCAGGTAATATTTCACACCTTCAATATCCATGGGTGGATACATGGAATCCTCATAATAGGGAAGGTGTGCGCTTTTCAGGTACAAACTCTCCTTAGCAATATGCGGCGTTTTAACACGGGAGTAGCCTGCTTTCTCCTCGGTTTTCTTTGCAAGTGCCTCAAGCTGCTCGATAATCACGGCGCCATTGGGCATCCACAGCGGCAAGCCTGGTCCAACATCATCATCAAAGGTGAAGATTCCCATCTCCTTCCCAATCTTACGGTGATCGCGTTTTTTTGCATCTTCAAGCATCCTGAGATACTCATCAAGATCTTTTTGCCGGGGAAATGAAATCCCGTAAATACGGGTAAGCTGCTTATTTTTATCATTCCCTTTCCAATAGGCACCGGCAATGCTTGTAAGCTTTATTGCTTTTATCAAGCCAGTGGCGGGAATATGCGGACCCTTGCAGAGATCAGTAAAATTGCCCTGCTGATAAAAAGAAATTTCTCCATCACTCAGCTCATTTATTGTTTCAATCTTGTATTCATCACCCTTTTCTGAAAAAAATTTTAATGCCTCAGCTTTTGAAACCTCTTTCCTGATGTAGGATGAATTTTTAGAAGCAAGTTCAGCCATCGTGACTTCAACCTTCCGTAAGTCTTCATCACCAATTTTACGGTCGCCAGGATCAACATCGTAGTAAAAGCCGTTTTCAACAGAAGGACCGTAGCCAAATTTGATTCCCGGGTACAATGCCTCGAGCGCTTCTGCCATCAGGTGAGCCGAAGAATGCCAGAAGCCAGCTTTGCCCTCCCGGTCATCCCAGGTTAGTAATTTGAGTGACGCATCCTCATGGATTGGCTTTGTTGCATCAACAACTTTATTGTTGACTTCAGCAAGTAAAACTCTTTTGGCTAGCCCTTCAGCAATTGATTTTGCAATATCATACGCATTTATACCGTGCTCATATTCCCGGATATTTCCATCAGGGAAAGTGATTTTTATTTTATTCATGAGAAAAATGCACCTGAATAGTCATTGCGCGAAGATAAGCAGGAAGATTGGTAAGAAAAGTTAATGAAACATAGTACAACTTATGGCGTAATGGGATAACTTTAATTATGAATTTTTTGGCAGATAATATTGCTCTCCGCATCTTTACAAATTAGTAATCCTAAAAGCATGCACCTGAAAAATTTACTTCTTATCACCATATTTTGTGGATTAAGCCCCTTGCTTGGTGCCCAGGGTACTGCCCCTGCACTTGACTGGCAACACTGTTATGGCGGTTCCAAAAACGAAGAGTTTCGTACAATGAAGCTTACGCCTGATGGCGGATTTATCGCTGCCGGATATTCACAGTCAAAAGATGGCGATGTAGCGACAAACCTTGGTGCTTCTGATGAATGGATTGTAAAAGTTGATATTAATCATGATAT
>JBDSEA010000194.1:0-3809 GCA_039920305.1 Chitinophagales bacterium
ATTATAACTGACATGATCACCATTAATGAATCCTCCAGGATGGTTACTGTTCCTAAGGGAAGTTTGAAAATTGTTCCAAGACATGCGCATTCTATGATTTGCTTCTTCCGCAAGCTATTCAATACTCCAAACATACTAAAACTCATCACGACAAGGATCAGAACATAAAGAAATGGACTATGACCTTCCATAAGCAACGCAATTCCAAAAAATAATTCTATAAAAGGATAAATGAAACCATAAGGTTTCCATGATTTCGCCAGCAGATCGTAAGTAGAATATCCATCAGCAAAACCCCTGAGATCAAGCAGCTTGAAGAATGAAAAAGTCAGGAAGAAGCCTGCCATAAAATTGTTCATCCAAATGCTCACATTCACTGAATCATCAGTAATGGATGAGATGAAACTGATTGCAGTGATATAAGCGAAGATGAGCAAGAGAGGCTTGTAGGTTGCCAGCCAGGATTTATTTGCCTCCATGCTTATCATTTCATGGGAAATATCACCGGAGTCTTCAGTGATTACGTATTTCTTGACGGGACTTATCGCTTGTTGTAATGAGCTAAGGGGGATGTGCTTACCCATTTCAATGGTTGCCTTCCCCTCCTTTAGTGAAACATCTGCAGACAGTACATTCGGTAATTTCAGAAGCCCGTTTTTCACTGTGGCTTCGCAACCGGCACAGGTCATTCCGGTAATATTATAGGTATGAGTCATCAAACGGATAATTATGGGGCACAAAATTACTTTCATCCGCAGGCGGAGGTCCTATGGAATTTTGTAAATGATTTACAAGATTTACAGTATTCCTGCTATGGATGAATTTGACTGCTTTAGTAATTCAAACCTTGTCCAGCGATATCCTGTTTTTGTATTTGAGATTTTTAAATTGTGAAGGAGTTATTCCCGTAATCGCTTTAAATTGAGAAGACAGATATGCGGCACTGCTGTAGTTCAGCGCCGATGCAATTTCATTGACCGAGAGCTCATCATAATTTAGCAGCTCTTTCACTTTCTCAATCTTTTGTGCAATAAAATATTTTTCAATTGTTGTACCCTCGCATTCAGAAAACAGGTTACTCAGGTAATTATAATCATGATGCAATTTCGCGCTGATGTGATCTGATAAATTTATTTTAAGCTGCTGATCCGGGTAATGCACCAGCTCCACTATGATGGTTTTGATCCTCTCGGTCATCCGGTGTTTCCTGTCATCAATCAGTTCAAAGCCAAGTGAAAGGAGTGACTGACTGATTTTCGTTTTCATATCCTCATCAGGTTCTTCGGTAATGGTTACTTCACCTAACTCCACAGCCTGAGGATGCAAACCAAATTTTTCCAGTAAATCATGAACCGCCATCTTGCAGCGGTCGCAAACCATATTTTTGATGTAAAGCCTCAACTTGTATTTTGATTTGTTTGAAACCGGTGAATTGAACCCTGAAAAAAAGTTTATGATTATAATTTGATCAGCTTTTCAGTGTAACAATTTTTGCCATCAAAAATTCTGATTAGGTAAACTCCAGCCGAAAAGTCCCTAACGGGAATGTTAATTTCAGAATTGTGATCAAAAGAAGTCATCTTCACTACTGTATTACCAATCGTATTTTCAATTGAAATTTCTAAATCGCGGGTTGCAGTCACAGGCTGGATTTTAATGGTAACAAATTCAGCAGCCGGATTCGGAAAGACCGTAAACTCCTGTGCAACCGGCATCACCGGAATGCCAGTGTTTATTCCTATCCCGATGTCATCAACGTAAAGGTTGTTACCGCCATCCGTTACGTTCATTATTTTAATGATGGCATTGGTGCCTGAAGCATAATTCGCCAAAGAAATGCTGGCGCTTTTCCAGGCTGTATTGCTATCAGGAATATAAGGGTCAGTCTGGGTTGGGCCTGTTGCAAGCGCACTTCCTGACTTGGAAAATATCTGAGTAAAGTTTACTCCGCAGTCAATCGATATGAGTATCAATAGCTGATCACTGTAGAGTGCATCAGATTTTGCATACGCCCATTTAAACGTGAGGTTTGGTATTCCATTAAACGATGTAAGATCAAAATTTGGAAGAACCATTGCATCTGTTTGCCCGTAATTGGTTTGAATGAGGTTATTGATTTTGGCTGATGCTAGTCCCTCAGGATGCACTGCCATAGTATCACGCTCCCAGGTGATGCCATTGTCCGGATTTTCAATGTTGATTCCGGCAGGAGGGAATGAGGATAGCTCGAAGCCTTCCTGATACGGTAGGGCTATTCCCACCGGCGGGTTAATCACAGAAATGTAATTTGACAGGATAAGGGTATCAGTTCCGATTGCATTGGTGGCAATTAAAGTCACCTCATAAGAACCCACAGTATTATAGGTAACCGTGGGATTAACATCCGATGATATTGATGGATCACCGCCCGGAAAACTCCATTGAAATGAGGTACAATTATTTAATGATTTGTTATAGAACAAAACTGAATTTCCTTCACATACTTGTGGTTGCAGTGTGACGAAATCCGCTACAGCCATGCAGCTTGTATCTGTATAGCTGCTATCACAGGCAGTGGCTATAAGATTTGAATCCTGCCAGATATCAAAGCGAAACGAGTTAAGTGTTGCATGCATCCGGTCGCGCTGACCGGCTGTGAATTTATTCTTACAGGCATCGCTTGTGTAATCCATGTAATTCTCCACCTGGTCATCCACATCCGGAAAATCATTTGAGCAGGAATTAGCATTTAGTGGACAACCAAAATTTGCAGTAGCCACTGGCGGAGTATCGCACACGTAATCACCATCGCTGCATGTATCAGTTCCGCAACCATTGTTGAAAGTGTGATACAATCCAAACCAATGACTTATTTCATGGGTAGCAGTTCTTCCAAGATTATATGGAGGGGTAACACTTAACGTATCGCCGAAAGCGTTGTAAACCACCACGAGCCCGTCTTGATCCACCGGTCCTCCGGGAAATGAAGCATAACCGAGCACTGAGCCACCATCAATGGTTTTCACTATATAAATATTCAGGTAGTGATTGGCATCCCAGGAGCTCAGCTGGGAAAGGATCGGTCGCTCATAAGAATCATGATTGGTAAGAACAGATTGAATGCGGACGATGCCATCTGAACACATTCCATCAGGGTTTTTTTTTGCCAGGCAGAATTGTATCCTGGTATCCACGCCTGTACCATCCCCGTTGGTTTCAGCAATCTTCCTGAAATCCTCATTCAATACCCTTATCTGACTTTCAATTTGCGCATTGCTGATGTTTTCACTTCCATTATTATGAATCACATGCACTACCACGGGAATGGTAAATAAGCTATCTGGCAGCAAATGTTTTAAAGCGATTGAATGATTGAGGTAATCCAGGATTGTTTCATTCACCTGATTCACCTGGTGTGAATTTTTTTGCTGATATTTTTCAAAGCCACAGAACTCAAATTCCTTCTGGGCATAAGTAGTAGAATATAAAGCGGATAAGAACAGAAATAAGAGGTTGAAGCGCATCATCAGAGGAAAACAATTTTTTTTGTGAATGAGCCGGATGCTGATTCGATCTTAAGGAAATAAATTCCTGATTTTAAATTCCGGGTATTTCTGCTGATAATAATTTTTCCTGTTCCAGGTACGGATGAAAGCAAACCTGTTGATTTGCCATCCGGGTATATTAAAGTAATGCGTGCATTCATCCATTCCTTGTTAAGGGAAACTATCAAATCCTCATGGGAAGGATTGGGGAAAATTTGAATATCCAAATTATCATTCACTTCCTGAACGTCAGTTGCAAAGTCAAGTGTTTTCGTAAGAGTATAT
>JBDSEA010000195.1:0-19318 GCA_039920305.1 Chitinophagales bacterium
GAGTTTAAGGATAACGCAGGAATGTGGCGCCACATGCTCGCCATTGATGGCGGGAGCGCCGATACTTTCTCCCGTAAGGCTTTGATCATCCAGGACAGTGTTTTTCTTCACGATGATTTTCAATTCCGGTTTCGCAATTATGCTTCACTGATCGGGCAATATGATGTGTGGAATATTGACTATGTGGAAATGGATACCGTTCATAATAATTTTAATACCACAACCTTCATTGAAGATCCGGCAATACAGTTTTTACCAACTTCCATTCTGAAAAATTATGAGGAGATGCCTTGGAATCAGTTCCGGGATTTTCAGAGTATTGAAAAGGCAGATACTATTGTTTCTTTTCTCCGGAATAATTCTTCTGTTTCAGAAAACACGAGTTATGGCATCCATGTTTATGATGCTCTCAGCGGTACGGTTATTCTTGATGCCAATCCGAGTATTCAGTTTGATGCGCATCAATCCCTTGCAAAGCCGTTTGAATTCCCGCAGAACATTCCTGTTTTTGATACTGCAGTTATTGCAACCCGCATCAGTGTCACGTTTGCACCCGATAAAATACCCGGTAATGATACCGTTACCCGTTACCAGGTTTTCTCCAACTACCTTGCTTATGATGATGGCACGCCAGAGGCATCCTACCGCCTTCTTGGCTCCCCCGCTTCACTGGCCATGCAGTTTCACCTGAATACCCCCGATACATTACAGGCGGTAGAAATTCTTTTTTCGCATTCCAACGTCAACCTTGCCTCCAATCTTTTTTCAATCTATGTATGGAAGTCACTCGATCCGGAAGACAGCATTTTGCGTGATGAATTCTTGTTACCACAGTTTACTGACAGCATCAATGGATTTGCCTTTTACCGGCTTTCACGGCCTCTGTTCATTTCCGATACCTTTTACATAGGGTGGCAGCAGGTTTCACTGCAAAGTGATTTAAAGATGGATGTTGGGTTTGATTTGAATGATACCGCAAATCAGCATCTGTGGTTTAATACTAACGGCACATGGCAGCAATCAGGCCTGTTGGGTGCGCTGATGATTCGGCCCGTGCTGGGTAAAACGATTCCGTTTAATATCGGCGTGGATGAGGTTAGTAATAATTCTTCTTTTACAATTTTCCCCAATCCCGCCAGTGATGAAATTTATATCAGTGGCGCAGGCAAAGATTATTTGCTGGAGGTGATGGATTATTCAGGGATGAAAATAATTTCTGTCCATCATCAGTCTTCAATAAATGCTCATGAATTAGCACAAGGAATGTATTTATTACAGGTAACCGATTTAAACACAGGTAAATCTTCAATTCAAAAATTTGTAAAATCAGATTAGATATGCAGGAAATTACAGTACAGGAATTGAAATCAAGAATGGACGCCGGCGAGAAGCTCCATCTTATTGACGTGCGTGAAGAATGGGAGGCGCGTGAGTTCAACATCGGCGGACAAAATATTCCGCTTTCGATTTTAACAACCAAGCTTGAAGACCTTGATGATTTGAAAGATGAAGAGGTGATCGTTCACTGCAAGATGGGTGGCAGGAGCTTTCAGGCAGCAATGATCCTGGAGCAGATGGGATTCAGGAAGGTAAAGAATGTTTCCGGTGGACTGGATGCGTGGATTGCTGCTTTTGGAAATCCGCCTGCTCAGGCACATCAGTAAAGTGCGGGTAGTAATAAAATCACTTTGGAACCAGGCGTATTGAGTTTGTATTATAAATTCTTTGGTTTCAAATCCGGTTTCTGCTTTTTTCATATAATATCTTCAATGCTATTTTTGGTTGCCAATGCAACGGCTGAAAATACTGGTCACAATTACTGCAGTGCTCACTTTTGCGGTCTTCGAATTCATTGGCTGTAATCTTTCCTCCAGAAAAGAAGCAACTTCCCTTGTTTACAAAAACTTGAGCTATACTGCCCGATACGAAGGAATGCAAAAGTGCCGCACATGTCATGCAGGCATTTATGAAACATTCATCCAAACGGGGATGGGGAAATCATGGGATCATGCAGACACAGCCAAGTCTTCTGCAAAGTTTGACTCACATGCCTTCGTATATGATAAGTACAAAGACTTCTGGTATCACCCGTTCTGGAAGAATGATTCACTCTACATCAAAGAATTCCGCCTTGATGGAATGGACACTGTTTACCAGCGTACCGAAAAAATTTCTTACATCGTGGGCAGCGGTCAGCATACCAATTCCCATATCTGGATGGAGAATGGCTTTCTGTACCAGGCTCCGCTGACCTACTATACCCAGAAAGAAATCTGGGATGTTCCTCCGGGATTTGAAGAGGGCATGAACACCCGGTGGAGCCGTACAGTGAGTGTTGAGTGCATGAACTGCCACAACATGTACCCGCAGGTTGATGCCGCATCAGAAAATAAATTTTTGTCGGTGAAGACTGGAATTGAATGCGAGCGCTGTCATGGTCCCGGAAGCATTCATGTGGAAGAGAAAATGGCGGGAATTGTTGTTGACATTTCAAAAGAGATTGATTACTCTATTGTGAATCCGGGCAAGCTCTCCCGGGATTTACAGGTTGAATTATGCCAGCGATGTCATTTGCAGGGTATTTCCGTATTGAATGAGGGCAAAACATTTTTTGACTTCAAGCCCGGAATGAGGCTTAGTGAGGTTGAAAATGTTTTCATGCCGCGCTATGAGGGTAATCCTGACAAATTCATTATGGCATCTCATGCGGATCGAATGAAGCAGAGCGAATGTTACCGGAAGTCAAGCATGACCTGCATTACCTGCCACAACCCGCACGTAAGCGTTACGGTTACACCGTCAAAGCATTTCAATGATGAATGCAGGTCATGTCATTCATCCATTCATAATGCCGGATTTTCAATGCCTCAGAACAGAATCAAAGGTGAAGGATCATCCTGTACGCTGCCCATGGCGGAGCGATTGAAGGAGCATGATAACTGCTTCAAATGCCACATGCCCGTGAGCGAAACACTTGACATTCCGCATGTAACGGTTCACGATCACCGCATTCAGATACCCGTTTCAAAAGAAGAGCAAAATGCGATATTGAAATTTGTAGGGCTTGAGTGCATGACTACCTCAGCACCTTCTGATCTTTTGATGGCACAAGGTTATTTGCAGACCTATGAGGCATATTCGGCGCAGCCATTTCTGCTGGATTCCGCAGCGAAATATGTGGATCGCATTTCTGCTCAATATGATCCGGAAGCTTTGAAAACGCGGATACGACTTTCCTTCTTACAGAAAAATTATCCATCAGTTATTCAGCTGGCCCAACAAATAAAATCACCGCATCACTTTGACGGCTGGACATATTACAGAGCAGGAGAATCCTATTTTCAATCTTCTGATTATGTAAATGCACAAAAATATTTTTCGAAAGCTGTTGAGATTGACAGCCTGAATCTCGAGTTTCTAAATAAGAAAGGAAGTGCTGCGATGGCAGCAAATAACCTTACTGTGGCGCTTCAATGCTTCCGGCAATGCATGGAGGATAATCCGAAGTTTGCACCCGCTATCAACAACCTGGGGTATGTTTCGTTTTCACAAGGGGATCTTGCCTACGCGAATAGTCTCTTTGACAGGGCGCTTGCCCTTGATCCTGATTATGAGCAGGCACTGATGAACAAAGCAGCTTTGCTTTTTTCTCAGCAGCAAAACAGTGAAGCAAGAAAATTTATTGATCGGGTGCTAAAGATCAATCCTCAGAACGAAAAGGCCAAAACAGTGATGCAGCATTTTCCGGTGAAGGATCATTAATGAGACCTTGATGGAAGCCTGTGTCTCAAATTTACGATACCGGAAGTTTCATAAGAATGCTGATATGAAATGAAGAAACCTCACCGGAATTCAACGCTTTTTATATAATTTTAAAATTCACAGTTATGCCTAAAAAAAAACTATTAATATTTCGGGTGATGAAAGAATCACCATGATGATCAGGTGCTTTACAGGCAATAAATTGCAAACTGCTAACCGCTAACCGCTCAAACCCCCGGCGAGCGGACATGGTGAGAATGCACTTGCTTATCACATCTGATTGCTTTATCCGCAAACTCATCATCATAAAATGAGAAAACTCCTGTTCTCGCTACTCAAAACTCACTACTCACTACTGTACCTTTCAAAAGTATCTTTACCCGAAATTTGTTTTTCTAAAAAATGCCTTCACCAAAAAAGACCAGCAAGCAAAAGTCACGCGCGGAATATGAAGTAGTGAATTATTTTCTCCAGGAAGGAAACCGGTTTGTTTCCTTCAAGCAGCTCAAAAAAAAATTCGGCAGCCGCTTTCACAAAGATGATCTCTATGATGCAGTGCAGCATCTTGCAGCCATTGGCTTTCTCGAAGAGCGCAGCAACCAGTACCGGCATACTGAGAAAAAAGGACTTCCGAATGATTTTCCCCCGGAGGCAGCTAATCTTATGGAGGGGGTTATTGATATCACGCAGCGCGGGCATGCGTATGTGATCAGTGAAAAATCAAAAAATGATGTTTGGATAGATAAAAGAAATGTAGGGAATGCGCTGGATGGTGACACGGTAAAAGTTTTACTCTCCGGGAGAAAATCAAAAAAGCCTGAAGGCCGGGTAGTTGAGGTTACCAGGCGCGCAAAGGATTCATTTGTTGGATTGATTCAGCAGGTTGGAAAGCAAACATTTTTCAAGCCTGATTCCAGGTCTGTTGACGTGGATTTTTATATTCCGGAGGAGAATCTGCATCAGGCAAAGCATGGGGAGAAAGCGGAAGTCAGGCTGGTAAAGTGGGATGCAGGGATGCAACACCCGCTTGGTGAAGTGGTGGAGGTGCTTGGTGAAGCAGGAGAAAATGAAACGGAGATGCATGCGATTCTGATTGAGAATGGTTTCAGAATGCGATTTCCGCAGCAAGTTCTTACGGAGGCTGAAAATCTTCCCACCGAAATTTCAGCCGAGGAGATTAAAAAGCGCCGCGACTTCAGAAGCATACTCACCTTTACCATTGATCCTGCGGATGCAAAAGATTTTGATGATGCCATTTCTTTTAAGCCGCTGGAAGACTCCTGGTTCGAAATCGGTGTGCATATAGCCGATGTATCACACTACATTCAACCGGATTCTGTTCTGGATAAAGAAGCCTTGCAACGTGCAACATCTGTTTATCTCGTTGACCGCACCGTACCGATGCTTCCTGAAAAGCTGTCGAATGGCATTTGCTCCCTCACCCCTGAAAGTGATAAGCTTTGCTATTCAGCAGTGTTTGAAATGAATGAGGAAGGAGATATCAGGAAGCGGTGGTTTGGCAGAACAATCATTCACAGCAACCGCAGATTTGCTTATGAGCAGGCACAGGAAATCATAGAAGGAAAAGAAGATCAGTTTTCATCCCCGCTGTTGACCCTGAACAGGATTGCTAAGCAGCTGCGAGCGAATAGATTTAAAAGTGGTTCCATAAATTTTAATTCGGTAGAGGTAAAATTCAAGCTCGATGAAAAGGGCAATCCCCTCAGTGCTTTCCTGAAAGAGCCGAAAGATGCCAACATGCTCATAGAGGATTTTATGCTTCTTGCTAACAGATCCGTCGCTGAGTTTGTGGGAAAAAGAAAGGGAAAACAAATTCCATTTGTCTATCGCGTTCATGACCTTCCTGATGATGAAAAGCTGCAGGACTTCGCTGATTTTGCCGCAATGTTCGGCTACAAATTAAATTTCTCAACATCAAAGCACACTGCCCATTCAATCAATAGCATGATGGAAAAAATAAAAGGAAAACCGGAGGAATACATGCTGGAATCAATTGCAGTGCGTACAATGGCCAAAGCGGTTTATACCACTCAAAATATTGGTCACTACGGGCTGGCATTTCCTTTTTATACCCATTTCACGTCACCAATACGCCGGTATCCTGATGTGATGGTGCACCGCATTTTAGAAAAAGTTCTGAACAATGAGCGGGTAAAGGATGAAAATTTTGAAGCAAAATGCCTGCATTCATCCGCTATGGAGCGTAAAGCGGCAGATGCGGAAAGAGCATCAGTAAAATTGAAGCAGGTGGAATTCATGAAGCAGCACGTTGGAGAAGTTTTCAGTGGTATTATTTCCGGTGTTACTGACTTTGGGTTATTTGTGATCACTGAAGATTCTTATTGTGAAGGTCTCGTCCGGCTGGATTCCATCAAGGGTGACTATTTTGTTTTTGAACAGAAAAAACATGCAGTACGGGGATCCAGGACCGGCCGCGAACACAGACTCGGTGATAGAGTGAAAGTAAAACTGGTGGATACCAATCTTGATAAAAGAACAATTGATTTTGAGATGACTGGATAGAAGCAGCGGTACTGTTTTCACACTTAAATCATTAATATGAAAGATGGAAAATCAGCTATACTTGACATTCTGACACAATGCGCAACCGCCTGTGAACGGTGTTTTGATTCATGCCTTCGCGAAAATGACATCAGTATGTTTGCAGAATGTATCAGGCTTGATAAAGAATGCGCACAGGTTTGCAGGCTTGCGGCTTCGTTGATTGCATCAGGCTCTGCCTATGCTGCCGAAGTTGTTGACATTTGCTCGGATATCTGCGCCGGTTGCGCCGGAGAATGTGAAAAGCATGATCATGAGCATTGCCGCATCTGCGCGGTGGCCTGCAGACAATGTGAAGAAGCCTGTCAGAATTTTGCTCCATCATCATCATAAAAAATTGCGGATTTTTCAAATTCCAAACCGGACATTAAGCACCACCCAGCCACTTTAATATTTAATTTCTCAATCCTTTTTTTTAGTCATGCATTCTGCAGAAGAACTTCAGCAATTATTCAATAATGAATTGAAGAAGCTCAGCTTCAGCCGTCAGCCTAACAATCTCTATGATCCTTTTAAATACATGCTTGATCTCGGTGGTAAGAGGATGCGTCCTGTTATGCTGTTGATGGCCTGTGAGATGTTCGGAGCGGATGGCACAAAAGCAATCTCACAGGCAATTGCTTTAGAGCTCTTTCATAATTTCACATTGATTCATGATGATATTATGGATCGTGCGCCACTGAGGCGGGGCAAACCCTCCGTGCATCAGAAATACGGATCAGCAACAGCGATTTTATCAGGCGATGCAATGTTGATTTATGCTTATCAGTACCTGATAAAAACAAGCTTTTCACCGATTGAAAAACTGGTATCGGTTTTCAATGACTGCGCAATCAGCATATGTGAAGGTCAGCAGATGGACATGAATTTTGAGAAGGGTGATACAGTAAGCGTGGAACAATATTTTGAGATGATTGATTTAAAAACTGCAACCCTTCTTGCAGCGTCAATGCGTGTTGGTGCAATGATCGGTGGCGCTTCGGAGCAGGATGCAGAACATACTGAACACTTTGGCAAAAACCTGGGGGTGGCATTCCAGCTTAAGGATGACTGGCTTGATGCCTTTGGCGAAGCCGGAAAAACCGGGAAGCAGCGGGGAGGTGATATTATTCAAAACAAAAAAACATTTTTGCTGCTTGAAGCATTGCGGCGGGCAGATGATGATACGAAAACCGAGCTGAACCAATATTTTATGTCATCGGGAAACGATCCTGAGAAAAAGGTGGGAAGGGTGCTGGAGATTTTTAATAGCCTTCAACTTGATCTTGTAACGCGGCAAGCAATTGAAGAGTATTTTTCAAAAGCACTTTTAAGTCTGCAAAAAATAGAGGTAGGACAAGAGCTTAAGCTGCCACTAAAAAATTTAATTGAAATAATGATGCAGCGCGATCACTAAAAGCTACATGAATGATCCGTTCGACTGCTTGTGCTTCTTGGAACCATGACAATCTTTGCGTGTGCCGGAGCAGGAGGTAAGAAATCCCATGGTAAGGGCAAATATGATGATACCTATTCTTGAAATTAATTTTCTGTTTTGCATCTTGTGGAATATTTATTCCGGCGAATTTAGAACACTTTTGATATTGATGGAGCTTTCTTCTGCATTAACCGGGATAAAATAATTTCCCAGGCAACTTCATACGGGATAATTTCCATCGAATCAATTTCTCCCCCTGAATTTTTTTCATTTGATTTAAGATTTTCCAGATAAGAAAGACTTCGCTGCCTTACTTTTTTTAAATCATAATTAAAGTTTACCAGCTGGCGGAGCATCTTAATGAAAAGCGTGGTTCGCGGTGCTTTCTTACCGGTTAAATAACGTGATGAAAAAATACGAAGCGATTCGATATTGCGCTCCAGCTTCTCATCATCGCCCAGGTTGAGCAGGTATAAAAGCTGTGCAATGAGGATGGCCGGATAAAATCCGGCTTTGTCTTTTGAATAGATTGGGACTTCATTGAGGAATTTAAGCATTTTAAAATCTTTTGAATTCGGATTATCAGGTAACATGTAATTGATATAAGCTTCAAAAATTTTCCAGGTTTCATGTTTTTCCTCTCTTAATAAATGAAAGCGGGGATGCTGAACAGCCTCTTCAAAAATCGCAAGTGCTGCCTCGTATTTGCCTGCATGGATGGTTAAAAGAAAATAATTTTCTAACACCGTAAACCAGTTATTACTGCCTTTCTTATATAAATGAAGTGCATCCTCTGCATTCAGCTTTCCTTGCTTAAAATCATCCAGATAAAGGCAACAAACCATTTTTAACAATGCAATTTCTCCTTCCCCGGAAGGAGCATAAAAGATTGGGTTTTTCTTTAAGTACAGCTGCTGCCTGTTACATAATTGAAGGAGTCCTTTGTAATTACGGCTTATCTGATAGTATAGGGTTCCGATCCGGTAGTAGAGTATCGTTAAATGGAAAGTGTGTTGATATTTTGAAAGTTCTTTGCTTTGATTAAAAAATTGTTTTGCCTTCTTTTCAATCTCGGGCCTGAATGCTTTGCTGAGTGCAAATTCCATCACCAGTCCCTCATACATGTTTTCCGCCTTGGTTTCTGCGCGCACTTTTTTGAGGGAATTCAATACCAGGTTATGATATCGTGAATATTCTTTTTTCAGGCCGGCCATAGAGTAATGGTGCCTTAGCATACGGGCGCAAAGAAGGGTGATTTCATTCAGATCAAATTTTTCTGAGCTGGTAAGTATGCTTTTTACCAATGAAATTGCACTCGTACGCGCCCCGTGCGTCAGTAATAATTTGGCGCAGAAATAATTGCGGTTGCATTGGTATACAGCCCGCTGATAAGGAGTATTTTGTATTTTGCTGTGATCAATAAAGAATAAGGTGTTTACAAGCCTGTCCTTTAACCTGCTTTTAAGCATCTGATATTTTTTATCAGAGCCCTTGGATTGATAAAGTGCATTCGCAGCTTCATCATCCGTTTTATACGTGCCGTTTGCAATTCCTTTAAATAATTGATGGTTTAAATTATTCCCATATGAGCCAGTATCATCAATCACTTCTATTTTTTTCATTTTCTCTGTTGTTACCAGAGATACCATCTCACGAAAAATTTTCATTTATTATTATTGAATTTATTCTCAAATGTAAGGTTTTAATGAGAAACAAGGCAAAAAAGATAAAGAAATACTAAAAAAAAACATGTTACTGAATGCGGTTTTTTGTACTAACAATTTAGTGATCTTTGCAGGTATTTTTGCGGCTATCAATAAATAGTATCGAATTCTGTCTATAAAAGCAGATAGCATTATCGAAAAGGAAATCCGTTTACCATCACTTGATACCAACTGGTACAAAAGACTTAACACGATTAGTTTCAATTAGAGTAAAGGAATAATTTGCTTGTTACTTTTATTGTGATTTTGGTAATATTTTTTAGGTATAAATCAGGTGATCCTGGAAGCATTATCTGGCAATGGCCTCAGAGCATTTAAAATTTTTTGTTGTCATGAATTTGGAGGGAGGAATTACCCCATGCGTTTCGGAAAAAGATGGGGGTTATTCACGGGAAACGCTTTAGGATATGAGCTTTCAGACTATAATTAAATGGTTAAAAATCGGTTTATGATAATCTAATTTTATGAGACTCAAGATATTTTAAAAGTTGGCAATATTTGCATTTCAAGACCAGAATGGTCGAAATAATGAAAGGGCTCATGATCAGAACGATGGATTTGGTGTTACCGCAAATGGTTTATTGTACATTAAGTTACCTCATGAGGAAGGTAATTTTGGTGGAAACAAAAACTAAACATCATGGTTACAATTATCTCTCAGTTTCTCATAACGCTTTCGTTATCATTCAATCAGCCAGGTCATGCAAAGTTGCAGGGTTTTGGTAGCTCAGGTGAACAACTTGTTCCCAGCGGCGTAGTTATTATTGATACTGATGAATTATAAAATGAAGAGTATGATAGATTTTAAAACCCACTTATTGGAGCAGGTTTGGGAAAAAGCATGCTCTATTCCAGAAATGGATCCGGAATTATTTCGCCGGGATGAACAGGGAGCCCTGATTTGTAAATCAGAGTATAATAATGAAACCTCAATTTACGGTTGGTGTTTCCATCACCTGAAGCCCCTCTGGGAGGGTGGCAACAGTGATCTGGGGAATGTCACACCCTTGAATTGTACTAATAAAATACTTACGCTTGCCGTGTATCTGAGTAAATGGCAGCAGAGTACACGTATTTGGAGCTGAAGATCCATAAAGCTTTATGCTTTAAATGGTTTTTTTTCATTCCATTGTTTTCCTGCGGTATCCAGGAAGTTTTGTTTCAGAAATTTCACACCCAACCGTGGAATAATACCCTGAATTTTAACATAGTTCTTGAAATAAACAGGAATTCCTCCCAGCACAGCCTTGGCTTCCCTGGCAGTCCTGCCCAGTTCCAATTCCGATTTCCCTTCTGCAATTGCATTTGAAATTGCATCAAACATCATATTAAAGTAGAGCCAGTGCTTTTTATTGAATTGGTATCTCATACCAATATAATGCAGCTCCCAAAGGTTTCCGGAGATGATGTTACTGCTGAATCCGATCAGTTCATCTTCCAGAAAATAACCGAATACCCGAAAATCATTTTGAAAGACCTTCTTCATTTCCACAAAGTAATTTGAATTTACTATAATCAGTCTCAATGCCTGGCGTTTAACAACTTCCAGATACAATTGCTCTAAGGCTATGGAGAAATCCCGGATATCAGAAAGCAATAACTCCCTGCGGACGATTGGAAAAAAATTCTTACGGGCTTTTCTGACTCGCTGAGCGTAATGATGCCGTAGATTTTTTACATAATCATTAAAATTTTTCCATGCCGGAGGCAAAAACATTTTCATCGTAAGATCATCCGACCATGGCTCATAACTAAATTCTTTGACCCATCTTATATTCTCAGGCTCATACCAGTCTTTTATTAGGACAGCATGAGGCTGGGGATTCAGGGCTTTGTAAAACCTTTCAAGTTGTTCCAAAACGAGGGTGGCATTTATAAGCTGTGGGTTATAAAACAGTCCCGGTGAATCAACATGCAGCATGTTTCCGCACACAAGAATGTAAAAGCCTTTTTTCATAATAGCACCTTCGATTTTTCGAAGGAGATAATTTTTGGCCAAAGGATAATTATAGTGCGGGGCAAGAAAGTGCAGAAGCTGGAAATATGCAATTCCCGCTACTTCCTGAGTATCATTTAAGATAAGTACATATCTGAAAGCAACATTTTCGAGCTGACTTTCCTCTATTACATTGCAATTGAACGCATTCAGGTAATGATCTTCCGGCAGAAACTTATTCCACAAGTCGGCACAATCTGATACAGAGGTAAAAACCTGATAGGTCACTTAGCGCTTGTCGAAATATGGATGTAACGTAAAATAATTCCTAAGTGAGACGTGAAAATGCTAAAGATATTCTTTCCGGAAGTGAACATTCCTGAAATAACCGGTTTAATCCGGAGCCGCTCAAATAAGATGTCATTCACTTTGAATTCAATAGACCCAATGATCTCTGTAGGCGGTGCCGGAGGCAAATTATATTTTCTGCAGCCCGGGTTTTGGATGATAAGATGATGTGACCATTTCATAAATTATTTTGAGCCAGATAAGAATGCATGGAACAGCTTTTAAAGTATAAGGGATAACAAAATTTGCTCTAAGACCCGGCGGAAATAAATCAGTGGGGGAGAGGCAGGTAAAAATAAAAGCGAGTAGGAGTAAGATGAAATTAACATAGCTTCTTTCCTGAAAAAAATACCAGAGTGCAACTCCGCATGTTGCAATGATGAAGGTTGCTGACTCAGCTTTATGATTGAAAATAATAACCCAGATAAGAAGACTGCACAGAACCAGCAATCTGAACATAAATTCCGTATATCGTTTGATGAGAAAAAGAGGTATGCAGAAAATAATGATCCCCGCAAGAGTTATCAGATTCCCGGATGGTTCAAAATAAAACCAGCTATGCAGCCATCCCATCACGGAAATCCCTGTGGAGCTTTCATAATCCATTGAAAGCAAATTCCCCCAGCTCCCATACAGGAAAATTAATTGTGTCGGTGTGACAAACAAAACCGGAAGGATCAAAAAAAGAATCACCCACAATCCGCTGTACAGTACGAATTTCTTCTTATCGGGATAGAGCAGGAACATGCTGAATGCTGCCAGTCCGAAAATTTTAATGAATACGGTAAGCGTGATCATCAGGGCAGCAAGCGCAACATTTCTTTTTTCAAAAAAGCAAAAACCAAGAATGATTAACCCTGCAATAAGTGCATTGCTTTGGGAATTCTGCATTGATGTAACCAGCTCAATAAGGATGAACCACCATACAGCCACTCGAATCTTATCTTCCTTGGCAGGCAGCGATTTGACGGCCAAAAATAGAACTGATGCATTAACGGTGTTCCATAGTATCAACCCGGCAACTTCCGGCAGGTACGCAAAAACTCCCATCAAAACAGCGAATGAGGGGCTGTATTTAAAAAGATCAGCATATACATCCGGATGTGGCTTATACAGATCCTTGTATTCAATCAGATTGAGGAAAGACTGCCTGAAAATGATGTAGTTGTTGTAATGCGTATAGGAATCATCCGGGCTGGTGAGCATCCATTCCTGAATGGAAATAACGATGGCAAGCAGAATATAGAGAATGAAAATAATTTTGTGATTTTGAGCCAGCCGTGAAAGCTTGCTTGGCCACCCGTTCGATCGACTTAAAGCATCAGTCTTGCCTTTCTCCTCTGCCATCCCAAATTTTTTTTGATGCATTTAAAAGTCAGGAAAAATAATTTGTTGAAATTCAAATGTAGAAGGTCAAAAAATCACTTGATTTCTCATCCCTTTTAAAGTATGGGATGGAGCATCAGTCAATTTATCCTTCCCGTAATGGAATTCCTGGGAAGTGAAAATTTCTCTTTGTCTTCATGTTTCAATCTTCATAACAAGTAACAATCTGCAGCAATATTTTACAAAGTACCCATTGAGGAAAATCAGAATCATCCGGCCGGGGTGAATCGCCGGCTTTTACGAATATTTATGCTGGTTTAGTACCGCATTTTTGAATCAGCTCAGTGAGCAGAGGTACCTGGCAGGGAAGAATCATGTTAATTGCATCCCCTATCACAAACCATGACGCCCGGTCTACTTCAGGAAAGCATTTCTTTTTTCCTGATCCCGGGGGCCATTCAATTTCAAACTCATTGCTTTTAATATTTTCAGCATCGCAGTCACCTTCAACAGCAAATGCAGAGACCGTCTTTCCGCCTTTTTGCTTAATAGGAGAAAGGGGAATGAAAATACCATCAATTCTATTTCCTGTTTCTTCATAAAATTCCCTTCGGGCAGCATCAAGCGGAATTTCATCCTCAGTAAATTCACCTTTAGGAATCTGCCAGGTGCCTTTCTGCTTATTCTTCCAGAAGGGTCCTCCCGGATGCACCAGGAAAACCTGAAGCTCCACACTATTTAAACGATATAATAGAATCCCGGCGCTTTGCTTTGCCACGAAACAAAAATAGATCAAGTCATTTTCTGATAAGAAAAACAACCGGGTATTTCTTAAAAGTGAAGAATACTGAAATCAGACGAACCATGATTGCATTTCGTGAAGTGAAATATTTTTTTTTAGTTCTTCATCAAGGTCCTGCATGATTCTTCCCTTATCCATCATGATCAATCGTGATCCATAATGGCTTGCAATACGAAGGTTGTGCGTAACAAGTATGGCTGTTAGTTTTTGTTTACTGATCAGGTGAGCAGCCAGTTCCATTACAATTTCTGATGCTCGCGGATCGAGTGCTGCGGTAGGCTCATCAAGTAAAAGAATTTTGGGATCATCCATTGAAGCCATCAATAAGGTAAGTGCCTGGCGCTGGCCTCCTGAAAGCTTCCCGGCAAGTGTATTAAGCTTGTATTCCAGTCCGAGATTCAAAACGGCTACTTTTTCGCGTACTGAGTTCCGGAATGAAGAATTGATACCAATGCGGAACCCCTTGGGTTTGGTTCTCAGGAATGCAAGGCGGAAGTTATCAAGCAGGGTGAGATCCGGCGCTGTTCCCTGTACAGGATCCTGAAACACGCGTGCAATCCATTTACTTCTCTTATAATCTTGTTTGGTTGTAACATCATTTCCATTGATCTTAATCCTTCCTTCATCAGGTAAATAATTACCTGCAATAAGATTGAGCAGCGTGGATTTTCCCGAACCGTTGGAGCCAACGATAACTGCAAATTCTTTTTCGTTTAATTGAAGCGTAAGATGATCCAGTGCCAGGATTTGCGATGCAGTATCCCTGTTGAAATATTTTGTAAGATTTTCGGCCTGCAGCATTTGCTTTCAGTAAATGTTAATTTTTTTTTATTGGGCAGATCTTTTTAATTGAGGTATTCCGGCCACAAGCAATACGATCAAAGCTGTGATTGCCTTCAGCCAGTTGGGATTAATACCCACTTCAAGAGCCACAGCAATGATCAGCCGGAATGCAATGCATCCTGCAACTACCGTAAGCAACCGGATACCGATAGATTGAATTTTAAACGCACTTATTAATGATTCACCCATCATTACCGATCCCAATCCGAATAATACAATACCGATACCCATGTTGATGTCACTGAATTGCTGAAACTGGCAAACCAGAAATCCGCTTACTGCTGTAAGAGCATTTGCTATAGCAAGCCCTGTAACCTTCATGTTGAGGGTATTTACCCCCATCGAGCGTACCATCACCTCATTCGTGCCGGTGGCTCGCATCGCGACACCAAAATCGGTTTTCAGCAACCATGACAGCAACACCCATATCAGACAGATGAATAGCAACAGAACAACAAGCCATTGTAAATTATTATCATGGAGAAATCCGAATGTGCCTTCAATACGCTTTGTATTTATAAGAGGAATATTCGATCTTCCCATAATCTGGAGATTGATGGAATATAATGAGGTCATCACTAAAATTCCGGAAAGCAGTGCATTGAGGCGCATCCGGGTATGAATAATTCCTGTTGCAATTCCCGCAAATGCACCGCATAAAATGATGATAAGCAGAATCACCGGGATAGGGATTCCTCTCAGGAGCAATGCAGCCGTAACTGCTGCGCCAAGCGTATAGCTCCCGTCAGTTGTAATGTCGGGTATGCTGAAGATGCGTAAAGAGATATAAATGCCGAAGCCCAGGGAACAAAGTGCAAGGCCAAGAAGAATGGCAGAAAAGTAAAATTCCATCTGAAGAAATGATCTGTAAACACGGAACAAAATGATTGCTGAATTTATTTCACCGGCTCAAACCCCTTGTCAAAAACAAGATTAAATTGCCTCGCCACATCAGGGTTGTAAACTTGTTTTCTCACTTTTACAATTTCCGGCTTCAGCCCGTCCATATTTCCATTCTTTAGAAATAGGGATGCTTGCTCTCCCGCCTGATAACCCCATTGATACATATCAGCTCCGAAAGCCGCAAGTGCACCGAGTTTTACCAATCCTGATTCTGAAGTAAAAATGGGGACATTGCCATCCATACATGATTTAAGTATGATCGGGAATGGTGAAAAAATAGTGTTGTCCGGCGGAGCAAAAAAAACTTCAATACCTCTTTTTAGAAGTGAGCTCATAACAAGTTGAGTTTCGGAAGAATTATTCACCGGCAAGGCAATGAGTGTGAATCCAAGATCATCACAAACACGCTGCAAGGCGCTCAGTGCATCCTGCGATTGCGGTTCGGCCTGGTTGTAAACCGTACCAATAATTCTGGTGTCAGGGAGCGTTTTTTTAATCAGTGAAACAGAGGTATCAATGTACCATGTTTCTTCATACACTCCGAACAAATTAGGTGGCGGATTACCATCTGCATCGAGCAGTTTTGCATTTTTCGGGCTTGGCGAAACCATCATGCAGATGGGAATATCTTTAGTCTTCTGGCATGCTGTGATGGTAGATAAGGATGGATTGGTTGCAATCAGATTTACCTTCTTTGAAATGAAATAATCAGCGATCTGTGTAAGGGCAGGAATGTCGTTTTGAGCATTCCGGTAAATTACTTTTAAGGTGCCCTTTTCTGTAGCAAAGCCATTCTGTTTTAATGCATCAAAAAACCCCTTATTTGCCTGCTCAAGGGTTTCATCCTTGAATGCATCCATGAATCCAATGGCAGGAACATCAGATTCCTTTGTTGAAGTTTTGCATGATAAAGAAAAAATCAGCAGGAGAAAGGGAAGAATATATTTCAGAAATGCTTTTGTCATGTTAATTAAGGCTGAAGGACGATAATACTATTCTGTCTTATTCCCGGAGTGTTTTCCCTTTTTTATCGATGGTCATATTTTGGAGCATTGCAAAAAGAGCATTTTTTTTATCATTTGCCATGAGCATTACCCTGGCTCGTCCTTTAATAAAAGGAAGGGCAAATTCATATTGTGGCTTGATCACCCAGTTACCGTTGTGATCAATAAATCCCCACATGTTATCCTTATCGGCAACGGGTGCCAGGCCTTCCCTGAATGCACCTGCCTTTTTGAATGTCGGAGCGATCTGCATGTTTCCGAAAATATCAATAAATCCATAGAGCGCAGAATCGCCATTCTGTATTCCTGCCAGTCCTTCACTGAAGGTTCCGGCATCAGTGAATGACGGAGGAATAATGACTTTGCCATCTATGTCTATGTAGCCATAGCCAAGGTGCTTATCATGTACCAGGGAGAGACCTTCTGAAAACTCATACGCATCATCATAAATAGGCGGTACAATCCATTTGCCGAAGCGGTTAATGAAACCGTATTTGCAGCTGTCTTTATTGCAATTACCGATAGCAGCAATTGCATGACCTTCCGTGAAATCACTTGCCTTGCTCCATGCACAATTTGAAATGACACTTCCATCCATGCTCACATAGGCATAGGGGCAGTTTGAATTCCCTTTTTCACAAGGCAGCCTCACCACTGACATGCCCTCATTAAAGGGAGCCGCCTCCGTAAAACGGGCAGCAATCAATGTGTCACGGGTGGCCAGGTCAACAAAACCATATAATTCATTCTTCTTAAATTTTTCGAGCTGACGTGATGAAAGCCATAGTTGTTTTTCGATTTTTGAAAGGTGGGGATAGTCCGGATATCGTGATTTAAAATCCCTGAAAGTTTTGGCTGAAAAAAAAGAGGTTTCTTTTTCATAGATCATTTCCCATGCATTTTCAATATTTCGGTTTGCAGGATATGCGGTAATAAAACTCCGGTAGCTGCCAGATTTCTGATCAGTTGTATAAATAGCATAAATACTATCTTCAGCAACAGATTTAAAAGGGCTGAGCGGATATGACTTTATGAATTCCGAATAGCTTAGCAATGAGTGATCAATGGTTTTATTCTGAAATAAAAGCTTCTCATAATTTTCCTGTGCACGTGTAAGATAGGGGCTTGAAGGGTGGCGCTCGATGAACTTCATATAGGATTGCCAGGTACTATCCTGAGTTTCTCTGTTGTATACATATTTTTCATAAAGAGCACGGGAATCATGCACTTCCAAAGCATATGGATTTGCTTTTATTAATTCTTCAAAGCTTGTGTAAATATTTTTACTCAAGGCCTCATTGAATGCTGAAAGATTTCTCTTTTCCACTGCTTCTTTTAACCTCCCTGAACTAATAAAGGTGGTGATAAAATGATTCCATGCCTCAGAGGTGTTAAGTTCACTCGCATCGGTGTATGCTTCATCATTGATCCGGCGACTCAGTTCATTTACTGTAAAATCCATCAATTCGATAGCTTGCATTTTTCTTAACTCGCTGGTTTTTCTCAGGAGCGTTGACACTGCGGTGCTTTTTAAAATGTATTTGTTAGCAGAATCAATATTTCGCGCGGAATTTTCTTTGTCAAAATAAATTCTTGCAATCATAAAGCATGCTGCAGGATTTTCATGATCCCAATTCAGGATTGCTTTACAATAGGTGGCCGCTGCAGGAAAATTCCCCGTCTTGAATGAGCTGAAGGCCTTCTTAAATGACTGTGATAAACAACATTGGGGTAGAAGGATAAATAGAATGTACAGGTATTTATTTCGCATAGGGGAATAATGAAAATGATCGCGCAAGATGCGAAATGAATGACAATTGTGATTGATAAAAATCAGTGATTTACATCTTTGTTTTTTACCTTGATTAATTTAAATTCCGGGCGATATGCCATGTAAAAAGAATATGAATATTCATAGTGTGTATTGAAAAAATTATAATAGGGCTCTATTCGTGCTGCAATCGTTAAGCCCGGCAATAGCTCACGCTCATACATAACGGAAAGAAATGCGAGTTTACGGAACGGCTCCATGTACGAAGCATCCGTTTGTGAAACAGACTGATAGAGATAGCCGCCATGGCCGCTGATAAAATCATGTGCATACCAGTAACTCAGCAATGCATGAATATGATATTTTGATTTCACAATCACGTTTGAATATATCCCATGACCTGCAATGAATAACTGGTTAAAATAATGATGGCCGAGGTCCTGGTAGTAAACAAAGTAATCTTCGGTTCTTATTTCAGTTATCAACCCTGATAATGGAAAATAGCTCACCCGGATTCCGGCAGCATCATTAAACAAGCTTTCGTTATGCGGAAGATCAAACGTATCCAGCTGACCTCCCTGGTGCACAATAATTCCCTGGAGCGGAAGGCTGATTTTCCATTTTGTATTTTGAAATAATACAGGAGTGATGGTGGCGCCGGTACTAATAATTTCCCGGTCATGCGGGATGCCTGCATACTGGTGATGCTCCCAGCTCATGTAAATATCAGCTTCAATAAATTTTTTTTTCGCAGTAAACTGGATACCATTTTCGATGTGATCACTCAGATAGCGCTCAAATTCATAAAGAGGCTGAATAAAGCTGTGATTCAAATTGCCTTCCAGGGTGCCAAAAAGAAAAGCATAGCCATTCTTCTGAAGCTTTAACGTAAGGGTTGG
>JBDSEA010000196.1:0-10785 GCA_039920305.1 Chitinophagales bacterium
GGGATCCAGATTGTCCAGCAGCTTTGCTATACCGGATGTATCGAGATAAAAATCTGCATGGTGTATATGGCCAGTAAGTTCTGGCCGGAATTCAATGCCTCTGATAAAACGATCTTCGCTCAAGCCAACCGGTATCACCATGTTGCGATAAGTATTTAGAACCCTTTGCAAAACTAACAGTCGAAGTTGGATAACTAAAGGCTCAAAATAAGACAATGGGCAAAAGCTGATAATAACTTTGATGCAAAGAAAAAAAATGATGAGCAACTACGATCAACTCAGCTTAGCAGAAAATCAATTCAGCGCACATAAAAAACAAGCGCGTGTAGCAGCAACATTAGAGCAGATTAAACTATTTGTTGACTGGGAAGGACTGGAAAAAACGGTGCAGGTGATAGACAAAACGCAGCAAGGCAAAGGGGGTCGTCCGCGGATACCGCTGCAATGGATGCTGCGCATGGTATTCGTTCAGCACCTGTATAATTTAAGTGACCCGGAATTAGAGGATCAAATGATTGATAGAAAAAGTTTTCAAAAATTTGTAGGCATTCATCAAGGCATTGAGATTCCGGATTTCAGCTCACTGTGGCGATTCAAAGAGGCGCTGATCGAGCATAAACTGGAGAATGCGATTTTCAATTTGATCATTGGTCAATTAGAACTGAAGGGATTGATAATAAAAAAAGGCACTGCTGTAGATGCAACAATCATTCAATCCACCACGCGGCCACTGAGTAAAGAAAAACGAAAGCAGATGGAGAGTGAGCCCTCAAAGCAAATCGACACTGATGCAGCGAGTACGGAAAAAGCGGGTAAAAAATATTTCGGATATAAAGGACATATTGGAGTGGACATCGGAAGCAAATTGATCCGCAAGCACACCTTTACAACTGCATCGCCTCATGACAGCACTGAGTTTGAAAATGTTTTGAGTGGAGATGAAACAAGTATATGGGCAGACAGTGGATATGTGAACAAGAAACTCAAACGTGCTGCACGAACACTGGGGATCTATTTTGGGGTGATTGATCGTGGTGCGCGCAACCATCCATTAAGCAACAGCCAAAAGAAACGCAACAGAAAAAAGTCAGCGGTACGAGCCGTAGTTGAGCATCCCTTCGCATTGATTAAATCAAAACTTCATTACACTCAAGCTACAGCAAAAAATAAGCAACGCAATTCGTTGCGCTTTACTTTAAACTGCGCCATGTACAATGTGCTGAGAGCAAATTATTTGATTAAAAAACAACTTGCATAGGATCGGTATGCCCCATCCAAACTAAAACATTACCAACACTCAATAAAATTGAAAATCAACTGCAGAAATCAGCTTCTTTCATCTAATATACTCCCCTGATGAGCCTACTCACAATCTTATCTGGGTTTTTCAAAGGGTTCTTTTAATCAATGATGAAGTGATGATGAAGAAAGTTATTATTGAATAACCAGATCTATCCCGTATGAAGCCGCCTCAATTTTTTAGGCGGCTTCTGTATTTCTATATCACCAGAACTACGGATTGACAATGGTAATGGAGTAGCCCATCTTTACAACAAGCAACCCTATAACTTACACAGAGTTATAATGTTTCCCTGACCGGGTTATTGACTTTCATTGATGCGCTTGCCATAAGCAATCCCTTACCTGCTAAATATTCTGCAATCTGTACAGCGTTGGTAGCTGCACCTTTCCGAAGGTTATCTGACACGATCCAGCAATTCAGAGTATTATCATGTGAAATACCCCGCCGTATTCTGCCTACAAAAACCTGGTCTTTCCCCTCTGCATGGACGGGCATCGGATAGATCTTTTCAGAAGGGCTATCCTGTACAATTACACCAGGAGTGTTTTGTAAAATTTCAAAAACCTCATTAAGCTCAAATGCCCTTTCAAATTCTACATTCACACTTTCTGAATGTCCGCCAATTACGGGAACCCGAACACAGGTAGCTGAGATTTCAATGAGAGGTGCCCGCATGATCTTTCTTGTTTCATTCACCATTTTCATTTCTTCCTTTGTATATCCGTTTTCCATGAACTCATCAATATGCGGAAGGCAATTCAGGTCAATGGCATACGGGTAGATCATTTCTTCTTTGGACCCGTCACGCTCATTCATCAATTGCTTAACTCCCCTGGCTCCCGTGCCACTCACGGACTGGTAGGTTGAAACCACCACCCGCACTATACTAAATTTTTTGTGAAGGGGATTGAGCACCATCACCATTTGAATGGTAGAACAGTTGGGGTTGGCGATAATCCTATCTTCCGCAGTAAGCACATCGCCATTTATCTCGGGAACGATCAATGGAACATCCGGCTCCATGCGCCAGCAGGAGGAATTGTCAATCACCGTGGTACCTTCCATTGCAAACTTTGGCGCCCATTCTCTTGAGACTTTCGCTCCGGCACTGAACAAGGCTATGTCGGGCTGAAGGCTGAGGGCTTCCAGAATGCCTTTCACGCTACAAAGTTCCTCGTGAAAAACAACGGTTTTTCCAACAGAATTTTCGGATGCAACAGGAATAAGCTGAGTGACAGGAAACTTTCTCTCCTCTAAAACTTTTAACATGGTGGAACCGACTAACCCGGTGGCTCCGATGATGGCGACTTTCATAGTTTTTTTATTAAGTATTTAATTCTTCATTACCATACCGCATCACTGAAAAGCGGAGCTGGCAGGATAATATTATTACTCGTGGTGTTAAATAATATCATCTCAATCTCTTTTTTATAGTCTCAGCAATATTTTTCATTCGATGCAGATTGAGTAATAGCGCAAAGCCAAGCTTCACAGGAAAAATGAAGTAATAAAAAACAATAAGAAAAATATTCGGGGAAATGTTTTGCCTCTTGTAACCGAGCTGGTTCATCAATCTTGCGCAGGAACGCTGGCAAAGCCAGATTTCAGTTTCGTTCAATCCACCCCTGGCCCAGCTCTGGGCACGCGCCGTATTAATTCCCTTTACATCTTTTTTATCGGCGCCGCTTGAAGAGCCTACATGCGGCACTTCTTTCAGCCGATATGAAAATGAAATTCCGAGGAAGCGGCAGATACCAGCAATGATTTTATCAGGATCATTCACCAGCAATTCAAATTGTACCGTCATGACCTTTTTATCCTGCACACTTTGACCCGCGCGGATGGCAGAGTTCCAGAGCTTGCTGATGGTGATGGGATGATAGTTAGTCCATGCACGGACCGTCTCATACCATGTCGCATGCGTGCCGCCAAGAAACCTACGTCTCCATTTTCTCTTCTGTGAAAGCAGTACATCACGCGGGTCACGCACCATAATTATGAAAAAGCTTTCCGGAAATGCTTCAATGATCTCCCGGATATAAAAAACATTCTGCGGTGTCTGATCACAGGGAAATGCCTTACCATTTCTTTCAGCCTCAGAAATAATAACCGCAGAAAAAATTTTCAGTGAACTGAGTTTTCCGGAAATGGAATCAACAATTGTTTTTGCTTCCTGATGAAAATCTTCCACGTGCCGGCTGGCAAAATATCCTTCCCGGGAAATATTCAGCAGCAATGCGGTGAGGTTATTTGCTTCTGTGCGGGTCAGAATTTTTTCCTTGTCATTAACCGACCAGAGCTGCTCGAAGAAATGAATCTCAGGAAAGGTATGCACTCTTTCATGATTGTTAAGGATACGGCCCATCATGGTGGTTCCGCTTCGGCTGTTTCCTGCTACAAAAATGAAAGGCACGGTTAATTAAAATGGATAATCAAAAGCGAAAAGGAAGAATAAGATGGTAAAGGTAGGAAGGACTTAACGCTATATTTATTTATTGATACCATCGCTCAAAGCGGGGCACCAGTTTTTGGTGACTTCACGTTTACTGTGAAGGTCCGGCACCGGAGATATAATGCTCAAGATGCTCAATAACGTTTTGCTGCTCTTCAATCACACTCTTCACTACATCACCGATCGAAATCAAACCCGCAAGTCGCCCCTCCTCCATTACCGGAAGATGCCGGATAGTTTTATGCGTCATGAGCTGCATACAGTCATTCGTATCGTTTTCAGGGCTAACAGTAATAAGCTGGGTAACCATCACATCACTCACCTTGCTGTCTGACGAAGACTTTCCTTTGAGTATGATCTTGCGGGCATAATCCCGCTCGGTAAAAATCCCCATCACTTCTTCATTTTTTATTACCAGCAACCCTCCCACATTTTTTTCTGCCATTAGTTTCAATGCTTCAAGTACCGTAGCATCGGGACTTACAGAAATTACATGATCGCCTTTGCGCCGAAGAATTTCCCTTACTTTCATAGGTCAATTTTTGTGTTGTTAAATGCATTCTGTAAGAATTGAAATTATTAAATATTTCGCGTTCCGGAAAAAACATTTCTTATGCCTCATTTTTACACCGGATGCCCAATAAATTATGATGATTCCCGGCGCAATTGAAATCAGGTTTAATAGCAACCTAACTCACTACCCAATCTTTATTACAATGTAACCAGGGATTTAAGTGCTTAACACTGCTGAGTTTTGTATGAATATACCAGGGCAGGAGCTAAAATAAATCCCGCAACAGGAAAGTTTTAACTTAGCCATCACTCAATTTTCTTCATGAGCAGAAGAAAAATACTTCTATCCTTTCTCACTGTTATTGCTGTCATTGCCATCAGCTTTGCTTCCCTGCAAGAAAACGAGGCCAGGCCTTTTCATACTGACAGTGAAAAAGACTTTTTTAAAAACGGCGGTAATGGACCCATCCGAAATGGTATTGATTCCGGCCAGTATTTTCTTTCATCATCACGGTGTGAAGGATGTCATGGCTATGATACGCTTCAACAGAGTAACGTGGATGCTAACGGTACTGATATCAATTTGTATGATGACTGGGAGTCATCAATGATGGCGAATTCCGCAAAGGATCCTTTATGGCGTGCCAAGGTTAGCCATGAGATTCTTGTGAATGCCGGCCACTCTACTGAGCTGCAAACAAAATGCACTTCATGCCATGCGCCGATGGGGCATTTCACTGCAATCTATCACGGGGCCTCTTCATATACCCTTAATGAGCTGGAAAATGATACACTCGGATTGAATGGTGTGTCCTGCGGTGGATGCCATGAAATAGGAATCCAGAACCTGGGTTCAGTTTTCTCCGGTGAAATTCCCTATGACACTTCGCGAAAAGAGTTCGGACCATTTTTAATTCCCTTTGCGGGTCCCATGCAATTATATGAAGGCTTCACCCCCGTCTTCAGCGAGCACATGGGAACTTCGCAGGTATGCTCATCATGCCATACGCTTATAAGCAATACTGTTGATCTCAATGGAAATTACAACGGGCATACATTCGTAGAGCAGGCTACCTACCATGAATGGCTCAACTCTGTTTTTTCGGAGGATAACGGAACTGTCTGCCAGGGATGCCATATGCCCAAGATCACTGACTCCGTAGTAATCGCCAATAATATTCTTGCTCTCTCACCCCGCGCTCCCTTTAATCAGCATCAGTTTGCAGGTGGAAATTATTTTATGGTTAACCTGATCAAGCAAAATAAAGCAACACTGAAAGCTACAGCATCAGATGAAGATTTTGATTCCACCCTTGCTGCTACATACCGCATGCTTACAAAGCAATCAGTTGATGTGCATTTATACCTTGACAGCATTTCTGCTGACACTGCTTTTCTTCGCTTTCAAATAAAGAATAAGGCAGGTCATAAGTTTCCCTCAGGATACCCGAGCAGAAGAGCAGTGGTACAATTCGTAGTACTTGATGCAAACCAGGATACTATATTTCAGTCCGGAATATTTGACGGCAACCATGAAGTAAAAAATATTGACCCGGTATTTGAGCCGCATTTTAATGTGATCAAAAGCTCAGTGCAAACTCAAATTTATGAGATGGTGATGGGCGATGTGAATGGTGATTTTACCACGCTGCTCGAGCGGGCAGATCAGTTTCTGAAAGACAACAGGATACCTCCGGAGGGATTTACCACGGCTTTTCCATCCTATGACACCATTAAAATTTTTGGAGATGCCCTCACTGATCCTGACTTCAACAAGACAAACGGAAATGAGGGAAGTGGAAGTGACATTATCTATTACCACATTCCCATTAGCGGAAATGGCGGGACAATGAATGTGTACGCAAAAGTTTTTTATCAGTCAGTTCCTCCAAGATGGGTTCAGGATATGTTTACTTACAGCAGCCCGGAGATTGACACCTTTAAGAATATGTATAATGCTGCGGAAAAAAGTCCGGTAATGGTAGGCCATGATTCCCTCCTCAATATCTCACTTCCGAGTATTGCGGCGAATCTGCCAGATCAAAAATCTTTAAGAATGCTGAACTCGCTGAGCGGTAATTCATTCACCATTGAAAATAAGAGTGCGCTGATGATTCACACTGCAAAGATTTTTGAAACCAATGGTACACTTCTTTCCTCCATTTCCATCAACCGGAATTCACAAAGCTTACCCCTCACTTTGCCTGAGGGTTCAGGAATTTATCTGGTTGAAATAACGACCGGTGCAGGTAATTTTATTTTCAAAGCTGCCTGTGTTTCAGTTTCATCTCATTAGAAAAGGGCGCCATAGGATGAGGTTGTTTCATCCTTGATCTCAGTAACGTAAAAACTTTTTGGCTACTTTTAGAATCCTGATCCGGTTAACTTAACACAATCCTTTCATGAAATTTTTTACAAAACCTTTGATCTGCCCGCTTGCAACAGCGCTTACTCTTTTTATTAACTCCATGGATGCGCAGATCACCTTTTCCAGCAATAATTCTCAATTGTTGGGATCAACTCACAGCGGATGCCCTGTTACGGTTGTGGACGTTAATGGTGACGGGCTCGATGATATCGTGCGGCTCGATCAGGGACATAAAGTTTATGTTGACTATCAGCGGCCGGGAAATCTATTCTCACACGATCCGGTTGGTGACTTTGGATACAGTTCCGGCTGGGCATGGGGCATGTGCGTGGCTGATGCGGATCATAATGGCTTCAAGGATGTAGTTGCAGGCGGCGGCGGACCGGCAGTAAAAATCCTAATGATTGACTCAACTGGCCTCGGCGGTACTATCATCAGCCTGCCCAATTCAAATTTCTTCCTGCAGAATTTAAATTTTATGGATGTGAATAATGATGGCTGGGCAGATATTTTCGGATGCGATGATGATCATGAAAGCCATATCTGGGTTAATGACGGGGCAGGTAATTATTCTGAAAGCAGCATCATTGACTTTGACATAACCAATACTGATGATTCCGGAAATTATGGAAGCGTGTGGAGTGATTTTGATAATGACGGTGACGTAGATCTCTACATCGCCAAGTGCAGGCAATTTGTCGGTGATCCATCAGATGGAAGGCGCATTGATGCGCTCTTTGTAAACAATGGCAATGGTACTTTTACTTCCGATGCTGCATCATATGGCTTAGCAGACAGCGGTCAAACATGGACCTGTAACTTCGGGGATATTGACAATGATGGCGATCTTGATGCTATTCAACTTGATTATAATGTTCCTGTGAAACTATTGGAGAATGACGGAACAGGACACATGACGAACATTACTGACGGCTCCGGCTTTGTTTTATCCATCTACCCAATTGAATCGCAGATGGAAGATTTTGACAATGATGGATTCCTTGACATCCTTGTTACCGGCGATACCTATGAGCTCTTCCACAACAACGGGGATCATACTTTCACCAAGCTCAGCGGGATATTTGGAAACAACAATATGGAATCATTTGCCACCGGTGATCTCAACCACGATGGCAAAGCAGACGTGTACGCGAGCTATGCGTATGCGTACACCACGCCCTCCGGCACTGATGATACTTACTGGTTGAACAGTACCGTCAACGGGAATCATTTTATCACTTTCAACCTCATTGGAACATCAAGCACTCCGGGAGCTTATGGATGCCGCGTCACACTGTATGGCTCATGGGGAAAACAGGTTAGGGAGGTTCATGCAGGTGAAAGCTATGGCACATGCAACAGCACGAACCTCCACTTTGGTCTGGGTGCAGCTGCATCCGTTGATTCGGCTGTTATTCACTGGCAGTCCGGGGTGACCACCACTATTTTGAATCCAGCGATTGATCAGTTCATCACCGTAAAAGAGGGAACTTGTACCTCTCCTAACTTTGAAATCAGCACCAATCCAAATGACCCTTTGATTTTTTGCCCCGGTCAATCCATTACCATCACAGCATCGAACCTTCCTGCGGGCTATTCCTGGCAGTGGTCCGATGGCTCGGTTTCACAATCCATTTCGGTGACCACAACCGGAAATTACTATTGCACTGCTGTTTCTGCCAGCGATGCATGCTCAGTAACATCATTGCCGGTGAGTGTAATAGTCAATCCTTCTTCCATACCCACCATAACCGTAAGCGGCAGCCTGACACTTTGTGAGGGAGAAGCTGTAGAACTTACCAGCAGCGCAGGCGATGCTTATTCATGGTCAACGGGAGAAACCACTCCTTCCATCTCAGTATCACAGCCAGGAAACTACTATGTATCTGTGCCGGGACTATGTCAGAGCTGGTCATCAGATCCGGTAACTGTAAATGTGCTTCAATCTGCTGCCCCTGTTACAACGGATGCATACATTGGAGCACCCGGCAACGCAACGGTGACAGCATCAGGGAATGACATATCGTGGTTTGATATTCCCATGGGCGGCTTACCCATTGCATCCGGAAATTCATTCACCACTTATGCTGACAGCACTGAAACTTTTTATGCTGAGGATCAGCAATCCTTTCCGGCTGATTCTGTGACCGGCGGTCAGCTTCATCATACCGGTTCCTCACAATACAGCCCCGGAAATAATACCAATAGCTATCTCATATTCAGTGTGCAGAATAATTGTACCCTAAAGACAGTAAAGGTGTATACTGATATTCCCGGAGAGCGGATCATCACCCTGCGGGATAACAATGGCACCCTGCTGCAAAGCACGGCAGTATATATTTCCGTTGATTCCATGATTGTTACACTTGACTACAATCTTGCTCCCGGTATTGATTATCAGCTGGGGACTGATACTGCCCAGAATAATATTTTACTTGGTTACCATTCACCTCATCTCAAGCGAAGCAGCTCGGAGGTGAACTATCCATACGTGATGGATTCCTTTATTACCGTCAGCAACTCGGAGGCGGGGAGCTCTTACTACTATTATTTTTATAACTGGAACGTGGCAGGCATTCCCAGGGTGTGTGTAAGTGAACGTATTGCCGCAACTATTTATCTTATTACAGGAATAACCGGAGCAGATCAGATAAACAGCTTCAGCATATTCCCCAATCCGTCACAGGGGCTTCTCACCATTAAGTCTGAAGCGTTCCTGAGCAGCAAGATCCAGATGAACGTATTGGATGTTACCGGTAAAATCCTTTTCTCAAAAACTGAAGATGGAATGAACGCAGGGGCTGAAACCCGGCTTGACCTCAGTGGCTTCTCCAAAGGCATTTACTTCCTGAATATTGAAAGCGGGCCAGATGTGTTGCAGCAAAAGGTGGTGATTCAGTAATAGAATTAACTTTTTTTGTGGAGAGAACTGTGAAGATGAGTCCTTCCTGTTTACATCTGCAATTACATCCTTTATGGATTCTGATTTACATATGCTTTTCGTCAGTCCCAATAAATGTGATTTGAATAAAGGGTTTGCGGTTGACCAATCAGGTTGATGTCAAATTTTAAGGAAGGTTCAACTCTGCTGCTTGCATTATGAATACGAAAAGATATTTGCCATCCTTCGTTGCATGTCAGAATTACTGTGTCCGTAGAGTTTGGTTTGAAAATTAATTCAATGATACGTGTAGGAAGTTTTACTTTGGTTACATTGAATTTAGGTTTAACTTTTCCGGCTGGCTTATTTAAGGTGTTATAAAAATGAAAGCCATAAATTTCAGTTTTGTTTGGTCTCTTAATTACTTTGTAAAAGTCTCGGTTCCCTATTAAATATTTCAAAAGGTTAGAAGGAACAAAAGTTGGGTTGTTCTTGTCAAGCTGTAATAATTCAATTACAAACGCTTCAAGTATGGGAATGTAAAATCGTTTGTGTTTATCCTTTAAATTTCGCCATAAAATGTTTTGTCCTTTCAGTTCACGTAACTCTGTAAATAATACCGCATTAGTTTTAAAGTAAGTTTCAGAACATTTTAAATCAAACCATTCTTTGCCAAAATCAATTTTATCGGAAAGCCGAGAATGCTTCACTGCCTTATGATTATTCTTAGCTGATATGCCTATTTCCCAATTTTGAGATGAACGAATAAAAAGAACATCACGAACATCACCTTTGATACCTTCGCTGTCCGGGACAATTTGCAAGGTGAGTACATCTTTATCTGATATTGGATTTTCAAGGCGAGGCTCAAGGTCAACAATATGTTTAATAGCTGCGTCAGCAGCCTTCAAATATTTGTTTTGTTCTTTGGTTACAAAATGATTGAAACAATTCTGAGCAATTCGCCTTGAAGAATCTGCTATAATTGCAACATGATGTTTTGAAGAAAGATAGTCGTAAGATTGTTTGAGTAGGGCAAACTCAAATGCCTTTCCTGCTTCTGTTTGCGATGGCATTAATAAATGGGATGCCCTTTAATTTTAAAGTTTTTGCTGAAGATTAAAATCTCCTTTGATAGCTTATCATTTGACATTCCATACTTCCAATTCGGGGTTAAAATATGAAAGCCTTCATACAAATTTCTGATTTCACGACAATCGTTATAAGACAAAATCCAATGCTCTCTGTTCCTTAAAATGACTGCTAAT
>JBDSEA010000197.1:0-15427 GCA_039920305.1 Chitinophagales bacterium
CTAGTACTTAATTTCAAAAATAGAAGTAATTTTGTGATTAAATTATTTCTATGAACAAACACACCTCCCTTGCCGTAACAGATGAAAGCAAAAAAGAATTAGCCGGCTGGATTAAAAGCAAGAAAACGCAACGAAGGTATTATGAGCGTGCTAAAATAATAATGGCTTTGCATGAGGGAAAGAGTAATAAGCAAGTAGCTGAGGAAATGAAGACCCGGCAAGCCACTATCAGTAAGTGGCGAAAGCGATTTGTAGCCACCGGAATAAGCGGCTTATATGATGCACCCCGAAGCGGCAAACCGGCACAGTACAATCAAGCGCATGAGCAAAGGATTTTAAAAACACTGGATAAAGAACCGCCCAAAGGATACAGCAAATGGAACGGAAAGCTATTAGCCGATCATCTCAAAGATGTACATAAGGGGCATGTGTGGCGAGTGTTGCGAAAACATAAAGTGCACTTGCAAAGAAATCGCAGCTGGTGCATCAGTACCGATCCGGAGTTTAGTGCCAAGGCAGCTGATATCATTGGGTTGTATTTGCAACCCCAAGAAAATGCCGTAGTGCTTTGTATAGATGAAAAGCCATCGATACAGGCATTGGAACGAAGTCAGGGATGGCTCAAACTTCCGGATGGAAGAGCCATTACCGGTTACAGTCACGAATATAAAAGAAATGGAACGATCACCCTGTTTGCCGCATTGGATATAGCTACCGGACAAGTAAAAGGCAAACTCTACAAAAGAAAAAGACGCATAGAATTCCTTGACTTTATGAATGAAATTGTTCAGCAGCATGGCAACGATAGACCCATTCATGTGATCGTGGATAATTTTCGCACCCATAAACCCAAACACGATAAATGGCAACTCAGGCATAAGAATGTACACTTTCACTATACACCCACCCACGCTTCATGGCTCAACATGGTAGAAATATGGTTTAGCATTCTGAGCAGACATGCATTAAAAAACAAAAGCTTCTCACATGTCAAAGAGCTGATTCAAGCCATTAATGATTATGTGCAAGTTTACAATCAAACCGCACGACCCTTCCAATGGACAAAGGCAACTGTTCATCCTAAAACCCCTACTATAAATTTCGCTGATTTATGAAATTATGTACTAGCAACGAAGAAAAAAGGTTGGTCTTTCAGTTGGAAAATTGAATTTAATAACAATGCAAAAGAAGTTTACAAGCTGACAATTACTTGCAATCCAAACATCATTCAAGGTTTGTTAAGCTTGACGATAGAAACAGACCACGTGTTCATGAACTTAGTGGAAAGTGCGCCTTTTAATATTGGTAAGAATAAACTTAATGAAGGCGTGGCCGGAAATTTAGTTGCCTATACTTGTAAGGTTTCTTTTCAAAAAGGTTTTGACGGTTTTGTTTGCCTTTGACGCAAAGTCAAAACTTATACAGCATTACGAAAAAACATTAGGAGCTTACCAGTTTGGCGGACAAAGAATGATTATTGCAACACAACCCGCTCAGATTTTAATTGATAAATATTTTAAAAGCTAAAACAATGGGATACATAAAAGAACCAGAAGGTGTTGACTTTGTTATTCGAAGCAAACCTTTGACAGATAAAGAAAGAAAAGAAATAAGTAAGTAAGTTCATTCAAGACTATAAAGCAAAACATGCTGGTAAAAAGTCTGTAACAAAATCAAGAACCCCTTCTTCAAAACAAAAAACTTTAACTTGACAAAAGAAGCACTTCTGCCATCAAAAGTATTGCTGCAAGTGGGGCTGGACGTTGGAGCAATCGGCTGCAACTCGCTATCAGCAGCAGTTTCGGCTTGACGAACAAAGCCAGGTAAAAGTGCTTAACTTCGGCAATATTACAAACCAAGCTGCAGTTCAGGGCTGGACATTATAAAACCCCCTACTTGCAGCAATACTAAATCGTTAACCAAATCTGTTTGCGAATCAATTTCTGAATCTTCAGATTGACTGCGACCTTTGGCTCCTCATCAGTTCTGCATGATCACATATAACAGGCTGGATTACGACAATGAAATTTTGATTTCCCTTTACAAAAACCTTGTGAAGCCGCGTGCGATTGAAGAGAAGATGCTCAATCTTCTGCGGCAGGGTAAAATTTCGAAATGGTTTTCCGGAATTGGTCAGGAAGCAATCTCAGTGGGTGCTGCCATGGCGCTGGATGAAGACGAATACATCATGACACTCCACCGCAACCTCGGAGTATTTACCACCCGAAAGATGCCCTTCTTAAAGCTCTTTAATCAGTGGCAGGGTAATCAAAAAGGCTATTCTAAAGGGAGAGAACGCTCCTTTCATTTCGGCAGCAATGAGCACCACATAGTGGGTATGATCTCCCACCTGGGGCCGCAGCTTACGATTGCAAACGGAATTTCTCTTGCCCATAAGCTTCGAAAGGAAGGCAAGGTCTCACTTGCGTTTACCGGTGAGGGTGGCACAAGTGAGGGTGATTTTCACGAAGCCCTTAATGTGGCAAGTGTATGGAACCTGCCGGTGATTTTTCTTATTGAAAATAACGGCTACGGACTTTCAACTCCGGTAAATGAACAGTACCGCTGTAAGTCACTTGCTGATCGCGCCATAGGTTATGGAATGAAAGGGATTACCATTGATGGTAACAACATCATCGAAGTGTATGATACGATCAGGGGTGTACGGGATTACTGCATCAATAATCAGGTGCCGTATCTGGTGGAATGCATGACCTTCCGCATGCGCGGACATGAGGAAGCAAGCGGGACGAAGTACGTTCCCAAAGAGCTGATAGAGGAATGGGGACAAAAAGATCCGGTAGTTAATTATGAAAGTTTTCTGATAGCCAGTGGAATTATCACTGAAAAAGAAAAGTCCGATATCAGAAATGAAATAAAAGAGGAGATAGAGCAAGGGTTGCAAATCGCATTTTCTGAGCCACCCCTGATTCCTGATACTGACAAAGAGATGCATGATGTGTACGCACCGCTTATCATGACTCAGGATTCACAGCTCATGAAGCACGACTCACAAAGAGAGTTACGATTCGTTGATGCACTTGCTGAAGCCATGCTGCAGGCAATGGAAAAGCATGAAAATTTAATTCTGATGGGGCAGGATATTGCAGAATATGGTGGCGTATTTAAAGTTACTGAGGGATTGGTTCAGAAGTTTGGTAAAGAAAGGGTGCGAAACACACCCTTGTGTGAGTCAGCCATTCTTGGTGCTGCCCTTGGATTGAGTGTAAAAGGATTTAAGAGCATGGTGGAAATGCAGTTTGCTGATTTTGTTACCGTAGGATTCAATCAGATCATCAATAATCTCGCAAAAAGTTATTACCGGTGGGGACAGAATGCTGATGTTGTTGTGCGGATGCCTGCGGGCGCCGGTGTGGGTGCAGGTCCGTTTCATTCACAAAGCAATGAGGCATGGTTCACCCACACTCCCGGATTGAAAGTGGTTTATCCATCCAGTCCGTTCGATGCCAAGGGATTGCTTTTAGCATCATTCGAAGATCCCAATCCTGTAATGTTTTTTGAGCATAAAGCGCTCTACAGAAGCATCAGCGGCAGGGTGCCGGAGAAATATTATACGGTTGAGATCGGGAAAGCGAACCTTGTAAATGAGGGTAGTGATATTTCGGTTATTACCTATGGTGCCGGGGTTCATTGGGCATTGGAGGCAGTGCAGAGTATTGTAAAAAGAGAAGATAGCAGTGACGACAGAGTCCAGGGTAATGAAACCGGAGCACAAAGCTTGACTGCCGGAATGGAATTTTTTTCAGCAGACATCCTGGATTTAAGAACACTGCTTCCATACGACAAGGAAGCAATAGCAAAGACGGTTAAGAAAACCGGCAAGGTGATAATCCTTCATGAAGATTGCCTCACAGGTGGCCTTGGCGGCGATATTTCAGCCTGGATTACCGAAAACCTTTTCGAGTATCTTGATGCGCCGGTCTTGCGTTGCGCTTCACTTGATACTCCTGTGCCGTTTGCAATTCCATTGGAAAATAACTTTTTGCCGAAGGAAAGATTTAAAAAGATGTTGAATGAGTTACTCCGCTATTAATAAAGAAAGCTATGGTTTTGCTGTGGCAGGCTTCAATCCTTCATTTCCTGTATCCAGAACAAACTTCCATTGTCCGTCAGCATTTCTTTTCCAGATGGAGCAATAGGTCCCCTCTGACGAATCACCTTTGGCAGTAAGCATCGCGTATGTTCCGTAAGTGTAGCCAAAATCACCGCTGGCAGCCACATCTGCAAACAAGGGCTTCCATGTGAGTGAGTAACCAGTGTCCGGCCTGGAAGAAAAAACTTTTTGCATGGTATCTTTTCCAACCATCGGCATGCCATTGGGGCGCAGCATCGCCACATGCTCATCCATGTATTCAAGAAATGCAGCGTTGCGGCCGCTTTTTTTTGAAAGATCTGAAAAGGCAAGGTCGGTGCTTAACAATATTTCTTTTAGTGAATCAGTGTTTATTGATTTTTCCACTTTGATTGTCACTGGTTGCTTGCAGGAAAAAAACAGTATGATGGCGAGAGCACAGATAGGTATTTTCATAAATAAAATTCATGTATTCATAAAACCCGTTAAAAATATTTGGCTGTGTGTGTTCTGAAAAATTAAATTTCCGATTGGAATCGGGTTAGTTTTCCTGCAGAGTTTTTTATTTCAAACAGCCAAAGCCTTCCCGTTCCACGCAATTACCATTTTTATCAATATAATACTGCTTGCTATTTATTTCCACAAAAGCGAAGCCCTGGGAAAAAATTCCAAGCTTATCATATATCAGCGGTATCACAATGTTTCCGTGGAGATCAATATAACCCCCTTTGTCACCGATCATCACCCCTGCCATTCCTTCTGAGAACGGATATGCAAAATCATATTCCGGCTTGATGATCTCATCACCCTGCCGGTTAATATAGCCCCACCTGCTGTCTTTATTAATGGCGGCAATGCTTTCAGCAAAATCATCTATCTCCAGGTATTTCATCGGAACAATAAAATTTCCGCGCTGGTCAATGATGCCGGAGTATCCTTCGCTCTCCACAACGGCAAGGCCCTGTGAAAAAGGTGATACAAAATCAAATTGCAGTGGAATCACCACCTTGCCTGTTTTGTTAATGAAGCCAGCCTGATCATTAACAATCACAGATGCAAGGCTTTCGCTGAAACTATTTGCCTCCTGGAAAGTAAATGGAATGATCACCGATCCGTTTTTGTCAATAAAACCCCATTGGTCTTCTTTAGAAACTGCAGCCAGGCCTTCTGAAAAAGGGTTTGCTTCCGTGTACTGCGGTACAATCACCTCCCTTCCAGTTTTGTCAATGAAGCCGCTTTTGCCATCAACATTTACCAGTGCAAGGCCTTCGGAATAGGTATAGATTTCATCGTACTTCGCCGTAACAATAATTTTACCGCTTGCCGATTCCCGGATGCCGTATTTGCCATTGGTTTCAAAAGCTTCCAGTTGCTGTGCTCCTGAAATTTTATAAGCCATCAATATAACAAGGAGGAAAAACCATGATTTCATGATATCATTTTTTTTAAGTAGCCGCAAATTTAAAAGTAATGGCAGAAAACATTGCAAGGCTCAACTCTTCAAACTCTCAGCTTCATAAACATTCCTTCTTCATACCTTTGCCCAACTTTAAGAGATGCCCGCCAGCCATCCCAAAATCTTATACGACGGTCTTACATACGAAGATGTGCTCCTTGTGCCTGCTTATTCACAGGTTCTGCCCCGTGAGGTAGATACTTCCACTCAATTCACCCGCAACCTGCGAATCAATGTGCCCATAATTTCCGCCGCTATGGATACCGTGACGGATAAGGAACTGGCCATTGCCATGGCGCAGGAAGGCGGGATTGGAATACTACACAAGAACATGACGATGGAGAAGCAGGCTGAAGCAGTGAGAAAAGTAAAGCGGAGTGAAAGCGGGCTGATCATAGATCCAATCACTCTGAAGGCAGATCAAACCATTGGTGAGGCGCTTCAGCTCATGAAGGAAAATAAGATCGGTGGCATACCGATCATTGATCAGAAGGGGTATCTGGCTGGTATTCTCACCAATCGTGATTTGCGCTTTGAGCGCCACCATCACAAAAAAATTTCCGAAGTGATGACCAAAGAAAATCTCATCACTGCACCAGAAGGAACCGATCTGAAGATGGCAGAAACCATTCTGCAGAACAACAAAGTAGAAAAGCTGCCGGTGGTCGATAAGAATGGAAAATTGAAAGGACTGATCACCTACCGGGATATCATAAAAGTAAAAAGTCATCCCAAATCGTGCAAAGACAATTATGGAAGGTTGCTGGTAGGCGCCGCGGTGGGAGTAACATCAGATATGCTCGAGCGCATTGAGGCATTGATAGCCACAGGGGTGGATGTAGTGTGCATTGATACTGCCCACGGTCATTCGCGCGGTGTGATTGATTCCGTTAAGAAAGTGAGAAAGCAATTCCTTAAGCTTGAGCTTATTGCAGGAAATGTTGCGACAGCCGAAGGTGCAGAGGCATTGGCATATGCAGGGGTTGACGCAGTGAAGGTAGGTGTAGGGCCGGGTTCTATTTGTACTACCCGGATTGTGACAGGCGCCGGGGTGCCGCAGCTCAGCGCCATCATGGAATCAGCAAAAGGGTTGAAGAAAAAAAATATTCCCCTCATAGCAGATGGCGGCATCCGGTACACCGGTGATATTGTAAAAGCGATTGCTGCAGGAGCAGATTCTGTAATGGCCGGAAGCTTATTTGCCGGCGTGGAAGAATCTCCCGGTGAAACCATCATTTATGAGGGCAGGAAATTCAAATCCTACCGTGGGATGGGTTCGCTCGAAGCCATGAGTGAGGGATCCAGGGATCGCTATTTTCAGGACGCTGAGGATGATATAAAGAAGCTGGTACCTGAAGGGATTGTTGGACGTGTTCCATTCAAGGGAACGCTTGCGGAGGTGATGATTCAGTACATTGGCGGATTACGCGCAGGAATGGGTTACTGCGGAGCAGAAAATATTGAAGCACTGAAGGACGCAAAGTTTGTTCGCATTTCTGCTGCAGGAATGAAGGAAAGCCATGTCCATGATATTGTGATTACCAAGGAAGCACCGAACTATTCGCGGTAATGAGTGATCTCCATGAGCGACCATATTTTCAATAATGCAGATGGATTGTTAGCAGAAATAGAATCTGCTTCTGTTACAGATACAGCTTCGCTGGAGCAATTCCGAATCCGCTTTCTCGGCAGCAGGAACGTGATTAAGGATTTGATGGCGGAAATGAAAAACATTTCCCCTGAAAAGAGAAAGGATTTTGGTCAGTTAGTGAATGCGCTCAAGCAAAAGGCAGAGGAGAAATTCGGGAATTTCAAAGCAATACTTTCAACTTCAGATTCATCTTCCGGAGAAGATATTGACCTTACAATGCCGGGTGATCCGGTTGAGCTCGGTTCCCGGCATCCGGTTTCTATTGTTAGAAAAAAGATCATTGATATCTTTTCACGCATCGGTTTCACCATCGCTGAAGGCCCCGAAATTGAAAGTGAATGGTACAATTTCACGGCGCTAAATATTCCGCAGGATCACCCGGCACGCGACATGACCGATACATTCTATATTGAATCTGACCCCGTTATCGGGGCTTCAAACAGCCCCATGATGCTGCGCTCGCAAACGAGTAACGTGCAGATTCGCATGATGGAGAAGAAAAAGCCGCCCATCAGAATCATCGCACCGGGCAGGGTTTACCGGAATGAAACCATCACTTACAAATCACATGTGTTTTTCCACCAGGTGGAGGGATTGTACGTGGATAAGAATGTTTCCTTCGCCGATCTTAAGCAAACAATCGTCTGCTTCATCCGTGAATTTTTTGGTGAAGATTATGACTACAGGATCCGTGCATCCTATTTTCCATTCACTGAAATTTCCGCGGAAGTTGACATCAGGAAAAAAGGTGCCGCTAAGTGGATGGAAATTCTCGGATGCGGAATGGTTCATCCCCGGGTGCTTCGCAACTGCAGCATTGACCCTGAAATTTATACCGGCTTTGCCTTTGGCATGGGCATCGAGCGGCCGGCAATGCTGAAGTATGGCATTACTGATATCCGCGTGCTGTATGAAAATGACCGCAGATTTCTCGAGCAGTTTATGGGCGCGAGGTGAAAATTTATTTCTGGTTTTCCGGAAGGTATTCCCATCCGGTATGAAAGATCATCTATTAATATTCCTCACCCTATTAATTATATGCTTCGCACTTATTCCCGCATCATCCATCAATTCATCCTTTAATCCCGACTGAGAAATTTTCATCACTGCAATTTTTTCTACTCTTGCGCCCAGGCCTTGCACAGCTCCGGTTGCGAAATCTCCCATCCCGCCATGCTCAAAATGATCTTCAACTGTAATCAGGATTTTTTCCCTGGTTTCATTCAGGCATTTCCTGAGGGTATTTGCGTCAATCGGCTTGATTGAATAGCAATCTATCACCCGGATGCTTATTCCTTCTTTCTTCAGTTCATCAGCAGCTTTTAATGCTTCAAAAACAGTGATGCCGGTTGCCACAATAGTGAGTAAATCATCCGGGGTTTGCCGGAGGATTTTGGATCCTCCAATGGGAAACTCTTCTGTGTTGTCGTAGATGACAGGGGTTTTAGGCCTTAACGTGCGCATGTAAGCCATTCCATTATGTGCGATCATTTCATGTAGGAGCTTTACAGCAGACACCGCATCGGAGGGTTGAAGTACGATTGCATCGGGAATGGTTCCAAACATCGAAATGTCTTCAAGTCCCATTTGAGAAGGACCGTCTTCCCCGATTGAAACTCCTGCATGCGACCCGCAGAATTTAATGTTAGCTTCTGAAACGCGTGCCATGCGAATCTGATCTGCCGCACGGATGAGAAAAGCGGCGAACGTTGATACAAATGGAATTCTGCCCAGCCTCGATAATCCGACAGCTACGGTTACCATGTTTTGTTCCGCGATGTAGCACTCAATAAAGCGATCCGGGATTGCTTTAAGAAAATCCAGGCTGAATGTTGAATTCTTTACATCGGCATCAAGAGCGTAGATGTTTTTATTTTGTTCGGCGATTTTCGCAAGTGCCTGGCCGAATACCTCACGTGTTGCAACCTCTTTACCTTTATCGAATTCCAATGGTGAGGACAATTGTACGCGGGGAGCCGGATCAAAAGATCCCGCTGACCGGGGCTTTTTAAGATCGAATTTCAAATCATCTTTAATCTCACCGAGCTCACTCAAGGCCTTTTCCAGTTCCTCTTTCTTTAACGGCTTGCCATGCCATCCCTCTTTATTTTCAAGAAACGATATACCGGCGCCCTTGAAAGTTTTTGCAACAATGGCAAACGGCTTTCCTGAGTGGTTGTTCACTGCGGCATCGAGCGCTTTATCAATTTCATCAAGATTGTGGCCATCAATTTCTTTTACTTCAAAACCAAATGCCTGGAAGCGTTTTACGTATTGATCCAAATGATGCGCGAACATTGTTTCACCGCTTTGCGCCAGACGATTGATATCAAGTATGGCAATAAGGTTATCAAGCTTATGAAAGGAAGAAAAATTTGCTGCTTCCCAGATTTGTCCCTCTGCCAGTTCCCCGTCACCGCATAATACAAAGGTTTTGTATGGTAAATTTTCACGCTTGGCGAGAATCGCAAGACCCGCACCTGCTGACAAGCCCTGACCCAGGGAACCTGTTGCTGCTTCTGAATAAGGATATTTTGGAACAGGATGCCCTTCAAACCGGCTTCCGAATTTTCTTAGCGTCCTCAGCTCCTCAAGCGGATATGCACCGGCTATTCCGAATAAAGAATATAGCAATGGTGCAGCATGACCTTTTGAAAGCACAAAGCGGTCATTATAAGGGTTCAGAGGATTGTCGAGATCATACGTGAAATATTTATCGAAAAGAACAGTGCCAATGTCGGCAGCGGACAAGCAGGATGTGGGGTGGCCTGATGCAGCTTCAGTGGTTGAGATCATGCTCCATTTTCGGATGAGCTTTGCTTTTGCCTGCCAGTTATTTGTTGTTTCTGCTGCTGAATTCATCGGTGATAATATTTTTTCGATTAAACTATTTTGAAGAATCGCGGCAAACTACAAAGCAAATTTTAATTCGGTTTATGATCAAGCCATAATCAATTTTTAACGGCTACAACCGTGTTAAGTATTTCAGGATTGAACGTTTTGCACTTTTTTAGTTCAAATCAAAATGGTAAAACCTCTGTTAATTGAAATTGTATCCTTTTTAGTGAATTTAAAACGTCATATTAATGCTTGGCTCATCTAAGTATGGACAGAAAAATTTAAGTTCCGATACCAGCTCTTCAAAATCTAAAAGCTATTTTTGACCATCTAAATCAACTTCAATGAAAACTCTTTTGCTTTTTAGCATGCCCGGTATGAGTGAATGGTTTTTTATTCTTATTGCTATTCTCATCTTATTCGGAGGGAAAAAAATTCCTGAGCTTATGCGTGGAATCGGATCTGGAATACGTGAATTTAACAGGGCAAAGGCAGATGTGCATGAACAAATTGAGCAGGGCATGAAGGAAGATCAGAAAAAGGAGATTCCCAAAGCCTGACTGTGAATTTGAAACTTAAAACCCGTACAGCCGTAAAAAGCTGAAAGCGTTTTTTTATATTTCCTCTTCAAATAATTTTTTGTTTTTCGAGGTCACTTTTTTCCTGCTGAGTGCAAATAATTTGTTATACCTTTTTCCCGGGGTAAATTGCCTTATCTTGCAAAACATTTTTGCCTCAGATTAACTCATTTAAGCTTGTAAATGATGGTTATAACTAAAAACAGAAGCTTACTCAGATCAATCGGTGGTATCCTTATTACCGGTTGTTTTTCAACATTGCCTTTAATTAGTACCGCTCAATTCCCTGTGCCGGGCAATCCTGATCAAAAAGTGCTTCCGGATCAGTTTGACAGCAACGATTCCCTTAATGTGACGGGAAACGATGCTTCATTAAAGGATAGCATGATTGAACAAAAAGTCTCTTTTGATAACGTGGATGTCCCGGTTTTTGAAGATTCAATTTATAAGTCGCGGCTGATGGCAATCAGGACTCCGGTAGCACTGGATTACAATCCTGAAGTACGCAAATATATTGACCTGTATGTGATTCACCGGCGCAGCCAGGTTGAGCGAATGGTTGGATTGAGTAAATTTTACTTTCCGATTTTTGACCAGATATTTATTGAAAATGGGGTTCCCACAGAGCTTAAATACCTTTCCATCATTGAATCGGCCTTAAATCCTCATGCAGTATCGCGCGCGGGAGCTGTTGGAATGTGGCAGTTTATGTATGCTACCGCGAAAATGTACGGGATGGATATGAATACCTATGTGGATGAGCGCCGTGATATAATCCGGTCTACTGAAGGTGCAGCCCAGTATCTTAAAAGGATGTATGCTGTATATGGAGACTGGCTGCTTGCCATTGCTTCCTACAACTGTGGTCCACAAAATGTAAATCGCGCTATTGCGAAATCAGGTGGCAGCACATTTTGGCAGGTTAAGGATTATTTACCGAAGGAGACAAGAAATTATGTACCCGCTTTTATTGCAGCAACTTATGTAATGAACTACTATGATCTTCATAATCTTGCACCACAATATCCATTATATAGCTGGGATTCCATTGTTTCCGTAAGAATCAGTGATAAAATGGCGTGTGAGGAAATTGCACGGTTCACCAACCTGAGTATGGATGAGGTTCGTTTTCTCAATCCCGGATTGAAGTGCAGTGTAATACCTGCGCTGGACCAGCCTTATTGTCTCAAAATGCCGTGTGACAGGGCTGAATTATTTTCCCAAAATACTGACAGCATTATTTTCCACTCCTTAAACAGCAAGCAGCATTTTTATTATGGTACCAATGGCAATGGAAAGATTTATACAGTCAGGATAGGCGACAACCTTGGAAAAATTGCTGCACGAAACCACGTATCAGTTTCGCAGATCAAACGTTGGAATAACCTGAAAAGTACCGTAGTGCGCACAGGTCAGCGGCTTCGGTTATACGGATCAGAAAGCGGAACCGTTAGTTCAGTTTCAAAAACACAGCCTGAAACCGCAGTCAAATCAACAGCTATTAAAGCCAGTGCATTTTCTTCCGGTTCACAAAAAACAGAAAAAGCTTTGTCCCCATCCTTAGAAAAATTCGTTTACTATAAAACACGGTATGGTGATACCCTATGGGATATAGCACGCAGGCACGGAACTACTATTGATAGCATCAGGGCGCTAAATGGGTCAGCGAAATGTAACAATCTCAAAGCAGGGATCGTGCTTAAGCTGAACTCAAAAGGATAAAGAAATGCTTCCGGAATTCCTTTACAAAAATTGAAATGCCCTACCATCCTATCAAAATAAAGTTATTTTTGCCGCACTTTTTCAATGATGAGTTCCATGCAATTTGCTCATCAATTCATATTGATTCAAACTTTTCTATTACTTGACATCACAATCTACCGGGGCCATTACTTCAGATACGCCAGTAATTCCTGAAGTAAAGCAAATTTCAAATGGCACATTGTTCCTTACTTTTTTAAAGGCTGGCTGTCTTGGCTTTGGAGGATTCTTTTCATTGATATCAGTGGTGGAAAGTATTCTGGTAGAAAAGAAAAAATTACTTAGCCGGGAGGATATGCTTGATGGCATTTCACTCGCCAGCCTGCTCCCGGGGCCGCAAGCTGTAAACGTTGTTGCTTATGCGGGAAATAAATTAAAAGGCACATGGGGAGCTGTAATTGCAGCAATAGCGGTGGTGCTTCCATCATTCATCCTGATGTTGATACTGAGCATGCTTTACCAGACCTATGGTAAGAATCCGGAAGTTATCCAGTTCTTTAAGGGATTTGTTCCTGCAGTATGTGCCGTAATCGTTAGTGTTGCCTGGCGGATGACCAAGCAAAATGTAAAGGGAATCCCGGAATTTATACTGATGATGATTGCCATTACAAGCTTGATATTCATTCCGAAAGAATTTCGGCTATACATCACATTTTTACTTGTTATTTTTTTTGGAATTATTGGTTATATTATTTTTCTGGATAAAAAAACAGCTCCTGCAAAACTGGTATCAACCGGCAGGTTTCCCTATTTAAAATCCGTTCTGGTTATCCTGATGATTATGATACTCATAGGCGGATTATACTTCCAGGTGGAAGTGGCAGAATACAAGGGGCTTTTAAATCTTTCAAAGACCTTCAGCGGACTAAGTGTGATGCTTTTTGGAGGTGGGTATGTGATTATTCCCATCATGCGCCACCATGTAGTTGAAGTATTCCACTGGCTGGATAAACAAGCCTTTACTGACGGTATTGCATTTAGTCAGGTGATGCCGGGGCCTATATTAATCTCCGCAGCTTTCATCGGTTTTCAGGTTAAGGGATTTATTGGCGCCCTTGTTTCGACCATTGCCATTTTCGCACCACCTGCCGTTGTAATGGTAGTTGCGTCACAAGCTATGGAGTATTTTAAAAAATCAATGAGAACCAAGGCAATTATGCGGGGAATACGCTGTGGCGTTATCGGAATGATCTATTATGCTGCATATGAGATTGGCAGCAAGGTTGACTATCATTCATTCGAAGCCATCTGGCCATCCGTGCTTATTTTTACCGGTGCTTTGTTTGTATTGATCAGGTATAATATTGACGTTGTGTACATAATACCCATGGCCGGATTGATCGGATATTTTCTTTATCCCCATTAATATTAAATCAAAAACTTTGTTCCTTTATGCAAGCACTTTTATTAGTCGGTGAGCAGCGCTCCGGTTCTAATTTGTTGCGGCTCATGGTATCCAATTCTCATGAAATTGCTGCCCCCCATCCCCCGCATATTTTACAGCGTATTGATCCCATTGTTCCTATCCATCAGATTTTAAGTGATGAGAAGTTCGAGCAAATGGTTGAAATTGTTTGCCTTCTTGTTGAAAAAAACCCCGTGCCATGGCTTAACACGATATTGCACCGCGATGATGTAAAACAACGGAGCCGTGAAAAGCATGTAATTGCAATTTATGGTGCAGTCATGGACATCTATGCAGAATCAAATCAAGCCCGCAAATGGATGTGCAAGAGTATGCAGAACATCCGCTGGGCTGATCATTTAAATGATTATTTTAAAACCAATAAATACATTTATCTGCATCGTGATGCCCGTGATGTGGCACTCTCGTTCAGTAAGGCAGTGATTGGGGAAAAGCACATGTATTTTATTGCCAGGCAATGGGCAGAACTCCAGCGGCTTTGCCTTATCGCAAGAGCCAGCCTCCCGACTGACCGGTTCTTTACCATCTCTTATACTGAGCTGATTAATGAAACTGAAAGCACCCTGCGAAATCTTTGCGGATTTCTTCATGTTGAATTTAAGCCTGAGATGATGAAATTTTATGACAGTGAAGAGGCCAAGAATACTGCTGCATCCAGCTCACTGTGGGAAAATGTAACCAAGCCGATCATGCATCACAATTCCAATAAGTTCCTGAAAGAGCTGAGCCAGGAGCAGGTGCGCATTGTTGAATCTGTAGCCGGGAATGAACTGGATGCTCTGGGTTATCAAAGAGTATTTGTTGACAAAGGACAGGAAATTCCTTTTACACAAAAACAAATTGAAGAATTTAAAAGAGATAATGACCGCTATAAAAAAGAGCAATCAGTCAAAACCGATCCTGAAGATGCACGCAAGCGCAAAATACAGGAAACGGTGATGGATGAATTGAAGGTAATGGCGGGTCAATGGGGAATGAATGCTGTGAAGGCACCTGCATAAAGTAAATATTGCCAGCTAATCATGCCGCATTTAGAATAATGTGAGGCTTTTTTTATGTGCTCGGGTCAATAAGTTTTCCCTCCGCTGAAGAACCTGTATTGGTTACCGCTTAATTGCATTTTTACCACATCGTAATCATTCGATACAGATAAATACGTTTCAATTGGCATTGCTGAAAGCTTTCCTTTTGAAAATATTTTCAGCCTGTTTGACTGGTCATAATAAAAGAAAGTGCTTTGATTAATATTAATTGACGCAGGAATAAAATTTTCAAGAGGATAGGATTTTCCCTTATAAAATGCATAGCTGTAACGGACCCGATCTCCGTAAACAATGATGTTATCCTTAACCTCCAAAAACGTGGGGATGTAGTTTCCGATTTCAAATACTTTTCCATTCCAGAAAATCCTGAAGATCCCTTCCCGGGTGGTGTATGCCATCAGATCATTTCCCACAACAAAGCTGCGTGGATTAAATGATTCGATTGTTTTTGTCTCACCCTTGTAGAAAACCCGCAGCCCATCTTCATATTGATCAAGAAAAGCAACAATATTATTTCCGGACCGGACCTGGATCGGAAAATCAATCTCTTGTACATATACTGAATCATGGTAGTAAATGCA
>JBDSEA010000198.1:0-7431 GCA_039920305.1 Chitinophagales bacterium
AAGCATCAGGTGAAAAAGGAAATAATAAATCAGCTTTTAATTTTAAGGATATTGAATCCGGAATGTATCTGCTGCAATTGAATGGTGGCAATGAATCATTCACACTGAAGGTGCTTGTTCAGTAGGAGATGTTAACAATTGAACCTAATCTCAATATTTTTTCTGAAGCATTTATCTTCATGGTATTCAATATTATCAGATGAAAAAAACTATAGTAATTGCTTTATTCTGTCTGCCGGTTTTTCTTTTTGCAGGAACACCGGCAGATTCCCTCTGGATTTTGAATCACTACACCAAGATCGAAAGGCAAATTCCAATGCGTGACGGGGTGAAGCTTTTTACTGCTGTCTATATCCCCAAGGATGAGACTGAAAAACATCCGGTATTGATCATGCGAACTCCCTATTCCTGTGCACCGTATGGAGAAAGCAGGTTTACTGACCGGTATTCTTCACGAGGTGACAGTATTTACTTCCACCGTAATTACATCATGGTGTACCAGGATGTTCGTGGCCGTTATATGAGCGAAGGTAATTTTGAAGATGTACGCCCCTTTGTTCATTACAAATATTCAACTGCGGAAAAACTCCGGAATAAAGGGAAAATTGAGATTGATGAAGCGAGCGATGGATATGATACCATTGACTGGCTGATGAAGAATATAAAGGATAATAATGGCAATGCAGGTGCATTTGGAATTTCATATCCGGGCTTTTATGCGATGCAAACTGCCCTGAGCAATCATCCTGCACTCAAGGCAGTGAGCCCGCAAGCACCGGTAACTGACTGGTTTATCGGCGACGATTTCCATCACAATGGTATTTGCTTTGTTCTGGATGCATTTGATTTCTACCGCAACTTTGGAGTACCCAGGCCTAAACCCGTTGTGAAATATCCTGAAATACCAGAACTATTTTTCGATGACAACTATGGGTTCTTCTTAAAAAGCGGATCCTTTAATGATCTGAAAAAAAAGTACATGGGTGACTCCATAAAATTCTGGAATGATATGGCAAACCATCCCAACTATGATGACTGGTGGAAGGCACGTGACGGGCGATCGGGCTGTTACAATGTTAAGCCTGCCATTCTTGTGGTGGGCGGACTATTTGATGCTGAAGATTGCTGGGGCGCCTGGAATTTATATAAGGCTATTGAAAAACAATCTCCCAATACCAGTTGCAGAATTGTTGAGGGACCCTGGTTTCATGGTGGGTGGAAGCGATCTGCAGGAGAACGCCTGGGCAATGTGTGGTTTCAGGAAAAAACTTCAGATTACTATGTGAAACAATTCGAGCTGCCATTTTTTGAATACTATCTGAGAGGTAAAGGAAATGATGACCAAATAAAGGAAGCCAATATTTTTATCACCGGTGAAAATGAATGGCGACAGTTTAATCAATGGCCGCCGCAAAATGTTTCAGCTTCAAATATGTATTTGCAACCGGGTGGAAATCTTTCCTTCAACGTGCCCTCTTCATCCAATGATCCTGATAACTATATAAGCGATCCCATGAAGCCCGTGCCCTATACTGAAAATGTTCATTCCAGCCGAACCCGGGAATACATGACCGACGACCAGCGTTTTGCAGCTCGCAGGCCAGACGTGCTTGTGTATGAAACAGATATACTGCAAAATGATCTGACGCTTACAGGCCCGGTGGTTGCAGATCTGTTTGTGAGCATATCCTCTACCGATGCTGATTTTGTTGTGAAGGTGATTGATGTTTACCCTGATACTTTTGAATATCCTGATTCCCTGAAGATCACCTATCCTATGGGTGGCTACCAGATGCTGGTGAGAGGCGAAATCATGAGAGGAAGATTTCGCAACAGCTTTGAGAATCCAGAAGCATTTAAGCCGGGTGAAGTAAGTGAGGTGAAATTCGAGCTGCCCGATGTGGCGCATGCTTTTTTAAAAGGGCACCGGCTCATGATTCAGATACAGAGCACCTGGTTTCCGCTTGCTGATCGCAACCCGCAGCAATTCATTGACGTTTATCACTGTGATGAGAAAGATTTTGTGAAGTGCAGTGTAAATATTTTCCATGATGTAAACCATGCTTCCAAAATCATTTTGCCTGTGCTGAAGTAATGAATAGAATTTAATTATCCTTTCAAAATCATTCACTTATAAAAAATCATCCTAAATGAAAACTTTTCTTCTCTGTCTTTTCTTCATCGCCCTTTTGCCGGAATCTTCTTTATGCCAGTCTTTAATACCGGATGGGAAAACTTTTGCGATCACGCTGTTTATAAAAAGTGAGCGTGATTCCAGAGATACGCTTCTGTTTAAAAATAACTCGATGCAGTTTGCAACGGCTAAAAAGTATGGCTTTGTTACAGAAAATATTAAAACTAAAGAAAAGAACGGATCAGTAAATTTTACCGTGGTTTGCAAAAGCAAAAAGAACGGTGACATGATATGGGACGGGAAGGTCATGAACGACAGCATCGCCGGCACCTTGATCTGGGACAGGATGCTGGAGAATCCTGTCAACTATACTTTTACCGGCAATGTGGTTAAGGAGTAGTTAAATATTCTGAAAATGTTAATCTATTCTCCTTTACGGTTTGCCCTGTGAGAAAAAAAGGTGTGCTTTGTAACAGCAAATAAAGTGCGGCAATGAGTTCTTTCCTGAAGGAAGCAATTACCAATCTCAAAACGGTTGGTTCCGTAAAGCCAAGCTCGCCTAATTTATGCCGTGCCATGGCGAGCAGGGTCAATCCGAGAGTCCCGCAAACCATTGTAGAGCTGGGTCCGGGCGAAGGAACCATCACTCATTACCTTCTCAGGCGAATGCATCCTGCAAGCCATCTCCTGGTTTTTGAGATCAATCAGCATTTTATTGAAGAGCTGCATGAGATTAATGATTCAAGAATAATGGTGATCAAGGAGTCGGCTGAAAATCTGCAAAAGCAACTGAAACAGCTAAGGATTAATGAAGCTGATGTAATTGTTTCATCATTGCCCCTGGTACTGTTTGAAAAAGAATTGTCGCAGCAGATCATTGATGCATCCTATGGAGCATTGAAAAAAGGGGGTGTGTTTGTTCAATTTCACTATTCCTACCTGAATAAGAAAATGTATGAGCGGTCATTCGATCGTGTTCATGTAAAATTCGTCCTCGGGAATCTGCCGCCGGCCTTTGTCTTCTACTGCCGGAAAACCTGATCCGGGCTTTTAATTATTGAAAGTTCGTGTCTCATGTTTCTGTCATTTCCTCAAATTCAGATTTGTAACAACAAATACAGGCCCCACAAGTTAAATGCACCGCTTTAGAAAAATTAACTTTACCCCCTTATTCGCTGCCTATGGAAATTCAGATTAAAGTCCCTTCATTCGGTGAGTCTATTAATGAAGTCACGCTCTCGAAATGGCTTAAGAAAGATGGTGACAGCATTGAGCAGGATGAAATAATCTGTGAGATTGAAAGTGAGAAGGCCACCAATGAAATGCCCGCAGAACAGGCAGGAAAATTAAAAATTGTTGCACCGGAGGGTTCGGTATTAAAGATCGGCGACGTGATATGCAGCATTGATACAGATATTCAGGTTGCCGTGAATGAAAATAAAGGGAAGCAAATAGATCAAAGCCCTGAAACGGCAGAAGTTAAAAGAGAAGATCCGAAAAAAGAAGCTCCGGCAACGGAACCTGTCATCAGCCGCCCAGCGGTAAAAAACACTCCGTCTCCTGCTGCTGATAAAATGATCCGTGAATCAGGTGTTGAAGTCACCGATGGATCAGGAAAGGATGGAAGGATCACGAAAGGTGACGTGCTGACAGCCATCAAAAGCAAAACAGTACAGGAGAAAAATCCGGCTCGTGAAGAGCGGAGGGAGAAAATGAGCTCGCTCAGGAAAACGGTTAGCAGGCATCTTGTTACGGCAAAAAATACCACTGCCATGCTCACCACTTTCAATGAGGTTGACATGAAACCCATTATGGATATCCGGTTAAAGCACAAAGATGCTTTCAGGGAAAAATTCGGAGTGGGTCTTGGCTTCATGTCGTTCTTCGCCAAAGCAAGCTGCTATGCATTGCAGGAGTGGAAAACGGTGAATGCCATGATTGACGATAATGAAATTGTTTACCATGATTATTGCGACATCTCTATTGCTATTTCAACACCTAAAGGATTGGTAGTTCCTGTTATTCGTAATGCAGAATCACTCTCTTTCTCTGAGATTGAATCCCGTGTTGCGGATCTGGCAAGGCGCGGCAGGGAAAATAAATTATCGCTGGAAGAGATGAGCGGGGGGACTTTTACCATCACCAATGGAGGTGTGTTTGGCTCGCTCATGTCAACACCCATCATCAACATCCCGCAATCTGCTATTCTCGGGATGCACAAGATTCAGGAGCGTCCGGTGGCTATTGACGGACAGGTTGCAGTGCGACCGATGATGTACGTGGCTTTAAGCTATGATCACCGCATTATTGATGGAAGAGAATCTGTAAGTTTTCTTGTGCGGGTAAAAGAATTGCTTGAGCATCCTGAAATGCTGCTGATCGGTGGGGATCCGGTAAAGGAAATGCTTGGAATGTAAAGGTTAAGCAACGTTACAGCTGACCCGCCATGCGGGAAGTTAACCCTCCTTCTAATCCAATTCATGTTAAGGTTTGCCTTCTGATATTCCGGCATGTTGACACAACCCCTGGCAATCCTAACTCTATTTTTATAGGTGGTTAAATCCTATAGCTATTACCAAACGGCTTGTAAATAATTGTTAAGGATGTGGTAATTAATAAATGCAGGTAAAAGCGACAAGTACATTTGCATCCCATCATTATTTCTGCATGAAATTAATTCTTCCATTTACAACAGCCATTTTGATCTGTTACTGTTTTTTTAATTCAATAAGGATAGCGGAAGCGCAAACACCAACGGATGCAACCATGATGAAGCCGGGTCAAATCTGCTTCGCTTTAAGTTACATTAATGATTCCTGGGACCATTACTGGGAAGGCACCCGTTACCGTGACAATGGAAATATCGGCACCCTTACACATCATACCATTGAACCGGGCTTTGCACTTGGCATAATAAAGCACATTAATATTATTGGAAGTCTTCCTTTTGTAATCTCCCATCCCTCAGCCGGGCAGATACAGGGTGACGAGGGGTTTCCTGAATTCAGCTTATGGGTGAAGGGCGACCTCCCTGAACTTAAGTTTGGCTCTACGCGGTTGCATATGCTTGCAACGATTGGCGGTTCAGTTCCGGTTAGCCACTATGCACCTGATTATGCTTATGGAATCGGATTTGGCAGTTCTGAAGCGTCATTCCGGGTGATTACCCACTACCAGTTAACAAAAGGATTCTATCTGCGGGGTCAGGGCGGCTATCATTTACGTGGCAACTCAAAGCTTCAGCGCGATTACTATTATACCACTGAAGGAATTTATTCTGATAAGGTGGACATGCCTGATGTAATTGATTACAGCGGAACACTTGGCTGGCTTTCAAAGAATGAAAAATTCAAAGCAGAGATTATTTACGACAGCTTTAATTGCCTCAGTGGATTTGACATCAGGACCCAGGATGGAGGGTTCCCTTCAAACAAAATGATCTGGACACGCCTCGGCGGAGGTGTAAAATATTTCATCCCGCAGATAAGCGGGCTGGCTGTAAATGCTTATGCCGGTCAGGTTTTAACCGGAAGAAACGTAGGCAAATCATTGGTGCTGCAGGGAGGAATAAGCTACTTCTTCAGCATCTGGAACAGATCAAAAAATAATTCCTCAATACCCGAACAAAAATAATGGTCAATGAAAAAAATATTCACAACACTTTTTACTCCTGCGGTAGCACTGATGCTTTTTCAATCATGTCAAAAAGATATTTCAACTTTTCATGACATACAGCCCTATTCATTTTCATCTATTGACAGTACCGGTGGCGAATGGAAACCTATTTACATCAGTGGCGGGGATGCTGTTTCAATCCCGAACCCTGCTGATGTTATCTCTGTTGAATACCAGGCTGAAATCGAGGCAATGAAAACTACAATGGGCAATGCTACAGACAATGAAAGAGCTGCCGTTCAATACTGGGGCACCAACAGTGCGGTGCGCTGGAATGAAATCTCCCGTGATCTGGTGGCAAAATATAACCTTCCGCCAGCCCCAAATGAGGATGGAACTTATGGCATTCCGAATTCTACCGATCCTTCAGTATATCCATATTTCCCCTTCGCACATCCTCCCTATGCTTCGCGGGTGTATGCATACCTGAGCGTGGCAACCTACGATGCACTGGTGGTGGTGTGGAATCAAAAGTATAAGCATCATCGGTTAGCGCCATACAAGGTTGATGGCAATATATCACCGCTGCTTCCCGGAAATGATTTACCCGGCTTTCCTTCAGAGGATGCTGCAATAGCGGCTGCATCGAAAGCCATTCTTGCTTTCATGTTTCCACTGGAAGTGGATTATATCGCCGGTAAAGCAATAGAAGCACAGAATTCACGGATGTGGGGCGGCATGAATGTACAGAGTGATATTACTGCAGGTGATTCTATCGGCAGGGCTGTTGCAAATATGCTGATCGACAAGGCAAAAGGTGACGGAATGAAGTTTGCGCAGGTAAGTCAGCATGTAGCCGATTCACTTGAGACTGCAGCCGATAATATTTACGGCTATCACTGGGAAAATCTTGAAGTTCCGCAACGTCCCATTGGCATTGCTCCTTTCTTTGGTCATGTAAAATTGTGGTTTGTTCCCAGCGTGCTTGATGTAAGGCCATCGCCACCTCCTGCCATCGGATCTGAGGAATACAACAATGCTGTGAATGAATTGAATGACTATCAGAAACATTTGACGGATAATCAGGAGGATCTCGTTTTCTTCTGGAATGATGGTGCAGGAACTTACACGCCTGCAGGGCACTGGAACAATCTTGCATCAGAATATATTATTCAGAATCAGCTCAATCCATTGCGCACTGCGCGTGCCCTGGGTTACCTTAATGCATCCATGATGGATGCAGCCATCTGTTGCTGGGATAACAAATACTACTTTCATTTTCCGCGGCCCTCGGGCGCAGATCCGGAAATAAAAACCCTGCTGGGTGTTCCGAATTTCCCATCGTACACTTCAGGCCATTCCACCTTTTCAGGATCAGCGTGCACCGTGCTTTCCTATTTATTTCCCGAGGGCAGCGGGTACTTTACACAGCTGGCAAATGACGCCTCCAATTCCAGAAAATATGCATGCATCCACTTTTCATTTGATTGTAGTGCAGGCCTGACTTGTGGGATCAATATAGGAGGATTTAGCGTAGCGGCTGCACAGGCCGATGGTGCGAATTAAAAATCCCCTCCCTGGCGCAAGCGTCCGCTTGTGCCTTGTTATTACATTGTGCCGAAATTGTAACGTTAACACCGTAATAAGTTGCTGATATCATCTTAATAATGAGCCGAAAGTAT
>JBDSEA010000199.1:0-6847 GCA_039920305.1 Chitinophagales bacterium
CCACCCTTCTTGTTTTATTCCATGCTGACTTTGAAATATGCGCGCAGGAAGTTCCATCTATCGAATGGCAGAGATCGCTAGGAGGCAGCAGTGGTGAAACCGCTAATTCAATTGAACAAACCTTCGACGGCGGGTTTATTACCGCAGGATATTCATGGTCAGTAAATGGCGATGTCACAGGAAATCATGGATTGAGCGATTATTGGATCGTGAAGCTGGATGATGCCGGGAATGTGTTATGGGAAAAGGCCTTTGGCGGAAGTGAGAATGATGTGGCGTGGGACATGAAGCAAACAGCTGATAGCGGGTTTATTATAGTGGGTTATTCAAGATCAGCTGATGGAGACATTCCTGTAAATAAGGGATTGACGGATTATTGCATTATGAAGCTTGATGCTTCAGGAAATTTGACATGGCAGAGATCATTCGGCGGGAGCGATGATGACTGGGCATATGCAGTTCAGCAAACAACTGATCTCGGATTTATTGTTGCAGGATTTTCCAAATCCTCGGATGGAGATGTTACCGCAAATCAGGGAGACTGGGATTATTGGATAGTGAGGCTTGACGCCAATGGGAATATGATGTGGCAAAAATCAGTGGGAGGCAGCGATGAGGATGAGGCTTATGCGGTTATTCAAACTCCCGATGGAGGATTCGTGGTTGCAGGAGGCTCTGATTCTGATGATGGTGATGTTTCCGGCAACCATGGAGATGATGATTACTGGATTGTCAGGCTTGACAGCATGGGTAACATGCTATGGCAAAAGTCTTTCGGTGGCAGTGGTAGTGATTATGCCTATGCTTTACAGCAAACTTCTGATAATGGATTTATTATTGCCGGCTCTTCCTCTTCCAATGATCAGGAAGTTTCTGGAAATCATGGATTCACTGACTATTGGGTGATGAAATCAGATGCAGATGGAAATTTGATCTGGCAGAAATCTTTTGGCGGGAGTGACTATGACATTGCCGGCAGTATTGTACAAACCACAGATGGCGGATTTATTCTTGCAGGCGATTCTTATTCAAGCGATGGTGATGTTACAGAAAATTATGGATTTGATGATTACTGGATTGTGCGGCTCGACACCTCGGGGACCCTGGTGTGGCAAAAATCGCTGGGGGGAAACGGCTATGACCAGGCAAATGCCATCCGGCAGGCAGCAGACGGCGGATTTATTGTTGCCGGTCTGTCGTTCTCCAATGACCATGATGTTTCAGGCAATCATGAAAACAGCTTTGGTGCTTCTGAAGATTACTGGATCGTCAAGCTCACAGATGAAGTGGAGTCGGGAATCAATTCTGTTCAGGGTATTACTCTTTCAATTTTTCCAAACCCGGTTACGGATTTTCTCTTGATTGACCCGGGACCATATTCTTTTGACTTCGCTATAGTGGTTTATAATGTTGAAGGAAAAAAAATCAGTATCCCCATTAGTTTTAATGAAACGCAGTTCCTTCTGAATACTTCTTCGTTAGCTGATGGATTTTACCTGGTTGAGCTTCTGGATTTGAATTCAGGCAATATTGCCCGGGGTAAGTTTTTGAAGGAAAAATAGTTTATTTCCTTGCATATATCTCGCACCAAGCCTTGCCGCATTCATACTTTTCTAATAATTGAACTGAAGGATTGGATTTAACATACTCATAATTCGATTGATTCAATTGCAGGTTACTGAAAATATAATAATCTGTATTGCTGAAATCATGATAATCTTTTAGTTCCACATCAGAAGCTACATTCACAAATGGCGGCCCATTGAGATAAAATAATTCCGGGTGTGTGAGATTGTATCGCATCTCATAAATAGTGAAAATCTTGTTCAGTTGGGCGTGTCTTGATTCCATGAAATTAACGGCCTTTTTGTGAACGGCTATAACATCCTTATAATTTAATGAGACATCATCAATCCATGACGGATTAAAAGTGATGTCATGATACAATGAAAGTCCTATTGCACCACATAAAATATAGTGGAAAAACCGGTAACCCAGCAGATGCATCTGATAGCTCCATAAGGTAAGAATGAGAATAAAAATTACAAGAAGAATCATCAGGTATCGCAGTAAAATATAATTGAAAAGAGAAAACAAAAAATAGAGTATAAAAGCTGCCATCAGATACCCGGTGACTTTCAGAATATCTTTGGAAAAGGATCCCCAGTTGCGGCGCAAATGCAGGAAAACAATAAGGAGGATGAAAATGCTTATTGCCGTAAGTGCTTTTCTTCCATAGCCTGTAAAAATAAAATCAGCTATCAATCCTGCATGGCTAAGAGCTGAACCCGCGCTTAAGTCAATCAGATGGAGATGCTCGGGAAAAAAATACCAGTCATAATTTATTTTCTGGTACACATAGAATGCCGCTCCCACAAAAAGCGGTGAGCCCGCCATGAATAAATATCCGGCAATGGACGCAATGCTTTTTTTATCATACCGCAAGTATTCATTGATAGCCAGGATGCATGTCACAAGGACAACAGAGCAGATAATTACAAATCCGGATTCTTTGGTGAACACAAGAATAGCAGCAGTAATGAAATAAAGAAAATTTCTTCCCGTATGAAGAAAATAGATCGGGATGATCGTCATCATTGCGATAAAAACTTCCGGAAGCATAAAGGAGGATTGGACGATAAAAGCTTCCTGAGAAAGGAGCAAAAATGTTCCGAGTAATGCAAAAACCGGGTTGGTGAATTTTTTCAGAATGAAAAAAAATGCAATAACAAAAGCTGAAGTAACGCTCAGTGAAAAAGCATGTAGCACAAAAGGCGAAAATCCAAATACCTGAGCAGCAGCAGCATTCATAAAATAAAACCAAAGAGGGTGGCCGCGGAATAAATCAGGGGACAGGCACTCAGGTAACAGGCAGCAATGATTATTATACATTGCCCACACAGCTTCCGCGTATGACCATCCCTCATCCCAGAAAAAAGGCAATTGCAGCAATGGAAACTTGTAAATCCAGAGGGTTAGCAACCCCGCAAATAAGATACAGGTTGCGATTACGGATGGTGTTCTGCTGCTTATTAGATTCATTAATGGATCCTGAGCAGTTATCAGGCGATCTCGAGAAATTTTTTCACAGCCGCTTCTGCCGCAATGATTGCATGGTTGAGATCATCGTTCACAATCACCACATCAAACCGTGATTCAAACTTCAGTTCATTAGCAGCCTTCTGAATGCGCTCTTCAATTTTTTCAGGTGGTTCCGTTGCACGGCTATGCAGCCGGCGAACGAGGGTTTCATATTCTGGAGGCTTGATAAATATGGTGAGTGTGTTATCCGGAAATTTCTTTTGCAGCCTGATCGCACCATGCACATCCACATCAAAAAGAACATCTTTACCGGCGCTCCAGAGTTTATCAAGCTCTTCCTTCAGTGTGCCATAATAGGTGCCATGGTAAACCTCTTCCCACTCTATAAATGCCTCTGCTTCCCTGCGCCTTTTAAATTCCTCTTCATTGATGAAATAATAATCTTTTCCCTCCTGCTCTTCTTTGCGCTGCCTGCGCGTGGTTGCTGAAACAGAAAATGCGAGACCAGGAATCGAAACAAGTAAATGACGGGCGATGGTGGTTTTACCGGCCCCGGATGGCGCAGTGATCACAATAAGTTTGCCCCGCATAGGCGGGCGAAGGTAGCAGAAGTTGGGATGAGAATCGGGGTCTGCTTTATTTATCAAAGAAAATTTCCACCTATTATTTGTCAGAGTCCAGCGGTACTTTTTCCTCATTGTTGATCAGGACGGAAAGAAGGATTGAGCCTACCAATACTCCTGCAATGACCAGCAGCGACCACAAGGTTGCAATATGAATGTCGAAAATCCCAATGATCATTTTTACTCCTATAAAAATCAGGACAAGGGAAATTCCCTGTTGCAAATATTCGAACTTGTTTGCTGCATGGCTTAAAAGGAAAAACATTGCCCGTAAACCCATTACAGCGAAAACATTCGATGTAATGATTACGAGCCGGTCCTGGGATATTGCAAATACCGCGGGTATGGAATCGAGGGCGAAAACCAGGTCTGTGGAAGCAATGATCACGATCACAGGGAATAGTTTGCTGAAATACCACTTGCCATCCTGGATCACTGAAAAATTTCCACCGGCTTCATGATCCAGCATTCGTAAGTAGCGGCGCAATATTTTATACAGAATATTTTTTTCAGGGTTGAATTCATTTTCTTTTCTTTTTAACAGAATGCTTGCACCGGTGTAAATTAGTATGGCTCCGAAAATGTATAATGTCCAGTGAAACTCCTCTACAATTTCAATCCCCACCAAAATAAAAATGAGCCTGAAAACTACCGCACCCATAATCCCATAGAACAAAACTTTATGATAATATTCCTGTGAAACTTTGAAATAGGTAAGAATAATAATGAAGACGAAAAGATTGTCTGCTGAAAGCGAATATTCCATGAGGTAGGCCGAAATATATTGCAGCCCTTCCTCCTTTCCGTGATAGATATAAACGAGTATCCCGAAGCTTAATGCTGCTGTGATCCATGAAAAAGTCTGGATCAGGGCGCTTCGCAGTGTCATTTCTACTTTGCGCCTTACGAGAATACCCAGGTCGAGTATCATAAATACAAGAATGAGTATTCCAAAAAGGGCATAAAGCACCGTTGTATCTCCAAATCTTTCGAGCATTGATGTCATTTTGAAATGGCTGCTCAGTGTTTTAGCATGTAGCTGGTATTTTTCAAAAGCCGACCAAAATGATAGCGCTGAACAATAACAAAATCACTTCCATTATTGATTGATGCAAAGTAGCGATCACTGTCAAACTTCATCGGTTGGCCGGATGGATCAAACTGCATGGGAGAATCTGGCAATAAAGGGATACGATAGCATGCAGTGGTGTGGCGTAAATTTCCACGATCAATGAGCGTGATGGTGCAGAAGGGCGGAGCTTGTAGAATTGTGTCCTTCTTCGACAAGTCATTAACGTAAGCTTCGGCGTTTATGAAGCTGAAAAGATCAAGGTAGGAGCGAAGCTTATTCTGATCAACCAATGAATGATCATAAATGCGGCCGGCTGCATCTTTAAGCTGAAAAGAATCAGGACCAAGAACGGAAATGGAAAATGAACTGTCAGCTTTTTCTGTATACTGCACAGTCACTTCCCTGATTTCATTCAGCCTGAAATTGTAAATTTCCGTACTTCTGATGGCATCGGCATCGGTAGTATAGCGGGTTTCGAGCACACCCTGAAATCCCGGGATTGCAGTCACATATGGGTTCCTTGATCCTTCCATTAGCATAAACGTGCCGTGGGAATCAAGCGAGGGGCCACCGACAAAATAAGATCTGATCAATTTTCCCCTCGTATCGTATATCTCTACTTTCTTATTGTGCGCTGCCATTTCCGCAGCCACTTTATTTATTGCTGCCTGCTGCACCGGATAGCTAACAGCCACGTTTTTAATGGTGCTGAGCAATACTCTTATATAATCGTTACGCACAGGATATTTTTTATCAAGCATCCAGAAATTTTTCATGCGTTCTATTACCACTTTATTACCCTGCATGTCGCCGATGAAAATTTTACCGATGGAAGCAGTATCTGTTACTGCGAATCCCGTTTCCTCTTCATTTAATGTGCCCGGGGTTTTTTTAATGACAAGAAAGTACGCACTCACAGCAAGCATGGTAAAGAGGAGGAGAAAAAAGATATTGCGTTTCATTTTAACAAATTGGAAATAATACAAGCTAATATTATGATACAAATTTTTGGAATGCAAATCATTGAAAAGCTCAGGCGCTCAGGAAGTATATTTTCGAATACGGATGAAATTAAAAATCAGCCCGAATATGAAAAGAGCAACAATGGGAACCACCATATTGATGAGCTGGTACTGAAATTTCACTAACTCCACCCTGTTATTATCAAGCAGCCGAAGCTTGATGGTTTTAGACCGTGTATTGATTAACTGGGAATGGCCGCAGAGATAGTCAATGCTGTTCATCAAAAAATTTTTATTTCCAAAGTATGTCCCAGTATACCTATAAAGGCCCAGCGGTATGGGTTCTCCCCGTGAGCTGAACTGACTGGCAGCAACATCACCATCTGAGATCACAATCATTTTCGCGGGAAGGCTTGAATCCCTGAATGGTTGTTTAAGTGAATCGCGAAGCACCTGTGCCATTTCCTCCGGCACACGGTTACGGAAAGCTGAGGGAAAAACTCCCTCAAGCAGCACGGCAGCGATTAAATTTTTCTTGTTGTAATCAGCCACGTTCGGACGGTTACGAAGGTCCCGGAAATCAACGAGCCAGGGGGTAAAGACCATGCGGCTCTTCTCTGATGACCGGAGAAGAATGGTTTTCTTTATCCCCTGAGATGCAATGGTATCAATGGTTCCGGCAAATTCTGCTTTCACTGCATCAATATTTTTTGTGATGGCGTGGCCGGCTGCGGGAGTGAGGATAGGAAAGTAAAAGCAGTCAAACAGCTTGAAGTCAGGGCGCTGACCTTCCAGACTTACCATCAGCGGTACAGGATTACAGCGCAGGTCAAGAAGAAGATCCGGGTTCACACGAATTCCGTATCGAAATAGCTGATCGTCAAGATTCAAAGGATAATCCATGGTGACAAACGATCGCTTGATCATCACGCTGTCAAGCTCTGCATTCAGCGCTTCAATCAGCCAGATCACCCGGCCTCCATTCATTATGTACTGATCAATCTTGAATTTATCCTTGTCTGAAAATTGTTCCCTGGGCTTAGGGATGATGATGCATTTATAGAATGATGAAATATTCACCATGCCCGGCAGGACCAGAAATTGCGGATTGTAATAATCAGAAACGGAAACGAGCAGGTCATTGAGCT
>JBDSEA010000200.1:0-10564 GCA_039920305.1 Chitinophagales bacterium
GTAGCCGGCAACCTGGTTTGTTAAGAGAATCTTCTATTCCTTTTTGACCATACACACCCACTTGAAAAGCAGAGTTGGCTCCCCTTTCCCATGTCCAGTTATTGCTAACAATATCATACTTCCATAAATCATTAAGTTCTCCTACTCCAAAAACACCCGCATCATTTCCGTAACCTCCGAACAGCCAAAGATTGCCACTGCTGTCAACCCATGATGAAGACATGTACCGTGCCCCGGGATTGTTGTTGTTGTCAGGCGCCCCCAGGGTGCCATACACTCCGTCGCTAAACGGGGCATTGTTTCCTTTCATCCATGTCCACTCATTGGTTGCTACTGTGTATTTCCACAGTGTATTGTATGGTCGGAAGACGCCCTGTGAGGTGAAGTTGGCTCCTCCAAAAAGCCAGAAGTTTCCGTCTTGATCAGTCCATGAACACGATTGATAAAGTCCCGGAGGTTTATTTGCAGCATCCGCAATTCCTTGTGTTCCAAAGATGCCGCTGCTGTTGGGAATGCTGTCTCCGCTCATCCATGTCCATTCGCCTGGGGTTTGCGCGGACAAGAGTAGCGGGTACAGAGTAAAGAGTAAAGAGAGAAAAAGTGTTTTCATGATGAGTTTGCGTTAACACCAACTCCGGCTATTATAAACCGTAAGAATAGAGAGCCAGGGCTACTTCATCTTGTAAGTTTGAATTAAAGTTATTTAATTTATAAGAAAAATAACAATGTTTTTGTGATCCTTTGTTATTTACACATCCAAAGAATGGTTTCGCATGAACAAAAAGCATTTCAACATCCGCATACAAGGAAAGGTACAGGGTGTTTTTTTTCGCGCAAGTGCGCGCGCGCATGCAAATGCACTTGAAATTACCGGATTTGCCCGAAATGAAAGCGATGGATCAGTGTATATTGAAGCAGAGGGTGAATTAGAAAACCTTGAAAAATTAATAGAATGGTGTAACCGTGGTCCCGAGAATGCCGTGGTGAACAATGTTAATGCAAAGGAAGCGCCGTTACAGAATTTTTCTTCGTTTGAGGTTAACAGGGGAATACACTAATGGTCAATTGTAATTCTGTATTTTAAATACAGGATTGTATCAGAAATTTTATTCCGCCAGCATCAAAAAAATAGTGGGCTGCTTCTTTAAGCCGGCAACATTTTTTTTCCATTTTAAAACGGTTTGTGTAAAAATAGACTCATCAGGCAAAGTAATATTTGATGCAATGCAGAGAAAAGTTGAATTCCGGAGCACATCAAGAGTATCAATCAGCAGGGCATTATTTCTATAGGGAGTTTCCATAAAAATTTGAGTTTGTTTTTTTTGCAGTGATTCTTCTTCCAGGTGCCTCAGCTTCTTTTTACGGTCAGCAGAGCCAACCGGCAAATAGCCATGAAAGGCAAACTGCTGTCCGTTTAAACCACTTGCCATCAGCGCAAGAAAAATGGAAGAAGGTCCGATGAGCGGCACAATGGTGATTTGGTTCCGGTGACCAAATCTTACTACAGCGCTCCCGGGATCGGCAATGCCGGGGCAGCCTGCCTCAGAAAGCACACCGATGCTTCTTCCCTCTTTCAGATGCTGCAGCATCTTTTCTGAGGGAATGAAATTTTTATTGTCTTCCACTGCTACCATTTCAACCTCATCAAAAGATTTCAGGTACCCCATACTTCGAAGAAATCTTCTGGCTGAACGGACATTTTCTGCAATAAAAAATTCGATTGTGAATATGAGCTGCCTGGTTTGCTCAGTGAAATACTGCGGTGAATTAGCTCCCAGGCCTGAGGGAATGAGATAAATTTTTCCGGCAACAGCTCCTTCAGGCATTTTTTCTGAATTAAAATTTACGCAGTAAAATAGCAACTAAATAATATCCGTTTTTATTTCATTATGCCAAAACTCCCCCGCTCTTTTTATTTACGTGATGATGTTCTTAAGATCACCCGGGAATTGCTCGGGAAATTTCTTGTCACCCGATTCAACGGTGTTATCACTGCCGGTATGATCACAGAAGCTGAAGCCTATGAAGGTGAAATTGACAGTGCATCACATGCCTTTAAAGGCAGAAGAACACCACGCACCGAGGTGATGTTTGCGAACGGCGGAACGGCATACGTGTATATATGCTATGGAATTCACCACCTTTTCAATGTGATAACCAATCAGTCAAACATCCCCCATGCAATTCTGATCCGCGGCATCGAACCGGCAGAGGGAATTGAAACCATGCTCAAGAGAAGACAAATGAATTCGCCTGCATATAACCTTACAGCCGGCCCCGGTGCTCTGGCTGCAGCCATGGGTATTTATGTGAAACATACAGGGCTTGATTTGCTTGGTGATACCATATGGATTGAAGACCGTGGAGTAAAGATTCCATCACGGAAAATCCGACCAACCATCAGGGTGGGAGTTGAGGGTTCAGGAAAAGATGCACGGCTGCTCTACCGCTTTATTATAGAGGGTAATCCATGGGTTACAAGAACACCGAGATAAGCGGGAACTTACCGCAGAAAAAATTAACGCAGAGGTCGCAAAGGTTTAGCAATTGAAGAAAAGTAAAAATTTACCGCAGAGGTCGCGAAGGTTGGACAATAGAGAAAAGTAAAAAAATTAACGCAGAGGTCGCCAAGGTTAGCAAAAGGAAAAAAGTAAAACCGGAATAAAATTTAACGCAGAGGTAGCAAAGGTAAATGCAGTTCGAACGATGCAAATATTTGCGAGATCAGGATCAGAACTGAGGGCAGAAGACACGCTTTAAATGTTTCGGCGGTACAATATTACCCATGTATGAAAGAGCAACTTCAAATCCTCCCTTACCCCCTGTAGCAGGATTAAGATCGGAAGAAATATTTACATCATAGCTTAATCCTGCCTGGAATCCCTTTACCATCATTCCCACTGTAGGAATTACATCATAGCGAAGGCGGTTGAATACACCGAAATAAAAGATCTGTGGAACGCCCCTGATGGATTGATTCAGATTGTATCCAAAATTTGCTCCCCACACCAGTTCGTTGTCTGCATTTTGAAGCTGGTACTGGGCAAAAGGAAAAAGATACATTTTCTTACCCGCGCGAAATGAGAGGCTGCCATGTACCACATACCGCATGTCAAGCTGGTTGTCGCTGGTTGCAAAAAATGTCTCAGGAGGAGTGGTGAGGTGAAAAACCGAGGCGCCCAGCTGAAACCTCGTGTGATTGTTTGGAACTCCATACAACAAAATGCCTGATGCAAAATCCATGTACGAAATAGAATAGTATTTAAAGAACTCCGATGTTATACCATTAAAGCCCAGCCCGTCAAACTCATCACCGAAATCGAGCTTTGCAAAGTCAATGCTTTTTTGAACAACTCCGCCCTGCAAGCCAACAGCAAGATGGTAATTTCCCTCACGGTCAAGCGCCTGGTGATACGCCAGTGACAGCATGAAGGTGAGATTGGTTAGGTTACCATCACCCGAGCGGTCATTCAGAAGCATCATCCCTACCCCGAGATAGTTATTATTAAACCCACCGCTGAACAATTTTGCATCGGCAGAAATAGAAGGAGTTGAATATACATAGGGTGAGCTGATGCTCGACCACTGATTCTTGTAAATTCCCCCGAAGCGGTAAGTTCCGTCCATTGACCCTGTTAATGCAGGATTAAAAGTGAATGGAGAATAATAAAACTGGGAGAAGTGAACATCCTGTGCATTTGCAGAAGAAAGGGTGAAGCATGCAAGGAAAAAAATAAGTACAGGTTTTTTCATTGTGGTAAATTTTTCCGATACCGGTTTGATAATTAGCCGACTAAAATTAGAATTCTTTTTTGAAAGCATGAAAATTGGTAAAAAAAATTGAAATGAGACTAATAAATATGATGTCAATACGGAAAACGGGTATCTCAGCCATAAATTTTATGCAGAATATTCTTCAGTGCTGAATCTTGGTGCCATAGCTGAGATCGCCTGCATCGCCAAGTCCGGGAACAATGTAAAAATTTGAATTCAACTCCCCGTCTATAGCGCATGCCCAGATGGTGACATCTGGAATATTTTTTAATACCCAGTCAATGCCATCCTGTGCTGCTATTACACAGGCAAGGTGAGTGTGCCTTGGTTTTGCGGTTTGAAAAACTTCACCGAGGGTGCGCACCATGGATCTTCCCGTGGCAAGCATGGGATCGGCAAGAATAAAAATCCGGTCCTGAAGTGTCGGGGAAGAGAGATATTCCAGCGCAATATCAAACGAGCCGTCGGGGTTATGCTTCCTGTAAGCTGATACAAAAGCGCTATCTGCATGATCGAAAAAATTGAGCATGCCCTGATGAAGAACAACCCCCGCCCTAAGTATCGCTCCAATTACCGGCTGCTCTTTCAGAACTGAAACCTTTGCTTTACCGAGCTGGGTGATGATATCTTTTACTTCATATTCCAATGCCTTACTGATTTCAAAAGCAAGGATTTCGCCGCAGCGGTGCATGTTTTTCCTGAACCTCATTCTGTCCTGCTGTACCTGTGCATCGCGGATTTCAGAAAGGAATTGAGATAGAATTGAATTGGATTTACTAAGGTCAATCACGTTTTCCATTCACAACTTATTTTATCACAAAGAAGAAAAAAATTCAATGATCAGAGCCGTATTCAATAATCTCTCTGAACTTTTCCCGCCATCCCTTCCATAAAAATTGCTCACTTAAGAAATCGTTGTGAGCAAGAAACTGAAAAGTACCATTGACTTTTTTTACCTCATCAATCAATTGAACGGCTTTCTGCAAAGCCTGCAACGGTGAAAGCTTCATGTAATAGTAAAGCGAAGCATCCATAACTGCGAACGGGAAAATTCTCAGATCAGTAATTTTTTCATCTTCCAGGTGATACCACCTGAATGGTGCAGCTATTCCTGCCCTGAAGCCGGTGAGCGAAGCATATCCCATGCTGTAATCCTCATTGATTTGATAGGCAAGCAAGTTTTTATAAGTAAAAGGAAATCGCAGCCTGAGAAAATGCTGCCGGTTGCGGAATATTTTTTCCCCGGCAATCATTGCAAGCCGCTCTTTTTCAATAAGTATTTTCTCAGGATAAAGATTTGACGCATAGCTTGAATGAATTCCGATATCATTTTGCGCTACAATCTTTTGGATTAAATCCTGAAAAGATTTTTTTTTCCAGAAAACATTCTTATCGAACCTTCCATAATCACCGGGCAGGAAAAAATAAACCGGCCGGAGATTAAACCTTTTGTGAAGAGAAAACTGATACTCATAGGTATCGTACGGATCTGCTCTTTTTCCGGAGAGGACGCCCGCCCTGTTCTTTATTTCCTTAAGATTGAATTTTAAAAGTGCTTTTGTAAAGCCGGCTGCATTGCGTAAAATCCCTTTTCCCTTGTATGCAAATGCAAAGTCAATATCATAAGTTAGTTGAAATTTATAAGATGAACTTTTAAAAACAAGAAAAGTGAATTTTTCCCGGAGGATTTCTTTCAGAAATTTTGCATAATAATTCACCACTGGGATTTCATGAAATCCTTCCCGGAAATTCAGGCTTGCCTGATCAGGAAATCTTCCGTGATTATCGGGAGCGAAGGGTAAATACTCCTCATATCTTGAAAGCAGATAGAAAGCCCCGGCAAAGGGATCGAACGGAAGATCACTTCTGACCTGATGGGCAAAAATGGTTTTGATGTTTTTCCATTCAGTAACTGATATTTTTTGCTGATGAATCCCTTTTTGAAAGAGAAGTTCGTGGGCGAACAAAAAAACTCCGTCACCCTGCCCTGAAGAGCTGTAATTAATCTTCGCACCCTTGAAGTCCATAAACTCCTGAGCATTAGCCGTGAAGCTGAAATCAATGGGAATGAGCTCATTAAAAAAAACCTGCAGCACATAATCCAATCGCGGTGATGACCTCGGAGAATAGATTAGAAGCATGCAGTATAATTCAGGAGTAGAATGTTTCCTTCTTTTCGTACTTCTCCTTCAGCAGCGGGCAAATTTCATATCTCCTGTCCCGGGTTTCATAATGTATTGCCTCCAGCGTTTCATACACGTTTTGAATGCCGATACGGTCACACCATTCAAGAGGCCCGAACGGGTAACCGGTACCAAGCTTCATCGCAAGGTCAATATCTTCTTTTACAGCAACTCCCTGATACAATGAGTAACAAGCCTCATTAATAATCATGCAGATCACACGCGGAATAACCATCCCGATAGCATCTTTTACTTCAAGAAAACTGAGTTTCACATTCCCGGCAAATTCCTCAAATTTTTTCCTGCTCCGCTCATCCGCAAATGAAACTTCCAGCGGAGCTTTATTGATGAACGTTGGAAGCGCATTCATTCCCGCTATACGGCATTTCATTTTCTGATCCGACTCACCGATCATTGCTTTAACAGATTTTTTCACAGCGCAAGCAATTACCAGTTTATTCTCAAGTGCTGCATATTTATCAAGTACAGATTTCTTTTCGTCGGCGTTTAAATCAAAAATAACATCATACTGCCTCAATTGGGAAGCAGTATCACCTGCCGGATCAACAGAAATTTTTTCACTGCCGAATTTTTGTTTCAGCTCATCAATTCTTTGTTCATCACCTGTGGCAAGAATTTTCACGAATCAAGTATAGGACCGAACAAAGTTAACCGAGTAAAAGAATGTTATTTTTCAAGCCACAAAGCTTATTCATGAAAAAAATCATCACCACAACACATGCACCATCACCCATTGGCCCTTACAGCCAGGCAGTGGAGGCAGGTAACCTGATATTTATTTCCGGCCAGGTAGCTAAAGATCCCGCAAGCGGTAAACTAATCCTTAGCGACATCAGGAGTGAAACCAAACAAGTGATGGAAAATCTGAAAGCGATTCTCCAAACTGCGAATGCGGACTTTTCACAGGTTGTGAAGACAACCATTTTTCTTTCTGATATGAATAACTTTTCAGCAATGAATGAAGTCTATGGGTCTTATTTCTCAGGTGATTACCCTGCAAGGGAAACAGTGGGTGTATCAGGATTACCACTCGGGGTAAACGTGGAGATTTCGATGATTGCGGTCAGGTAATAGCAAGAAATTAATCTTTACTACTGTAAGTATTTACTTAATCAATTGAAGTTATTTCCCTACTAAATATACTCCTGCGAGAATGATCACCATTGCAAAAAAATCTATCATTCCGATTTGTTCGCCTGCCAAGAACCCCCACCATAAAGCAACCAGGGGAATAAGATAGGTAACCGATGCCGCGAATAAAGCAGAAGTACGCTGAATGATCTTGTTAAATGTGATGGATGCAACGGCGGAGCCCATGACTGCCAGAATTGCAATGTAACAGAGCGATGCAACGGCATTTTGATTTCCGCCGAGCGTTTCCGGAAGGCCTGTTACAAAAAGGTATATGACTGCGGGAACCAATGCAATGGCAAAGGCAATTGCGGTTATTGTTATAGGGTGTATTTCCTGCAGGTACCGCTTGATGATATGGGTATTGATTCCATAACAAACGGTTGCAATAACAATCAGCCATGCGAAGCCAATACCCGAAGTAACGCCGTGTTTTTGCTGGAAGCTCATAAGCAAAATCACACCGCCAAAAGCAAATACGAGCCCCAGCAGTTTGATCAAATTATATTTTGATCTGAAGAAAATTATTCCGAGAATAAATACCCACACCGGTGAAAGTGAATTCAGAATGCCTGCTGTAGCACTGTCAATATGTGATTGTGCCGCAGGGAAAAGAAAAGCGGGAATAAAATTTCCGAACATACCCTGCACAAAAATTATTTTGATTTTTGCCTGTGAAACCTCTGATCTCCGCAGCCATGCAAAGGGTAAAAGCACAATAGCGGTAATAACGATGCGCAGGGCAGCCACCTGATCGGGGCGAAAAGCTTCGAGTCCTTTTTTCATAAGAATAAAGGAGCTTCCCCAGATTAGTGCGAGAAAAAAAAGGAGGAGCCAGTCAAGAGCTCCTGGACGCTTATCCATTCTGATTGAAATGCACGGTCACGGATTGATTACCGGTGGATACCCGAAAACTTTGAAGCGGATCTGTTGAAGGCCCTTTCAACACACTGCCATTCATTGAGAATTCAGATCCATGGCAGGGGCAAACAAACTTTTCGGGTGCTACATTCACCGCACAACCCTTGTGCGGACAATACATTCGAAGCGCAATATAGGAGCCATCAGTTTGTTTACCGATGAAAAGTGGTTCCACAAATTTCTTTGTCGGAATGGTAATAAAAGTTCTGTCAGCAAAGGATGAAGCCGGAAAACTTACCATATCAGCAGTTTCCTTTATCTCTATCGTCACTTTTTTGGAGGTTGAGCAGGATTCAAAAAAATTCATTGCTCCCAGGCAGCAGGCACCTGCACTGATGGCAGCTGCCTCTTTCAGGAATTCAAGTCTGGAAGTTTTCTTCATAAAATTATTCTGGCATCGAAGTAAAGAATTTTATTTGCACCTTATCAGATACAGTTGCCGGCTAAATACAAATAATGTGTCTGTCACAAAAAACAATCCTCATGAACCCACGCATCGCCATCCTTGATTTAGGCACCAATACCTTTAACTTGCTGGTTGCTGAAGTAAGGCCGGATCATTCATTTGAAATTTTATTCAAGGCAGAGGAATTTGTGAAGCTTGGTGAGGATGGAGTTGACAAGATTGGAGAGCATGCTTTTCAGCGCGGAGTGGAGCAGATTAAAAAATACAGAATTAATATTGATGAGAGGCATCCGCATAAAGTGATCGCTTTCGGAACTGCTGCCATCCGCCGTGCCTCCAACGGTGATAATTTCATACGAGCTATTGGTGAAGCCTGCCCTATGGAATTTCATAAAATTTCAGGCGATGAGGAAGCTGAATTAATTTATCACGGCGCCCGGCAGGCTATATCACTTGGTGAACAGCCGGTACTTATTATGGATATCGGGGGCGGAAGCACTGAATTTATCATAGCCAGCCACGAAAAAATTCACTGGAAGAAGAGCTTCCAGATTGGCAGCTCCGTATTAAAGCAACACTTTCATCATCAGGAGCCCATCTCATCTGCTGAACAGGTAAATCTTATTTCTTTTTTACAATCGGAGCTTCAGCCACTGCTGTCACATGCGCAAATTTTTTCAGTAAAGCATTTGATCGGGACGTCCGGCACATTCGATTCATTCGTGCAAATGCTCTATGAAAATGCGCATGCTCAGCCATTGCATCCTTTTGGAATCGCTACGGAAATACCAGTTCCTGATTTCTACCGCCTCTGCCTTTCATTAATTCAATCTACAATGGATGAGCGTTTAAAGATGAAAGGACTGATCTGGTTTCGTGCGGAAATGATGGTGGTTGCAGCAATGCTTGCCGGCTATGTTGTTGAAACCTGCAACATCAAGAGAATTACACGATCAGCCTATGCATTAAAAGAAGGTGCCCTCCTGAAGTTTATTCAGAACTGAGTGAAGTAATAAAAGTAAAAATGCTTAAACAGGTTTTGAAGCCCGGAAAAAGTTCTTCTTCTAAAGCTCTTCTCCGGCATTTCGCATCTTCACTGCGTGGAATCACAAAATAATTTTTCTTTCAGCTTTTCACTTCCGGCAGAAGAATTTGCAAGAGACTTTGAAGCCATTCATTTTCTTGAAAAGAATATACTGCCCGAATATTTAAAGTCATGCAGGTGGTTTGGTGGAAAGGCACGAAGAATCTTCTCCATTCGAATTGCACATGTTCTCTCATTTCCACCGGCAGGTCGTTCATCCGGCGAGGAGTCAATTCAGATCATTTCCGGGTCACAGGTTTTTTATTTTTTCATTGTCAAAATAAAATACCGAACCGGCAAGCCCGAAGAGTATCTGCTGCCGGTTACACTAATATCTTCAATAGAAAATATTCAACCTAAAGCAATTATTTCCAGTTCAAACCATGGCTGGCTGATTGATGCCATTTATGATGAGGTATTCCGCCGCATGCTTTTCATTCACCTGTTTTGTTCTTCAAAACTGAGGATGGGTAAAGGCTTTTTAAATTTTGAGAAGGGAAGTGCATTTATTGAGGAAGATTATAATGACCATATTTCTTCCCGGGTACTTGATACAGATCAAAGCAACTCATCGCTGATCTTCAATGAAAAGTATTTTCTAAAACTTTACCGCAAGCTTTTTCCTGGAATGAACCCTGATGTGGAGATGGTAAAATTTCTTACTGAGAAATCTTCTTTTCCTCACATCCCGGCCTTTGCCGGTACATTTTTCTGGAAAAAATCTTCCCGAACAGATATCACTTTCGCAATGATGCAGCAAAAAGTTGCAGCAATCAAGGATGCGTGGTCACTTGCTGGTGATTACCTTGATGAATATTTGACCACTCTTTCTTCAGACCCTACCGTTATTCCTGAGTCATCCCTTCATCAGGCAGCCATGCTGGGAAAATTAACATCAGAAATGCATGAGGCATTAGCTATTGACACCGGTGATCCGGATTTTGCATTTGCTAAATTTGATGACCTTCACATAAAATGGCTGCTCAGTAATTGTGATTCTCTGGTTAAGCGCCGGCTGCGTCTTGTAAAAGATTGCTATGCCTC
>JBDSEA010000201.1:0-3411 GCA_039920305.1 Chitinophagales bacterium
TGCATGATTTAACCGTGCAGGCTCCCGACTCAATCAATAAGGAGGCAGATTACCTGATTGAAAAAGCAAGAGGTGACAGTGAGATGTATAAGTATGTTTTGTGGTGGCTCACTTACACACATGAAACGAGTAAGATCATGGGAATGGATGCGGTGTTCGTGCACATGGTAGAGAACTATTACATGCCGGGAAAAGCATGGTGGATTGATTCTGCAACCCTGAATAAGATGGTAGATCGCGCCCGAAAAATTGCTCCGAACCTTATCGGCAATACAGCCCCTGAATTAGCGCTGAAGGATTCGGCAGGCAACTGGCAAATTCTCAGCAAGGTTCCCGCGAAATTTACCATCCTGCTTTTCTGGGATCCTGACTGCGGACATTGCCAGAAGGAAATTCCAAAGCTGAAAGAGGTTTATGAAAAATGGAGAAGCAAGGGTATAGAAGTTTACGCTGTTGATATTGAGCCGGATGTAAATAAATGGAAGAAATTTGTTCATGAGAAGAAGCTCGACTGGATCAATGTAAATGACCCGCAGCATCAAAGCAACTTCAGGCAGCTTTATGATATTTCTTCCACACCGGTGATCTATATCCTTGATGAAAAGAAGGTGATTCGTGCGAAGCGGATTGGAGTGGAGCAACTGGATGACGTGCTAAGCCACCTATCCAAAAATGTTAAGAGTTAGCAGATCGGTCGTGACTTGCCGGCTGAAATCTATTGTGTAGTTGCGGATGATTACCAGACGGGAACCATGAAAAAGATTGTGATAGATTAGTATGAACTATGGATTTTAAATTTTCCCAGCATGCGATCGATCAAATTTGTGAAAGGAAAATTTCAAAAGACACAGTAAAAAAAATTCTGTTGAGTCCAATTAAGATAGTTCAGGACAATGAATTATTAATATATCACGGAATCATCAACGAAGAGAACAAGCAGTATTTGATACGTATATTTGTAAATCATTCAGTTCAACCAGCAGCCATTATCACAGTGTACAGAACTTCCAAAATCAAGAAGTACCATGAAGATTAAATATGATAAAGAGGTGGATGTGCTGTACATCAGGCTAAGCGATGAACCGGTAGCCGAAAGTGATGAGGCAAAGCCCGGGATTATTATTGACTATTCATCTCAATCGAATATTGTTGGTATTGAAATTTTAAATGCTTCCAGAAAAACAATCTCTCCAGCAAAATTGGAATACGAAGTTGCGTGATTTCATAATTTTTTAAAATCACCTTTCAATTCTTTCGCAAACAGCGATCTCAATTTCTCTTTCCGAAAATCAAATATCGCCCTCACCTTTTTTTCCACGATCAGCATATTCACAAGATCACCCAATAATCCGAGCGGCACCCGCCATTTAATGATGTCATTCATTTCAACGCCTTCTGAAACTTTTTTGAAGTAATGCTCATGCCTCCAGAATGCATAAGGGCCACGCAGTTGCTCATCGGCGAAAAAGTAAGGTTCATCCGCTTCTGTGATCTTAGTAGTCCAGTGCAACGGAATCCCGAACAGTGGACGCACAGTATAATCAATCAGCATGCCTGCAAAAATTTTATCGCCGGCTTTGAATGATGACAATATTTTAAATCTCAATTCAGGCGGAGTTATCACACTCAAGTTGACGGGTGATGAAAAAAAATCCCATGCATGTTCAATACTTATTGGAAGTATTGTAGTGGTTTTAAGGATGTGTAAACTCATGGTGAACTCTGCTATTCCTGCTCAGGATAAGTTGAGGATGGCACGTTTTAGCCAGACGGCTTATCAATGATCAGCGTGCGTTCCTGCTTCGCTCCGTTTGCTTCTGTTACTATATGATATTTCCCGGGGCGCAGATAGTAGATTTTATTATCTCCCGGTTTTATTTTCACTTTGTCTTCATCTTTTTTCAAATCCTTATTCAGGTAATCCAGGTACGATGACTTAAATGCTGAATCAATGGACAGATCATATTTTACATAGTTCAGACCTTTTACGCCATCAATAGAAAATTGCCTGAGCTCAAGTGAGGAATCTGCAAAAACCGAAACAGAAATTTTGCCCGCAGAAGACATCCACACCGGGATTTTTATTTCAGGACCCTTGATTGAATCCCAGTTGAAATCCTTCTTTCCCCAGCTATCACGATATATTTTCTTTTCAGGGTTAAAAACATACAAGGGTTTTTGCATAATTGAATCGTGAAGCAATTCCAGCTCTTTCACTGACGCGATGTAAATCGAGCGGCCATGTGTACCAAGAATCAGCTCATGATCCCTTGGATGGATGCACAGGTCATGTACCGCCACCCGTGGCAGTCCGTTTGTAAAAGCCATGAAAGTTTTCCCCCGGTCGAGTGATACATACGCACCTGCATCCGTGCCGGTAAATAAAATGTTTTCATTTACCGGGTCTTCTTTTACTACGTTAACTGGTTCATGAGGCAGACTTATCCCGATCTTATTCCAGGTGGCGCCATAATCTTCGCTTACATACAGGTAAGCATTGAAATTATCCCACCGGTAGCCATTGAGTGATGCATACACCCTGCCTTCTTTAAAATTTGAAGACCAGACCCTGCTCACCCATTGGTTCTGCGGAAGCGCATCAGAAATTTTCTTCCATTCCTCACCACCGTCTCTTGTCATCCAGATGCTTCCGTCATCAGTGCCGGCGTAAATCAAACCGAATTTGAGCGGCGATTCATGAATCGTAGTAATGGTGCCATAGGGCACATCGCCCTTCTTTCCGCCACGCGTGAGATCGGGAGAAATAACTTTAAAGTCTTTGCCCTCGTTGAGTGCGCGCCACAGCTTGTTAGAGCCGAAATAAACAATATCCTGGTTGTGCGGCGACAGCCATACGGGTGAATTCCAGTTCCAGCGATAAGGCCGCTCGCCGAGCTCATGCTTAGGTGTGATGGAAGTAGTGGCATCAGTGGCTGTATTGACCTTAAAGTAATTTCCGAACTGAAACCCGGTGTAAACAATATTATTGCCGCGGGTATCTACTGCCACCTGCATCCCGTCACCATCCAGAATGGGCTTGAATGGATATTGACCTGTCTGATGCCAGGCTGCATCCGGCTTATAGTTGGAAGGACCCATCCACACGCCGTTATCCTGAAATCCGCCATAGATGTTATACGGAGTTTCCATATCATAATTTACTGAAACAAGCTGCCCTACCGGAGGATTATTGCACTTGATCCAGTGATCGCCCCCATCATAGGTAATATTTACGCCACCGTCATTGCCGATCACGAGATAGCCTGCATGATTGGGATTAACCCACATAGCATGATTGTCCACATGAACATTTTCATTTTCCTTCAGAATATTGTGAAAAGTTTTTCCTCCGTCCTTTGATTCAAGATCAACAAAGCCGAGCATATAAACTTTGTCAGGATCATCCTTCAT
>JBDSEA010000202.1:0-27978 GCA_039920305.1 Chitinophagales bacterium
CGGGCAGAATAATCAGGTTTGAATTTCATACAACTCTTTCATTGATCACACATTTATTTCCTGATGCGAAGATTGATCTTTCCGGAATGTAGTGCTGTCAATTTTTGCTCCCAGGCCGGGATTCACTATTTCCATAGTGTTTCCACCCCCCTCTGCAATGGAGCTTACCGGCATCCTTTTCACCAGTCCATTCACAACATTTTTCGGGAAAATGAAAACCAAAAACATAAAACCAAACAGAGCCAGGCAGATCGAGATGCTGAAGAAGGAAAGAATAAAAATGACCCCCGATAAACAGATGCAAAAATGTAAAGCTGATCAGAAGCCTTTAATACGGTTGTTGAGTCAGATTTTGTAAACCCATGGCGGGTGGCATACAGCCATATAATTGTCATGGCTGTACCCATCAGGAAAAAATTAAAAGCATAAATAGTTACTGCCGTTTGCTGATTAGCTGTACCGATATACTTTGAAAGCAAAGCAGTAGCAAAGGGTGTAAAGGAAACTACCAGTAACTTGAATCCGTTCAGCAGCAGCAGCATCCCATTGTTTCTGCAAATAAGCTCAAACATGTAATGAGATTGATCCAGCAGACAAGCAAAGTAAAAAAGCCGACAAGGAATGCCAGGTAAGTTTCCCAGTTTGCTAATAGCCCCTGAAGCAATGATTCACCACTTTTTACAACTGGCACGTGTATATCCAGAACGAGCAAGGTGATGGCAATTGCAAAAACACCATCACTGAATGCCTCAATGCGTGAGGTTTCTTTTATAATTGCTTTCAGTTTTTTTCAGTTCCATATCTTTTATTTTTAAAGTTTAACTAATAATCAATGCTGCTAAGCGCCAGAAGAATTCAAACTAATTGAATTCTGCAATATAAAGTTTTAATTTTTCCGGCATTACTTAAACCACTCGGCGTACATCACATAGTTATTTGCAATTCGCGTGTTGATCTGCTCAAAATGTTCGGGTGTAAGCTCCTTCACTTTTTTGGCGGGAACCCCGGCGTAAATACTTCCCGTTTCAACCCGTGTATTTTCAAGCACCACACTGCCTGCTGCAATCAGGGAATTCTTCTCAACTACAGCATGATCCATAATGATGGCACCCATGCCGATCACCACATGGTCTTCAAGGGTGCATCCGTGCACAATCGCTGAATGACCAATGGAAACATGGTTGCCAATGACCGTGAAAGCTTTTTGATAAGTGCAGTGAATGACTGCACCATCCTGGATGTTCACCCTGTTGCCGATGCGGATATAATGTACATCGCCCCGCACCACCGCATTGAACCAAACGGTGCAGTCATCACCCATGGTCACATCTCCCACTACTACTGCATTGTCAGCCAGGAAAATATTTTTACCGAACTGCGGGGTAAAACCCCTGATGGTTTTTATGATCGCCATGCGCTGAATTTTTTCTAAAAACCTCACCTCACCCTGTCCTGAAGGAGAGAAAGTTAAGTCGAATTTTCTGTTTTATTTCAACCCGTAAATAGAACGCAGCCGCTCATCCTGTTCGGCGGACTGTATTTCACTGATCCTCACGGTTAATTGTTCCAGCAGACTGATTGTATCCTTTGTTTGCGGAAGTTCATTCAATGCATTTTGCACGATCACCAGGGTATTTACAGCCTGAAAACGGAGCCACCATTCAGGTTTCCTTTCTGCGAGTTCATACAGCATGGGTAACCCTCTTTCAAAGATTTCAAGATGCACTGCATTTTTCGACAAATACTCTGCGTAGTGCGACAGCAATCCATATTTTTCAATGGCGCCGGAGGATTGGATGATCCTGAGCATAAAATCATTTTTTTCAGGACCCGCATTCGCCGCATAAATAGATGCTACTGCATCCCTTACCTCATCGGAATTCTCATTCTCCTGCTTTTGGGCATCAGCATAAGCATTTGTGGAATCAAGAAGGTGTATCTGGTCAAGTGCGGTTGCAATCACAAGGTATGAGCTGTCATTTAATGCCCGCCTGGCGATTGTAAGGGCTGACAGATCATTCCAGGAGGCTAACTGCTGTAAAGCACCTGCGCGTACCGACGAATTTTTATCACTTACCGCCAGCACAGCTACTTTATTTTTCATTACTTCATTGCTGGAACCCGATACCCCGTACAATGCTGCAAGCCTGATACTCCAGAATGGATCATTAAGTCCCTCAGTAATGATTTCATTATACAAACCGCCCGAAGAATCAACTGATCTGAAATAGATCATCGCTTCTATTCTGTCAGTAAACAGCGGAGCATGCCGGTACTGAAATGCAGCTGTGGTGTCTGATTGTATTATGTTCTTTGTACAGAGCAGCATTTTATCAGCGTCAAAGTTTACCAGATCAGGCTTTGTTTCACAAGGGAAGGTAAGTACCTGACTCTGCTGATCGAATACCGCGTGGTGCCGCTTAACTTTTCCGCTTGCATAAATATCAATGGCAACCGGAAGCCTGAAAATGGGAGTACCACGCTCCGTATCCTGTATTTGTTCCAGCGAAACTGTGACATGGTGATCCACCGCATCATACTGGTAAGAGATGTTGAGGGAAGGGTGACCAGGTGAGAAATACCATTGATTGAAAAACCAATTCAGATCCTGCCCTGAAATTTTTTCAAATGCCAGCCGAAGATCATGCGCCTCCGCTGTGCCGAATTTATGCGCCGTTAAATACTCGTGTAATGCATTAAAAAATGCGTCATCCCCAACATAATTCCGCAGCATGTGCAGAATGCGGCCTCCTTTGTTGTAACTCACCAGATCCAGAACATCTTCAGGCTCATCATAGAAATACCTTACGAGGGGAAGCTCTGCATATTCAGGAGCTGAAAGATAGGCGTTCATGCTGTTCATAAATTCATAATCCGCCTCATCTCTTCCATATTTATGTTCGTTCCATAAGTATTCACCATAGTCAGCGAATGATTCATTGAGCGTAAGGTTCGACCATGATTCACAAGTGACCAGATCACCAAACCAGTGATGGAACAGCTCGTGTGAAATATTCTCCTCTTGATTTCCATCAATCATTTCACGCGGTGTCATCTGCACATAGGAACCGTGTATGACCGCCGTGGCATTTTCCATGGAGCCGGTCACAAATTCATGCGCAATGAGCTGCGAATATTTTGGCCATGCAAAGGGCACACCCGTAAGATCAGAGAAGAACTGAATCATTTCAGGAGTATTTCCGAATATTTTACGTGCATATTTTTCGTACTCCTTATCCACATAATAGCTTACTTCAATATTCTTCCACCTGTCTTTTACTATTGCAAACGGGCCGGCAGCCATCATCACGAGATAGGGTGGAATGGGCTGATCAAGCTTCCAGGTGTCAGTATGCGTTTTATCAGGATTTTTTCTGGAAGATACCAGCAGTCCATTGGAGAGCGAGACAAATCCATCTTCTATAGTCATCGAAATCTCAAGCGTTGTTTTCATACCGGGCTTGTCAATCGTGGGAAACCATACTGAGTTCGATTCCGTTTCCCCCTGTGTCCATAGCTCACGGGGCATAGTAGCATCTTTTTCATCTGCGTTTATAAAATACAATCCCTTTGCACTTGTAATCACCAGCGATCCTGCCTGTTTTAGTTCATTTGGCTTCGAAGTGTAATCAATGAAGATCGTAAATTGCTCACCCCGCTTGTATGCTTTATCAAGGTGAATGTGAATCAGAAGCGAATCATATTCAAACCTCAATGGAATATTACCCTTGAGCTGAACCAGCTCCACCTTATTTAAATCCATTCCCTTTGCGTCAAGCGTGAGGGTATCAGTCGGATAAAAATGCGGTTTCAGGGTGAGCCATTCTTTACCATACAGGTATTGCTTTTGCCAGTCAAATTTTACACTTAGCCGTGTATGCACCATATCATTGATGATGGTAAAGGAAGGGCGATAAGCTTGGGGTGTAACAATGATATCTTCAGGCAGCTCAATCATTACTGAGTCTTCCCGTGGTACCGGGACTGAATGCTGCGTCATAGGAATATTTCTGGTGCTATTGCAGCTCAGAATAAATACCAGGCAGTTACATGCAAGCGACAGATACAGAGATCTTTTCATAAATTTATTTGGTATGGCAGGCAAACAAAGTGAAGAATAGTTAATTGCAACATATGAGAAAGCACAAAACCTTTACAATCCTTCCATGAGTTCATTCCTGAATTCTGAATTTTATTCTTTTGGTTTCATTACTGCAAAGTGGCTAATATATCTAATGTGATATTTTTTACAATGGCGTTAAGATCAACATTCACGAGATCACCCGATTGAACATTGGTGGCAAACAAATACACATCCTCCTCTTTCTCCACATAGCCAACGAACCATCCGATATTTTTTAATCTCCCGTCAATTTCATCACACATTATCCCCCTGCCAACTTTACCACTCAAAATAAAACCGGAATTATTCAATTGACCAGGATTGTAGTCAAGCTTCATTATTTCCTTTACTAAATCAATGTTTTTTTTTGAAAAAGAAAGCTGGTAGGTATAAAAATTTTTTAAAAACTCAATCTGCTCATCACATGAAATTCTTAAATTTCCATCTAACCAGAAAGAATCAGTGTTGCTGCCCATTTGCATGTTTCCATAGTGAGTCAGGGTTAGGTACTGCTGCATTTTTTCAATACCTATTTTACTCGAAATTTCCCGGAAATACCAATCAGCAGAATTAACAAACGCCGTTTTCAGGGTTTGATTCTGATTCCATGCATGAACATCTCTTGTTACGCTATTCCATTGGATAAGATAGCCTGTATCCGGGATAACTTTTGTTTGAAGGGCAACGAGAGAATTGCAGATTTCAAAAGTAGAGGCGGGAATAAAACGCTGGCCACAGCGGTCAGGATTGTAATCAATGAATTTTGCTTTTTTAAGATCATAAATCCCGATGCATCCCTCTACATGATATTCATCAAATTTTTTTTTCCATTCAGGATGATGATCACCAATGGGGGTGCTGCAAGAATACGTTAGGCAGATACTTGAAATTTGAACCAAAAGAATTCCGAGAGATGCAGCACGCAACAGGTTTTTCAATTAAAGTTTACAAATAACCAAAACTTATAATTACCATCGTCCTCCAGCGCCACCCCCTCCGAAACTACCTCCACCGAATCCTCCAAAACCACCTCCTCCTCCTCCGAATCCGCCACCCCCGAAACCACCACCTCCAAATCCACCTCCACGACCCAGTCCTCTGCCGAGCATTCCACCAAGCAGCCATGGGACCGGGGAAAATCCACGGCGTGAAATCACACCGCCACGACCACCGCGATTGATGCGGCTGAAAAGAAATAAAAGCAGAATGATGATGATTGGAATAGCACCTGCCGGAAGGCCGGTGTTAGTTTTTTTATCCTGAAGCTCGTCACTAAATTCGCCCGCTGCAAGCTTGATGATCGCATTGGTCGCCTCATCAAGTCCACCATAATAATTTCCATTTTTGAATTGCGGGAGGATGATGTTGTCAACTATTTTTTTTGCGGTGATATCCGGAATAGGTCCTTCCATTCCCTTACCTGTAGCAATAAAAACGGAACGGTCATTTTTTGAAACAAGAATCAATACGCCATTGTCCTGATTCGGTCCGCCGATTCCCCATGAATCACCAATCTTGAAAGCAAGCGAAGAGATATCGTAACCGTTCAAATCTTCAATGGTGAGTATGGCAATCTGATTCGAGGTGCTGTCGCTAACCCTGTCGAGCTTCTCTTCAAGCTGGTATCTCTCATCGGCTGAAAGCATTCCTGCACGATCATCTATGAGGTGATCTGGCTTGGGAGGGGCTTGTTCCTTTGAAGTGGGCTTCCAGTGATCCTGGCTTCCCGCAATCATGCTGACCGCAAGTAGAAAAACAGCAACAAGAGAGAGAAATTTATTCATTGCCTATTACCACCTCATCTGAAAGCTCATTGGTATCTTGTTCATGCCCGGGGAAATGCTTTTGTAAATGAATGCCGCATTGCCCTATCGCACTCTTAATCCCTGATACAAAATTTCCTTCTGCAAAGCTTGCTGCCATCAATTCCTTTACCTCATCCCAGAAATTTTCAGGCACCTTTGCATTGATTCCCTCGTCACCGAGAATGGCAAACACCCGGTCATCGTGCGCAATGTAGATAAGTACGCCGGTGCGATCCTTTGTAAGCTCCATCTTAAGCTGGCCAAAAATTTTAAGAGCACGGGTCATGGCATCATCCTTACATTTCTTTTCCAGGTAAACCCGGATTTCACCAATGGTACCTCCTTCTGCTGCTTGTATGGCAAGCGCAATTTCTTTTTTTTCCTCGTCCGAAAGAAAATCGGTGGCAGCCATAAGTGCAGTGAAATTTTATTGCTGCGTTGCGCCTGCAGGTGGTAAAGTCGGGTTGGTATTGAAATTAATGTCGGGTGGGTTCTCCGTTCCTGCATTTGCTTTAAAATAGCCCTTCTCGGTAAAGTGAAACAGGCCGGCAAAAAGATTATTCGGAAAGGTTTTGATGTAGGTATTGTAATCCTGAACGGAAGCATTAAAATCATCACGCGATTTATTAATCCGGTTTTCTGTCCCCTCGATCTGTGTTTGAAAATCCCTGAATGCCTGTGTAGTTTTCAGATCGGGGTATTGTTCCGCTACCGCAATCAGCCTTCCGAATGCTCCTGCAAGCTGATTCTGAGCCTGCTGAAATGCCGCAATGGATTCCGGTGTCAGCTTGGATGCATCCACCTGGATGGATGTTGCCCTGGAGCGTGCCTCTATCACTTCTTTAAGCGTGTTTTGCTCAAACTGTGCCGAACCCTGAATGGTTTTAACAACACTATTGTACAGGTCCGTCCTGCGCTGGTATTGACTTTCCACCTGTGACCACTTGGATGCTACATCCTGATTCTTGGCAACCATGCTGTTGTAGCCGCAACTTGAAAAGCCAAATGCAACTGCAATGGCAACGATACTTAGAGTTAAATTTTTCAGTTTCATGGAAAATGGATTGGTTTTATACTGCGTGCAAAAGTAGAAAAAAAGCCGGCGGAAGAATCATAATTCCTTGCGGTAATTCTATTATTGTATCCATCATTACTTTCGGCACATAAAAAAATTTTCAATGAGTGATCTCGTAAATGAATTCAATGAATACCGCGGAAAAATGAATGAAAAAATTCTTGCACAGAACAACAAGGTCATCAACCGCCTTTTTAACCTGGATACAAATACCTATGCTTCGGGAGCACTCCCTGTCAAAACCAAGGAAATGCTCGGACTCGTCGCTTCCATGGTGCTCCGTTGTGATGATTGCATTAAGTATCATCTGGGAAAATGTAAGGAGGAAGGAATAACCACCGAAGAAATTTATGAGGTTTTTGCTGTGGCCAATATCGTGGGCGGAACGATTGTGATTCCTCATTTCAGGAGGGCAGTGGAATACTGGGAAGAGCTTTCGGCGACGTTGTAACTTTGACTAACTTCGAAACAAAAATTCAATATGAATCAGGAAGAAGAAAGAAAACTTTGGGAAAGAATTACGGTGAATCCCAAGTGTTAGTTGGTAAATCATCATAAGAGGGCATCGGCTGTAAATTGAAGAATCATATTTGAAATCTTGTGCGATAATTGCACAAAATTATTTTAAGACCAGCATTTAAAAGTTTAATCCGATACCAAGTCCTGTTTCAAATTGTGAAAAATAATCGGGATAATAACTCTTTTTGAATATTGCTTGAAGGTCCATACGATTATTCAATAAAAAGTATTTTGCCACTATCTGCATATTTCCACCAATTCGATTTTCATTTTTAGACTCAAACCACATTACATAATCAGGAATGCCGGAGCTATAGTAATAACCTTTTACATAAGAATTAACTCCCCAAGTAAAACTTGGACCGACCCCCACATTAAGAATTAATTTCTTATTAAGTACAATCCTATAAAACAGATCAATATCTACAAATTTGTATTTCCATCGATTTTGTAACGATCCTATCCATTCACTTGTATCTGAAATATATTTATGACTAGCACCATAAAACTGACCTGTAAGAAATGAATTATTCCACCAGCTGAAAGATGTACTAATTCTAAATTTATTATAGCTATGTGAATATTCAAGAGTATATTCATTAAATAATGATTTAACCCTTAGTTCATCTGCCGGTAAAATGTTCACGGTTGTACGGAAAGAAAAGTTGTTGTTAAAATATGCCTGTGCTTTAACATTTTGCCAATAAGCCGTAATGCAGAAAACGAATATTATAAAAAGAGGTAAATTTTTCATTATGCTCAATTTACTTTTAATAATTTTTGTGAAAAAATTATGAGTTATCTTGATTTATTTTTTTATAGAGCAATTTAAAATATTCGTATCACAATAGTCTTTTTGATGATGATTTACAATGATACAAATTCCAATCATGAATTTTCTTTTGCCTTGTTGGAAAGTTTCATTTCAAGAACTTCTTTTGCGACATGACTGACAAACGATTATTCCTCCTCGATGCATATGCGCTCATCTATCGTGCATATTTCGCTTTGAGTAAAACCCCGTTCTATAACTCAAAAGGGATCAATACCACGGCGGTTTTCGGCTTCACCAATACATTACTGGATTTGATTCAAAGGGAAAAGCCCACCCACATCGCTGTTTGCTTCGACACTGCAGCCCCTACCAAGCGCGGAGAAGAATATACAGAATACAAGGCCAACCGCCAGGAGCAACCCGAAGACATTACGGTCTCGCTTCCCTATATCCGCAAGATCATCGAAGCATTTAAAATTCCAATTGTTGAATGTGATGGATATGAGGCAGATGATGTGATTGGAACGCTTGCAAAAAAAGCGGAGCAGGATGGATACAAAGTCTATATGGTTACTCCTGATAAAGATTATGGTCAGTTAGTGAGCGAAAATATTTTTATGTACAAGCCTGCTTACCAGGGCCGGCCTATTGAAATTCTTGGCGTATCCGAAATAAAGGCAAAGTGGGAAATTGACGACGTGTGTAAGGTGATTGACATCCTCGGACTTATGGGTGACTCGGTTGATAATATTCCGGGGTTGCCGGGGGTGGGTGAGAAAACTGCAAAGAAGCTTGTTCAGGAATTTGGCTCGGTGGAAAAACTTATTGCCAGTACTGACAAGCTGAAGGGAAAGCTTCAACAGACTGTAATAGAGAATAAAGAACTCGCCTTGCTTTCTAAGAAACTTGCTACCATTGATCTGCAGGTTCCATGTAGTTGTGATGAAGAGCAGTTAATAATGGAGGCGCCTGATAAGGATAAGCTTACCGCGTTATTTAATGAACTCGAGTTCAGAACGCTTGGCAAACGCATTATCGGTGATCAGTATTCGGTGCTTTCTACAGAAGGGAAGCAAAAAAATCTTTTTGGCGAAGCAATAGAATCTAAAACTTTGACGGCTGATCCTGCTGCTGCATTTGAACAGAAACCACCCGCTGAAAACAATGCTTCCAATACCGCTCATCAATATTTTTTAGTTGATACCGAAGAAAAGATTCTCGATCTCGTTTCAAAGCTTCAGGAGCAAAAGGAATTTTGCTTTGATACTGAAACCACTAATGTCAATGCCAACCTTGCAGATTTAGTAGGAATTGCATTTTCATTCAATAAGCATGAGGGATATTATATACCACTTTCCGCTGACCGGAATGAAGCACTTAAAGTTCTTGCTCACTTCAAGCCACTTCTCGCAGATGAAACGAAGGTGAAGATTGGTCAGAACGTGAAATATGACATGCTTGTACTCAAGTGGTATGATGTGGAAGTGAGGGAACCGCTTTTCGATACCATGCTCGCACACTTCGTGATTGAACCCGATGGAAGGCACAACATGGATATTCTTGCCGAAAATTTTCTTCGCTACGAAACCATTCATATTGAGGAACTGATTGGCAAGAAAGGAAAAGGTCAGGGAAACATGCGTGATGTGCCTGTGGAAAAAGTGGCTGAATATTCAGGTGAAGATTCTGATATCACGCTGCAGCTGAAAGAGGTATTTCTTCCTATGCTGAAAGAAAAAGAAGTCGAAACTCTTTTCAATGACATCGAGGTGCCGCTTGTTCCTGTGCTTGTTGATATGGAATTTGAAGGCGTGAAGATTGATAAAGAGTTCCTTTATGAATATTCACGGCAGTTGCAGAAGGAATGTGACGTTGTAGAGAGTGAGGTTTATTCCATTGCTGAACTGAAATTCAACCTGGCCTCACCAAAGCAATTAGGAGAAGTGCTTTTCACTAAAATGAATATTCCTTACCCCGGAAAGAAAACCAGAACCGGACAATATTCTACTGATGACGATACACTCACAAAGCTTGCACGCGAATATGAGATCGCACAGAAAATCCAGAACCACAGGGAGCTTTGTAAACTGAAGTCAACTTATGTGGATGCGCTCCCCTCACTCATCAATCCTAAAACGGGAAGAGTGCATACCTGCCTTAACCAGGCGATTGCAGCAACAGGACGGTTGAGCTCTGTTGATCCCAATTTGCAAAACATTCCTATAAGAACCGATCGCGGAAAAGAAATCCGGAAAGCATTTATCGCAAGGGATGATGAGCACGTTCTTCTCTCCTGTGATTATTCACAGATTGAGCTTCGCATCATAGCCGCACTGGGTGAAGACGAAAACATGATGCAGGCATTCAAGGATGGTCTTGACATTCATTCCGCCACTGCTGCAAAAGTTTTTAGTGTGGAACTCACCGCTGTAACTTCCGATATGCGCCGTAAGGCAAAAGCGGTGAACTTCGGCATTGCCTATGGGCAAACGGCTTTCGGTCTTTCTCAAACGCTGGGCATTTCCCGGACTGAAGCTCAGGAAATCATCACCAATTATCAGAAACAGTTTCCGGGTGTCTCGAGGTTAATGAGCAGCAACATTCAGTTTGCACGGGAGCATGGCTATGTGAGCACCATAAAGGGAAGAAAGCGATGGCTGCGCGATATCAATTCAGGCAATCAAACAGTGCGCGGCCAGGCTGAACGGCTGGCAATCAACTCCCCAATACAGGGCAGCGCCGCGGATATGATCAAGCTCGCCATGATCAACATTCACCGTGAGTTTAAAAAGCAAAAATTTAAAACGAAAATGACCCTGCAGGTCCATGATGAACTGGTGTTTGATGTTTACACCCCGGAGCTGGAAGCCGTAAAAGAAATTGCGCTGGACAAAATGATAACAGCCATCGAGTTGATAGTACCGGTAGAAGTTGGATCAGGCACAGGTAAGAACTGGCTGGATGCTCATTAATTTGAGCGCGTAAGATTTATCAAATTTTCTAAGCAAATGGCTCATGAATAAGATTAAATTTGAGAATTATTCTCACGAAAAATTCTCTTCATGAAAAATGCTATCCACTTTAAAGAATCAATTACTTTTTTTTTCATTCTTTTCACCTCTGCATTCTATACGCCTGTAATGGCGTGTATAGACTATCATCCTGGTCCCTACTCAACCGTAGTTTACGATAGTTCGTATCAGCATATTGAAATTACCGTACACAATCTTCACCTGTTTGGAGGATTGAGTGGTGACTTCTGTACCTGCGCCTTTAGTTCTTACACTGATATTTTTTCTGATATTTATTATGTGGCTTTTATTGATTCAGCTACAGGACTTCCTGTTTCCGGTTTCGATTCCTGGAATGCCGATGCACTTGCTACCACTGCCTGGTCCGGCCTTATGCCGGGCGATAGCTGGGAAGGGTTTTTATCTGCCGTTAACTATGCGGGGCTGCAAGGGGGTGTTGCAGTGAACCTGATCATTCGTGCTAATCTCCCGCCCGGTTACTCAGTGTCCTTCATTGATTCTGCATTAACCACCAGCTATTTGGGAACTGATAAGGCAGATCCGATTACCCATGCACCGATGAATGGTCACTTTAGTGTTTCAGGTTATGGAATCCTTACCTATGTAGAAGTTGATTCTTCATATTTCACCGGCGTCAGCAACCTGATATTTAGCCCGATAGGGCTTTTCCCAAATCCTGTTGGGGATGAATTAAATATCATATCCAATGGCGAAATTATTACGTCAATTTCTGTTTTCAATTCAACCGGAGAAATTCAACGGACCGAAATAGAAAAGAATCTAAGGACTATAACAGTGGATGTAAGAGATTTTTCACCCGGCATATATTGGATGACAATAGAAACCGCAAATAGCCCGATCAATCAAAAATTTCTGATAGCGAGGTGATTAACTCTTATTGAAAGAATCCAGTAGCAAGTTTGAGTTACGGGATTACTTTTTAAAGCGATTTATTTATCAACCTTTATCCAGGTGACCACGTTGCTGATTGAGTCATTTTTGACACTTAGAAAATATAATCCATTTTCCAGTCCGGAAATATCGAGTGAGAATTCGTGATCGGATGTTGAAATATCCTTTGTGATAAGCGTTTCTCCTAAAATGTTTCTAACCGAAAGGATAGCGTTACTATGCCTGAAGTGATTAATCATCACTTTCAATACATCAGTTGCAGGATTGGGGAATGCAATGATCAGCTCATCGGCAGCATTTGCTTCTTCAACTCCAACGATGCAGTTGTAATACTGCGCCGCGAGTTGCATGCTGTTGTACACATTCAATCTTCCACCTGATACAGTATTACCGGTAAGATCAGGAATGGTGTCAACACCATCGAGAATGAATCCTTTAATGCGAAGGGCAGTTCCTGCCGGGTCATTTTTATAATCATTCGCAAGACCAATGCAGGGCAAGGAAAACAACAACGCTACAGCACCTGCAACATGCGGTGATGACATCGAGCATCCGCTTAATGATCCATAACTCCCCTGCGTAACTGGAAATGTTGAAAGAATTCCGGTGCCCGGGGCACCAAGATCAATGGTGTTTGCACCGTAAGCAGCCGAAGTATTTTTTTTATCGGCGGATGTAGTATTGGTTACAGAGATCATATAATCACTCGGACATGCCGTAGGCATATCACCCACCACATCAATATTGGAGTTGGCATTTGCAGTGGCAGTGGCATGGAGAATCCCATACTTGCCCATGGAATCGTACATGGCGCACCAGAGGGGATATGCTGAAGGCTGCCCGTAATCAATGCCGAACGACGAGTTTGCAGAAACTACAAAGGCCCCTTCAGAACCATTGGTGGAATTAAAGAGGGCGCGCATTTCCAGTGCATAGCCATAGCCTTCAATTACAATTGATTCTATTCCTGAATTCCCTTTAACAGGCATGATCTGCACATTCCAGTTTACACCTGTTACTCCAATTAGATTATTTCCCCTTGCCCCTGCAATTCCTGATACATGAGTGCCATGCGGATCGCTTGGAATATTTCCGGTGCCATCAATTGCATTCCACCCATCATAATCATCAGTATAGCCGTTATTGTCGTTGTCAATTTCATCACCCGGTATTTCCTTATAGTTTTTCCAGTAATGAAGATCAGGATGAGTCAGGTCGTAACCCTGGTCAATGATGGCGATTACAATGGTATCACCGCTTGCTGTAACTCCCCCGGTCGCAAGATCCCAGGCCGATGTGGCGCGGACGTCAGACCCGGATGTGCCGCCTGTTTGCCCTATGTTGAGCATATTCCATTGTTGCGGGAACAAAGTATCATCCGGCATGTTTCGGTCTTCAACATAATGATTGAACTGTGCGATCAGAACTTCAGGATCTTCTGTTAAGGAACGCAGCATCTCATCTTCATTCACTGAATAAATATTGAAATGAAATTGCCAGATATTTAATCGTTGCGAAAGATTTTGCTCAGCGCTTATTTCAGTGGCTGCTCCATTTAAAAAAGATGAAGACTTTAATATCTTGTTTATATCGGCTCCTTTTTGAATCATTACCAGAATATCACCTGGCACATGATCACGGTCCTGCGCTGAAATATTTACATTTCGTAACAATAAAAAACCGATCGCAAGCAACAGCGGGAAAAATAACTTTTCAGAAATGGTTCTCATGTCAATATCATTTTCTTAGTGACTGATAACAAACTTATGAAAGCCGGGCCTTCCCCCCTGAATTATTTTCATGGTATAAAGACCGCTGCTGAAATTCTTAAGATCAAGACGAATGAATCGTTGGGTATTGGAATATTCATCCGGAACCAATCTTAACAACAATTGTCCGGAAACATTCAGGATTGAAATTTCATCTACAGCTTCATTGGTGTCCTTAAGAAGAATGGTCATAGAACCATCATTAGGATTTGGGAAAATATTAATACCTGATTTTTCCCAGTCAGGGTTGAGTCCGGTACATACGTCAACAAATACAACCTGCGAATCAACAGAAACACATCCCATCCCATTCGTAAAAGTGTAAAATATTGTATGTAATCCTTCTCCCGCAATAAAGGGGTCAAAGGATCCGCTACTTACACCATCCCCTGAAAAAACTCCTCCGGCAGAATCAGCAGCAAGTGCGATGGATGACTGATAAATACAGATCACCGAATCTGCATCAACCGGCAGAATACTTACCGGACTGGGATTACCGGTAATGTGTACTGAAATAGAAATGCTGCTGCAACCCTCGGCATTTGTAACCTGGACACTGAAATAGCCCTCCTGACTTGCACTGTAAATGGAGTTAGTAGCGCCTGAAATCGGAGCGCTGTCCTGCATCCATTGATAGTCAAAGCCGCTTGCTGATACCGCATTTAAGGCTGTACCGATGCACAGGATACTGTCAGTCACAGCCTCAATAATGGCAGCTACAGGCGCGCATGAAGTATCTGTAAGATGATAGATTTTTCCATTGGCTGCATTGGCAACGTAGATTTCACCCTTCTCATCTTCACCGAATGATGCGAAAGAGTAAGCGTCAGGCATAATCAATCCGTCGGCAATAGAATCCATGGTGAAGGTGCCATCAGGGTTATGAGTGATCATTCTGAATTTGCCGCTGCCATTATCGGTGAAGAAATATTTTCCAAACATGGATTGATACTTACTGCCACGGTAAACAAATCCTCCTATCACAGCATTGTCGCTGAACTGATGTTTGTATTCTGCAACAGGCCAGGTTAAGCCGTTAGTTCCATTACAATCATTCACTGTGTAATTATGAGTGCCCTCATAACAATGCCATCCATAGTTTTGCCCGCCGGTATCCGGAGCGGAGGTGTAATCAACCTCTTCCCACAAACCCTGCCCTACATCGCCAATCCAGAGATCGCCGGTGAAGCGATCAAAGCTGAAGCGCCATGGATTGCGCAAACCATAGGCATATATCTCAGGATAGAAAGTTGAGTCATTTACAAACGGATTATCAGCAGGAATGGCGTAGAGTGAATCCTTGTGAACATCAATTCGTAATAACTTTCCAAGATATTCTTTTGGGTTTTGGGCATTATTAAAAGGATCGCCGCCGCTCCCTCCATCACCTGTACCGGCATACAGATAACCATCCGGTCCAAACTTCATGCCCCCGCCATCATGATTGTAAAAAGCAGGATGGGGGATACTCATCAGAATTTGGGCTGTACCTGTATCAGCCAGTTCAGCATTCATCGAATCAGTTTTATATCGCACAATCCTGATATCTGTATTTCCGCCTTTCTTGGTATAGTAAACATAAAAAGTTCTGTTGGTAAGATACTCAGGGTCAAACGCAAGTCCAAGCAAACCCTGCTCACTTGAGATAACCAGCTTATCATGAATATCAAGAAAAGGAGTGGGGCTTTTTACTCCATCTGAATCGCAGGTATATATGTAGCCGGTCTGCTGAACAACAAATAACCTGCTGTCACCACAGCTCACTATGTCAACAGGGCTGGAATATCCGGTAGAAAATAGTTCTAATGCAAGGTGTGGTGTTTGCGGGTATGAAGCATACGTGATCATGCTAAGAACAGGCAGCGTCAAATACTTTATCATTCAGCGGAATTTTTTTTAAAGGTCTGACATTTTGAGTAAGTGTAAAAATCAGATTCCATATCCAAGATTAGGTGATAACCATTTCTCTGCTTCCTTTGTTGAAATCCCTTTTCGCTTTGCGTAATCTTCTACCTGATCTTTTTCAATTTTTCCAACTCCGAAATATTTTGATTCAGGATGAGAGAAATAAAATCCGCTTACTGAAGAAGCAGGGTACATTGCAAAGCTTTCAGTCAGTGTGATACCAGCATTTTTTTCTGCTTCAAGAAGGTCAAATAATTTTCTTTTCTCCGTGTGGTCAGGGCAGGCAGGATAACCCGGGGCAGGACGTATACCCTGATACCTTTCTGAAATTAATTCTTCGGGTGAAAAGTTTTCATCTTTTGCATAACCCCATAATTCTTTACGCACCAGCTCATGCATTGTTTCAGCAAATGCCTCTGCGAGGCGGTCAGCCAGTGCCTTGATGAGAATGGAATTGTAATCATCGTGATCGCGCTCGAACCGGTCAATAAGTTTTTCAATGCCGATGCCTGCTGTTACGGCAAAAAATCCGAGATGATCAGACCGCTCTAAATCGAGCTGAAGCCTGCCATGCCCGGTCAATGAGGCGCCATCAGACTTGCTTTCGCGATCCACTGCCGGTCTAAGGTGTGGCATAATTAAATCCGCAAGGCACAGATAAGATTGTCCTGCAGCTTTTTGATTTTGCTGCCGGAGAAAGCTGAATCCGGTGATTCGATTTCCGTTTTCATCAAACACGTCAACATCGTCAACATTCACTGCTGCGGCTTTATACAATCCAATCACTCCTTGTGCCTTCAAAAGTTTTTTGTTAACTACTTCATCAAGCAATGTCTGCGCATCATCAAAAAGTTTTTTTGCTTCTTTTCCAACGATGGGATTATCAAATATTGCCGGGTATTTTCCGCTGAGTTCCCAGGTTTGGAAGAATGGAGTCCAGTCAATCCGCTGCCTGATTTTAACGAGGGTAAAATCTGCAAACACTTTATTACCCAGGAATGAGGGGACTGACGGCCGGAAATTTTGCCAGTCAGTCTTAAACTTATGCTCTCTTGCAAACTGAATGCTTACATAATTCTTATCGCGCTTCCTGCCCAAAAACTGCTCACGCAACTCATCGTACTCCTTTTTAATGCCGGCAGAAAAATTTTTCTGCTGCTCCCTGCTGATAAGGCTTGAAACTACAGGCACACACCGTGAAGCATCAATCACGTGCACCACCGCATGGGAATAGTGGGGTGAAACTTTTACTGCGGTATGAACACGGGAGGTTGTGGCTCCGCCGATCAGCAAAGGGGTTTCAAATCCAAGCCGCTCCATTTCTTTCGCTACGTGGACCATTTCATCAAGTGACGGGGTGATCAATCCGCTTAACCCTATGATATCAACGTTTTCTCTCTTTGCTGTTTCTAAAATTTTTTCTGATGATACCATTACACCAAGATCAATTACATCATAATTGTTGCAGCCGAGAACCACACCAACAATATTTTTTCCAATATCATGCACATCACCCTTTACGGTGGCCAGAAGAACCTTTCCGTTATTTTTTGCAGCCCCTTTTTCCTTGGCTGCTTCAATGAACGGAGTAAGAATTGCAACAGCTTTCTTCATCACACGTGCGCTCTTCACTACCTGTGGCAAAAACATTTTTCCGGAGCCGAAGAGATCACCTACCACATTCATCCCAGCCATCAGCGGCCCTTCAATTACTTCAATTGGTTTCGCATATTTCATTCGCGCTTCCTCAGTATCCTGTTCAATAAACTCAACGATTCCCCTCACAAGTGCATGCTTCAATCTTTCCTCAACAGAAAGTTTTCTCCATACTTCTTCCCCGACAATTTTTTTTCCTTTTGCCTTTACTGAGTCTGCAAATATGACGAGGCGCTCGGTTGCATCCGGCCGGCGGTTGAACAGAACATCCTCAACCAGTTCAAGTAGATTTTTTGGGATTTCATCGTACACTCCAACCATACCCGCATTCACAATACCCATATCCATTCCAGCCCTGATAGCGTGATAGAGAAATGCTGAATGCATGGCTTCCCGCACGGTATTATTTCCGCGGAATGAAAATGATAGGTTGCTTACGCCGCCGCTCACCTTTGCGTAAGCAAGATTCTCCTTGATCCACTTAGTTGCGCGAATGAAATCCATCGCATAGTTCGCATGCTCCTCAATTCCGGTTGCAATGGCAAGTATGTTCGGGTCAATGATGATGTCGTAAGGCGGAAAATGAATTTTTTTTGTGAGCAGATCATAGCTTCTTTTAGCAACTTCAATTCTTCTTTCGAATGAATCAGCCTGTCCTTTTTCATCGAAGCACATTACCACTGCTGCAGCACCGTAACGCCTTACCTTTTTTGCCTGCTCAAGAAATTTCTCCTCCCCTTCCTTCAGTGAAATAGAATTTACAATTGACTTTCCCTGAACACATTTTAAACCTGCTTCAATAATTTCAAACTTTGATGAATCAACCATCAGGGGAACTTTACTGATATCCGGTTCAGCAGCAATCAGGTGAAGGAATTTCACCATCGCCTCTTTACCATCCAGCATTCCTTCATCCATGTTCACATCAATGATCTGTGCCCCGTTCTCTACCTGTTGCCGGGCAACAGCAACAGCAGCCTCATAATTTCCTGAAAGGATTAATCGAGAAAATTCTTTTGAACCCGTAATATTTGTTCGCTCTCCAATATTTATGAAATTGGAACCCTCATAAATTTTCAGTGGCTCAAGTCCGCTGAGTCTCAAACCCGGATGAAGTGCTTTTCCTTCAGTCATCTATTAATAATGTTAACGCCTGTATAGTTTATTTATAAAATAAGACAGCTGGCAAGCAGGTGCATGATAATGCTTTACAAAACTCATTTCAAAACCATTAACCGCAAAGTTCAGTGTTCATCACTCAAAAGCAGAAGAATAAATAAAATTACTTTAGTGAATGATGAGTCAAATGGTCAGCCGGCGCAATCTACGCCGCGGAATTCCCGGTATACTTTTTCTTGTTTGTGTTTTGGCTGGTGTCGCTGGTGGAATATTAATGAGAAATATGAAGGCGGGGATATGCATGGGTATGGGTGCAGGTTTTATTCTTATGGCTGTAATGTGGTTTATTTTATCTGAAAAGAAAAAAATAGTAGAAACTGAAGCTGATCATCCTTCCGGGAATTGATCCTGAGAAACTTTTTCGGTTACATTTGGCGGAAATTTTTTGCTCATGAATTTTCCATCTGAACTTAAATACACCAAGGATCACGAGTGGATGCGCATTGATGGTAATATTGGTACAGTGGGGATTACTGATTTTGCGCAAAGTGAATTGGGTGACATTGTGTATGTGGATATTCCCCTAATTAATCAATCACTCGGCAAGGAACAGGTATTCGGCTCAGTGGAGGCTGTGAAAACCGTTTCGGATCTTTTTATTCCTGTATCAGGTAAAGTAACGCAGATCAATTCTGTGCTGAATGATACGCCCGAGCTGGTTAATTCAGATCCGTATGGTGAAGGCTGGATGGTAAAAATTTCTATAGAAAAAGCTGATGAAATCAATGACATGCTTGATGCAGATGCCTACAAAAAACTGATCGGTCAATGATTTTTCTATTGCGTGGTACAATTTTTTTCGAAGTAATTTCAAAACCAGCTTATAAATTTTAAGATCGTTTTCCCCGGATTCATATATGGAACCTGATCTATTGGTTCAACGGCAATTTCACTTCCTGCATGACTTTATTTAGAAATTTCTGGCTTTTTCTCTTGTGGCTGGGCATCATTTTATATTTATCATTTACCCCATTATCCGGCTGGCCTAAAGTAAGCATGTTCCAGAAGCTTTATCTCGATAAGCTTGTGCACATCAGCATGTATGCATTGCTGAGCTTATTTCTATTGCGTGGTTTTTTCATACAAGAGCAGAATAAAACATCACGCGCACCGATAATCATTTTAAGTATATTGTTTTGTGTGTTGGTTGGCACAGGAATAGAGCTGCTTCAGCCACTGTTAACCCGCTACAGGCAATTTGAATGGATGGATATGATTGCAAATGCAACCGGCACTTTCCTAGGCTATTTTATTTTCCTTTTTCTTTCAAAAAGACAATGGCTTGGTTTAAATAATATCGCCAGCCTGTGAAAGCAGATAGCTTAATTTTGAAATTAAAGCTTTAGTAAAAAAATGAATGATCAGATTATAAATAAAAGAACCTGCTTACAGAAAATCGCCGGTATCTTAAATATTATATCAATAATTATTATAACATTATTTAATGCACAGGCCCAGTCTCCGCAGGATATTCAGCTGGCTGATCAGTACCTGCATAACGGCGAATTCGATAAGGCTGCGGTATTGTTTGAAAAGCTATTTAATAAGTCTCCCGGTAACTCAGTTTTCTATCAAAGTTATCTTACCTGCCTTACTGAATTAAAGCGATATGATGATGCAAAAAAAATGATCCGCAAGCAGATGAAGAAAGCACCTGCGGATCTTAGTTTATTTGTTGATATGGGAGGTGTTTTTAAAAAAGAGGGAAATGAAAAGGCGGCCTCACAGGAATATGAAGATGCAATCAGCAACATCACGCCCAATATGCCGCAGGTAACCCGGCTGGCAAACCGTTTTTATGCTGCGGGTCTTGGTGAGTATGCTGTTAAAGTATATGAGCGTGGAAGAAAAGTGTTTAATGCTGGGAATTCCGATCTGTTTCTTATTGATTTAGCCAGGCTTTATCAGAAGAACGGTGATCCGCAAAATACGGTGAACACCCTGCTTGATATTGTGCAATTCAATCCCGGGCAGAAAGAATATGCAGAAGGGCAGTTACAGCCGCTGCTTGAGAATAATGATTATGCCAGATCATTACAGGCTGAGCTATACCGACGGATTCAGAAACAGCCGGATAACCCTCATTTCTCCGATCTGCTGGTTTGGTATTTCATTCAGAAAAAGGATTTCACAAGTGCTTTTATTCAGGTGAAAGCGCTTGATAAGCGAAACAAGGAGGATGGCAACCGTGTTTACCAGTTTGCACAGTCAGCAATGGATGAAGGAAATTATGATGCGGCATTGATAGCGTTCCGGTATATTATAAAAGAAAAAGGCAAATCGAGTTTCCTCTATTTACCTGCCCGCACAAGCGAGCTTAGTACAGAAAAAACCAGGATTACTATTCAGCACCAGTTCACACCGGATGAATTGAAGCAGCTTGAAGCAAACTATCAATCCTATTTGGATGAGTTCGGAAAAACACCGCATACCCTGCCGACAATGCGTGAATTTGCTGAAATTGAAACCAGGTTGCTGCATAATCCTGATAGGGCAATTTCGATTCTCCAGGAAGCAATTGCCATAAGCACCAATGATAAAAAACTCAATGGATATCTTAAGCTTGATCTGGGTGATGCTCAGCTGATACACGGCGAGGTTTGGGAAGCAATGCTGCTTTATGGACAAGTGGATAAATCTTTTCATGATGCGCCTATTGGGGAAGAAGCAAGATTTAAAAATGCCAGGCTCAGCTTTTATATGGGTGATTTTGACTGGAGCCAGACCCAGCTCAATGTGCTTAAAAGTGCTACCACCGAATTGGTTGCAAACGATGCACTCGCACTATCAGTTTTCATCACTGACAATATGGGACTCGATACAACTCCTGAGCCGATGCAGATATACGCCCGGGCGGATTTGCTGATTTTTCAAAAACGTTTTGACGAGGCAATCACAGCTCTGGATTCGCTGACCAGGAAATACCCCGATCACTCCCTCAATGATGATGTGATTTTTGAAAAGGGTAGGATTTATCTGACAGAGCATAAATATGCCGATGCCGCGGCAATGTTCAATAAAATTGATGAAACTTATTCTACTGACCTGCTTGGAGATGATGCACTTTTCCAGCTCGCAGAACTCGAGCAGAATTACCTGAATGATAAGAATAAGGCAATGGAATTGTATAAGCAGATACTTACCAAATATAAAGGGAGTATCTACACGGTTGAAGCCCGTAAGCGATTCCGTGAGTTAAGAGGAGATGAAGCCAACTGATTGCAGGAATTTTTATTATGCATAAGTGCATTTATTCTATGTGTAGGAACTGATATGATGAATGAGCAAAGGAAAATAAACCTGGAAATCTTTTGACAACGCTTTATAATGAAGACTCAATTCCTCATGCGCCTCCCCAATCCCTGGATCATTTTTAATTCTTCCCGATAATCCTTTAAGTGATCGTGTGATTCCCTCTATTTCAGCATAATTTACCAGCCAGTTTTGTTTTTGCATAAAAGGAAGCATGCGCTGATTTCTTTCAGGCATCACCAGCAGATATTTTTCAAATACTTTGTAACATTGCTCAGCAAATGACGGCAATGGTGAATCCGAAAAGCTATTCCAGTTTGCGCCTAGAAAATGATCATAGACCAGGTCAATAATTACAGAGGAATATAAGCCATACCGCGTCCTGAAAAAACTTTTGCTGTGTTTTACAATTTCATGGGTGTCAGTAAATGAATCAATTTCCCGGTGCATTAAGATACCTCGGGAAATCTCTTTCTCATAATCTCTGAACTTCTTCCCCTTCACGGAATCTGCAATAAAATTTCCTACCATCATTTTTTCAGAATGGCGTGAAAGAAAAAAATGGGCAAGGTGATTCATGCTTAAGATAACTGAATCAATTTGGTGTTAGAACGGGAATCATTCAACAATTAAAGGATTCAAATTACAATTGACCTAAAGTTAATTCTCTCCGGGTGGAACCAAACCACTTCTAATGGTTGTTCGTAATTAAATAACAACCGAAATTCCCGTTAGGGTAAGAAAATGAAAAATCAATTTTTTTTAGCAATTGCGTATCTGCTGTTGACTTTCAGCGCATGCGGACAAATTCCAGCCGGGCCAAATACAACCGCTGCAGAAATCACATTCCCGGTTACTAAAACTGATGCCGAGTGGAAGAAAAGTTTAACGCCTGAACAATATAATATTCTCCGGCAGAAAGGAACAGAGCAGGCGTTTACAGGAATTTATGCGGATAACCATGAGAAGGGAAAATATTATTGTGCTGCCTGTCACCAGCTACTGTACAGTAGTGATACAAAATTTGAATCGGGTACGGGATGGCCAAGCTTCTGGCAACCGGTTGACAAAAATGCAGTGGTTGTGGGAAAGGATGATACCCATGGGATGATGCGTGATGAAGTGCTTTGCAGCCGGTGTGGCGGTCATCTCGGGCATGTATTTAATGATGGACCCAAGCCAACCGGACTGAGGTATTGCATGAATTCTGCTGCCATGAAGTTTGAGAAAGAATAATACTCAGTTTATAAGGGATCAAGCCGGCGAAAGTTAATTTCTGCCGGCTTTTTTCATACCCCATGAATAAAAGCTTTCAATAATTACTGTCAATTAACTTTGCTATTTACGGATGGATATAATTATTGATGTAATCATTCCTGCTTACAATGAACAATATTCAATATCAAAAGTGATTGGTGACATCAATAAAAATCTGGTGCGTGAAATAATGGTGGTAGATAACAATTCGACTGATTTTACAGGCAGAAATGCCCGGTTATCAGGAGCAACTGTGGTCCAGGAATATAAGCAGGGATATGGAGCAGCCTGCCTGAAAGGAATTGAATACATTAAATCAAAAACCCGTTCACCGGACATTGTTGTATTTCTTGATGCTGATTACTCTGATCATCCGGACCAAATGGAGCTACTTGTTAACCCAATCATTCATGATGGCTTTGATCTGGTTATCGGGGCGAGATCACCCCTAAACCGGGAGGACGGATCAATGACACCTCAACAGATTTTTGGAAACCGGTTGGCTGTAACATTGCTTCGATGGCTGTACGGGGCGCACTTTACTGACCTTGGCCCTTTTCGTGCCATCAAATGGCATCGGTTGCTTTCGCTCAACATGATTGATCAGGATTATGGGTGGACGGTAGAAATGCAGATTAAGGCAGTGAAACAAAAATTAAAATATACCGAGGTTGGGATAAATTATCGCTGCCGCACGGGTGTTTCCAAGATTTCAGGTACATTGAAGGGAACTGTAATGGCCGGCTATAAAATAATCACTACAATTTTTAAATACGCTTAGTATGCTGATTGAAATTATTGCAATGGCCATAGTATTTATTTATTCGGTTGCATCCCTGTTTATTTTCAGTTACAGCATCATGCAAATGAATCTGGTAATTGTATATCTGAAAAATAAATTAAAGGATGGGAAAGCATATACGGGAAAGCAATTAAAAGCAGGAAGCGAGCCTTTAGTCACCGTTCAGCTGCCGATTTATAATGAAATTTACGTTGCAGAGCGGCTGCTTGATTGCATTACAACGCTGGAATATCCGGTTGACAAACTGGAAATTCAGGTGCTCGATGATTCTGACGATGAAACTGCAGAACTCATCGCGACAAAGGTTTCTGAATACAGGAAGAAGGGATTTAATATTAACCATGTGCTCCGCCATAACCGTGAGGGTTTTAAGGCTGGCGCTCTTGCTTATGGGCTAAAAGGTGCTATGGGTGAGTTTATTGCAATCTTTGATTCCGATTTCCTTCCCCAAAAAGATTTTCTTAAAAAAACGATTCCGGTGTTCGATGATGATAAAATTGGAATGGTACAAACCCGCTGGGACCATCTCAACAAAAATTATTCGCTGCTTACCCGCCTGCAGGCATTCGGCCTCGATGCACATTTTTCTATTGAGCAAAAGGGAAGAAACGCCGGGAATCATTTCATAAATTTCAATGGAACCGCAGGTGTGTGGCGCAGGAAATGCATTGAAACATCAAATGGCTGGCAGGCAGATACACTCACCGAGGATCTCGATTTAAGCTATCGCGCACAGCTAAAGGGATGGAAATTTATTTATCTTGAAGAAGTGAATTCACCGGCAGAACTCCCGGTTACAATGAATGCACTGAAGAATCAGCAATATCGCTGGAACAAGGGTGCTGCTGAATGTGTGAAAAAGATTCTTGGACTTGTATTGAAAGATAAAAAAATATCTGTGAGCACCAAGCTTCACTCCATTTTTCACCTTATGAACAGTTCCGTATTCATTGCCATTCTTATCAGTGCGTTTTTGAGTATCCCCATGTTGCTGATCAAAAACGAATTTTTACAGTTTCATTTTCTTTTTTTTCTCGCCTCCTTTATTTTGCTTAGCTTCTTAATGCTCTCGGTATTTTATTTTGTTGCTACCACTCAAAAGGAAAAGAAGATACACATTAACGTGGGCAGGTTCCTGCTGATATTTCCTTTATTTCTCTCGGTTTCCATGGGCATGGCACTTCACAATGCAGTGGCAGTAATTGAGGGATATCTTGGCAAAAAGACCTCTTTTATCAGGACACCTAAATTCAACCTCAGTTCAGCCCACCAAAGCTGGAAGCACAATAAATATCTCTCCAGTGGTATCAATATGATTACCATACTTGAGGGCGTTTTAACCTTCTATTTCGCCTCGGGAATTCTTATAGCCTTTTACCTGCATGATTTCGGGCTTGTGCCATTTCATGCAATGCTCACCTTTGGTTTCGGATTTGTATTTTATACATCCTTATCACATTCATTCCTCTTTGCTTCTCCTAACCAAAAAACTCCCCATGCAGAGGGAATTGTTAAAAGAATCATTACAACCTCCTGATACTGTAATTTCCCTTAGAGGTATTAAATCCGTTTCTGGTCACAAATTTTTTTTTCTGTCAGCGGTTCTGTTATCGCTGGGTTGTTATGGATGGATTGGCTATGAATTGCACAGAGAAAACTTTACTCAGCTGGCTGCTGCCAGTGCTTTGCTTTTTACGTCCTACCTCTTTATTGTTTTGCGCAGGGCGACCATAAATTTCAGTTACCTTATTGCTGCTGCAATTCTTTTCCGGCTGGTTTTTTTGTTTTCAATTCCTGCCTTAAGTGATGACTATTTCCGCTTTATATGGGATGGTAAAATGATCAGCCTCTTCCATAATCCCTATACCGTTCTGCCCTCAACTTTTGTAAGGCACAGTAAACAGGTAAATGAAATGGTGGAGCAGCTTTTTTCCGCAATGAATTCCGCAAACTATTACACCGTATATCCGCCTGTTTGTCAGTTCATATTTGCTGCCTCTGCCTGGGTTGGTTCAAGTAATATTTTCGACGCTGTGGTAATCATTCGAATAATCTGTTTGGGCACCGATTTAGGAAGCATCATATTAATTCAAAAGCTTTTAAATCAGCTCGGGCTTCCGGAGAAAAATTTATTCTGGTATGCACTTAACCCCCTGGTCATAATTGAACTCTGCGGCAACCTGCATTTCGAGTCAATCATGATTTTTTTCATGCTGCTGGCAATTTTTTTATTTTGGAAGAAAAAAATTGTATTCTCAGCAATTGCATACGGACTTGCCATTTCAACAAAGATTATTCCGCTGCTTTTCCTTCCCTTTCTCATCAGGAGATTAAGATGGCAAAGCACAGTATATTTTTCTATCACAGCAGTTACCTGTGCTATTTTATTCCTTCCATTTCTTGATCAGGCTTTATTTATTAACCTGGCCTCCAGCATTGATCTTTACTTCCGGAAGTTTGAATTCAATGCCAGTATTTATTATCTCATCCGATGGCTGGGTTTACAAGCGGTCGGCTATAATATCATCAATCAGGCGGGTCCGTTGCTTGCACTTGGGGTTTTCATTTCAGTGATCATTCTGGCGATGAATGAAAAAAAATTAACAATACAGAATTTCTTCGTGATGATGCAATGGTCGCTCACTATTTACCTGGCGCTGGCGACTACTGTTCATCCATGGTATATCGTACCCCTGGTAATGATGAGTGTATTCACGGGTTACAGATACCCGGTTGTTTGGTCACTGATGATTGCGCTTACGTATGCAACATATCAAACACAGGAAAACAAAGAGAATCTATGGCTGACTGCAACAGAATATTTTTCCGTCTTGATTTTTCTTGGAGTTGAATTTCGCGATAAATTTTTTATGGTGCTTCGTAATAAAGAATCTTCGACTAAGCTGAAAGAGTAATTCAAAAATCCTTAAAAAATTCCCTTAGAGATAATTTATGAATTTGTAGTACTCGAATTAATGAACGCAATGTTAGATTGGTTCCATTTTCCATTCGCCAATAATGTTTTCTGTCAAGATTATTTTGCCATGCAAATGTTTCATAGCTCGTAAAACCTTTTTTCAGACGCAACTTTCTCAAGCTTGACCCAATTTTTTTCAATAAGTCTTCGATGTCATGTTCTTCCGCCTGCATTCCGCAGACAATGTTCCGATTTGGATCAAAAAAAGATTACGGCATATATTGCACAATGAAAAGTATTTCTCTATTTTTATCTCTTCATAAATTCTTCAAATTAATTGACACTCCATGAAGAAAGCAACGTCACATTATCATTGCTCTTTCTCTTTTCTTTTTTATTTCACATTTTTCGCAAATGCCCAATGTTTTGACAACCTATCCCTAACAAAAATTTTCTTTCTCTAACTTTAAACTCATTTACTATGAAAAAACTTTTCCTCATCATTCAAATTGTAAGCATAATACTCACGGCAATCGTTACTATAACTTTCGTTATCCCAACGCCTGTGCATGCACAATACAACAACTCCCAGCTTGTAACCAAAATTTGGACGCACATCACCGGCAACCCCGGCGACACTTTGAATTGGACAAATCAAGTACTCGATGCGGCACGAAACCTGATCATCATCGGTAACAACCTGCAGAACAATCAGACAACAGACATGCTGCTTACGAAGTACAAATCAGGTGATGGCTCGGTAATGTGGCAGGTGCAATATGACAACAGTGGAAATGATGACTTCGGGATTTCTGTTGTATGCGATCCATCTAAAAATATTTACACAGCAACCACAAGCTATATCAATTTTACAAACGGTTATGATTGGGTAATTCAGAAGTATGACAGCAACGGCACCGTCCAGTGGACAAAAACATACAGCAGCGGATTCTATGATGTGCCTACTGACATGAAGTATGATGGCATTGGAAACCTGTAT
>JBDSEA010000203.1:0-10018 GCA_039920305.1 Chitinophagales bacterium
ACGGGAGTAAATTCATATTTAGCGGTTGTAAAATGCTTCTTTAAAAAGTAAGTCGGAATTAAAACCGCGCCTCCGATGATGGCCAGTCCAATACCACCATACAGAATGGCATCGGTTGATGGATCCTTTGAATCAATGGTAATGGCTATGGCCAACAGTCCGGCAGTGGTTGCAATGGCTGCAATAACTCCTGTGATACTTCCGGGATTAAAACTCACTTCATCAATATCCCTAATAGCAAAGCTTTGCGAGTTTATTGCTATGGAATCACGCCCAATACCAAATACTTTTCCACTTGCCACTCTCCCATCCTTCGTCCTCATCATCACCTTTGTTTTATGAAATAGCGTGTATGCCTTTCCGCCGTCCCGCGGTGTAATGCTCAGAAGATATACAGGTGTAATTTGCTGCGGGTGAATGTTTGGCTGAGGTTTGGGCTGCTGGGAAAAGCCCACGGCTGAAATAAATAAAACCAGGAAAATGATCAGCAGGCCTTGCTTAAGCAAATTATTTTTTAATAAAACCATTTCAACAAATTTAACAGAACAATCTGCCTTCATTAAGCAAATTGCTGAGCTAATTTTACACATCACTTACATAAGCATGAGTAGCTGCAGATGAAAAAGAAAATTGTTGTTTTTACCGGTGCGGGGATAAGCGCTGAAAGCGGATTGAAAACGTTCCGCGATGCTGATGGATTATGGGAACAGCACCGGATTGAGGATGTTGCAACACCCATGGCATGGGAAAAGGATCGTGAGCTTGTCCTGGAGTTTTATAACCAAAGGCGAAAAGATGTATTAAGAGCTCAGCCCAATGCGGCACACCTCGCACTTGCCCGGCTTGACGCTTGCTTCGAGGTGGTAATTGTAACCCAGAATATTGATGATCTGCATGAAAGAGCAGGATCTAAAAACATCATTCACCTGCACGGGCAAATATTAAAATCCCGGAGCACCGCTGATGCAGATCTGCTTTACGATTGTACGGTTGACATCCGGCCCGGCGACAGATGTGAATTGGGCTCACAGCTTCGCCCCCATGTGGTGTGGTTTCATGAAGCTGTCCCCATGATGGATGACGCATGCGCCGCAGCAATGGAGGCTGATATTTTCCTCGTGACCGGAACTTCCCTGCAGGTTTATCCTGCTGCCGGCCTGATTAATTATGTCCCCCACCTGTCAAAAAAAATTTTGGTTGATCCTAACATTCCTGAGATCAATGGAATGAAAAATATTGAGATGATTGAAGCCACCGCTACTACAGGTATTCCATCACTCGTGGAGCGCTTGATAAATGATTATGGGAAAGCACCCGGTATTGAAATCTTAAACCCATTTAAAAGAGATGAATCCTGAAATCAATCCCTGGAAAATAAACTCTACCAGGGAATATTATGATAATCCCTGGGTAAATGTGGTAGAGCATCAGGTAGCGAATCCTTACGGTAATCCGGGGATTTACAGCATCGTCCATTTTAAGAATCTTGCCATTTGTGTTTTACCGCTCCATGATGATCTCAACACTTGGATTGTAGGGCAGTACCGTTTTCCGGTGAAAGAATATAGCTTGGAAATTCCTGAAGGAGGCGGACCTCTTGATATAGAACCATTGGATTCAGCTAAACGGGAGCTGATGGAAGAATGCGGAATTAAGGCAGGGTCGTGGGTAAAAATTGCAGAATGCTATTTGTCAAATTCGGGAACAGATGAGAAAGCAATTATTTATGTCGCAAGGGATCTTTCCTTTCATCAATCCAATCCCGACGAAACAGAAATATTGCAGGTTAAGAAGGTTTCATTTAGTGATTTATTTGGGATAGTAATGAGGGGAGAGATAATGGATGCACCTACGATCATTGCAGTATTAAAAGCAAAGTTATTGATGGATGATGGCAGTATCTGAATTCACCCGGGGCACGTAATAAATTTTTGTTTTTGACTTAATGACAGATATACTCAAAGGCCACCGGAATATCGTCGTCCATCATCAATATGTTTTCAACTTAAGCTTAGTTTGGTTCCACCTTTTTTGCTGCCATTGCATCGTAGTAAGTGATCTCTGCCAAAAATTTTTCATCCAGAACATTTAATTTTTTTGCCGCTGACTCAGAAATCCTGATCAGTACCTTTTCATTTTCCGGTGTTGCAGGTAGGCGTCCGATAACTTTTACATTTAAGGTTTTGCTATTCATCATGTTACGGATGGTTATTTCCGTTCCCGGTAGTGCTGTTGCATGCAGGGCATAAAAATTACCATCATCATAACCGGAGTATGACCATTTTGCAATTCCTTTTTCATGATGAATCGTCAAATGATCATTGCCAATGGGCTCTTTCGCTGACTCTCCTTCTGCAGGAGGCACTGAGCTTAACTCCTGATTTTCCTGAGAGTTACCTCCCTGGTTTTTTTCCTCAGGTGCAAGAGGCCCTATAACCTTCATATCCGGAACCTCATATCCAACAATTAAAACCTGACCTTCCCTTATTGCCGGCTCACTTAAATCATTCCACATTAAAACGGTATTCACATCACTGCTAAATTTTTTGCTTATAGAGAAAACTGTTTCACCCTTTTCTACTTTGTACATAATTGGCTTATCAATTTTTACCCCCTCCTGCCCCCGCAGGTTGCCCGGCTTATTTATGTGTAGCGGCACCCTGAGTATCTTGCCGAGGGTCAAGTTGTAATTGCTTATTTCAGGATTAAGCCTGAGCAATTCGGCAACTGTTGTTTCGTATCTTTTTGAAAGACTGTACAAAGTTTCACCCTGCACCACTAAATGGGAATCAGAGCTTTCAGGAGATGTCTGAAAACTCGCAGTCTGGGCGTGAAGCACAGTACAGGGCAGAAGCAAGAACACAATAACATAAATCCTCATAATCAGAACCGTTAACTTCACGCCATAAAAGTATTTTTGAATGAAGCGTGTTACATCCGGACGGATAAGAATTTTATTCACCGCAATTATTTTAATGTTTGCATTAGCAAACACTTCGCCAGCTGCATATTCGTTTTCCGCTGATAAGATTCCGGCTGATTCTTCATCGAGCAAAAAGGTTTTCGTCTTTGAATTGAACCAGGATATTTTTCCTGCCGCATGGCGGCTGGTTAAAAAAGCAATGGATGAAGCAGATCAAATGAATGCCGATTATGTAGTGATAAAAGAAAACACCTACGGCGGTGATATAGCTTCTGCTGATTCCATTCATTCAAGGCTGCTGCATGCCCGGCAACCTGTCCTGGTGTGGATCACACAAAATGCAGCATCTGCCGGGGCTTTGATAGCAATTTCCTGTGATAGTATTTACATGAGATCAAGCGCTGTAATCGGCTCAGCCTCAGTGGTTAACGAAAACGGAGAGGTGATGCCTGATAAGTACCAGTCATACATGCGCGCCATGATGCGCAGCACTGCTGAGAAGAAGGGAAGAGACCCGATGATTGCTGAGGGAATGGTTACACCCAATGGCTATCTGAACGATGTGGCGGATACAGGAAGAATCATTGCGCTTACTGCAAGCGAAGCAGTCAAACATGGCTATTGTGATGGCATAGCTGAAAACCTGGACGAAGTGCTGAGGCAGGCGAATATCCATTCTTATACCACCACAGAATACCGGATGACTTTTCTCGATGTGATGATTGCATTTCTTCTAAATCCATTTGTGAACGGAATTTTATTGTTGCTGATTTTGGGTGGAATTTATTTTGAGTTCCAGCATCCGGGTGCTGCATTCCCCATTCTTACATCCATAGTTGCTGCCGTACTTTACTTCGCTCCTCTTTACGCCGACGGGCTCGCGGAGCATTGGGAAATTGTTTTATTCATCGTGGGTGTATTGCTTGTCGCCGGTGAAATTTTTCTACTTCCGGGTGTGGGTGTATTGCTGATTGCCGGATTCGCATGCATGATATGCGGCCTTACCCTCGCACTGGTCCGGAATACAACATTTGACTTTTCATTTACCAGCGGGGAAGACCTCATGATTGCGTTGCTTCGCGTGGTAATCCCGCTTGCACTTTCATTTTTTCTTTTAATTGTATTTGGCGAGAATTTATTCAGGAGCCGTGCATTAAAAGGATTCGTGCTGACTCAAACACAGGGTAAATTCACTGAAACCCATCAGCCTGTATTGATGCGGTCACTCATTGGTGCTTTTGGTATTGCCATTACCTCCCTCCGGCCTGCAGGACAAATTGAGGTGAATGGCGAGCGCTATGATGCAATGGCGGATAATGGATTTGTTTCTCCGGCTGAATCAGTGAGGGTGATTGATGTGAGCGGTAATATCCTGGTCGTGAGAAAAGCATAAACCATTGTTTCGTTAGAAGCTTTTTGGAATTCAATCCAAAATGACATAACCCTAAACGCTTCGACAAGCTCCGGGGACCCTCTGCGGGAGTAAGACTGAACTGCAGCTTCTTATAATGGTGGAAATTTTTTATGCTTCCATCTCCGGTGGCTCCATAGCCAGGTTTCCGGCTGTTCACGGATATCCGCTTCAAGCCTGCGTGTATGAGCTTCAGAAATTTCATTCCCGATTGTTTTCGCAGGCTCCTCAAAAAGTGTTTCGGCATAAATTTGATAATACCCCCGCTTCACTCTTTTAACGCTTGCATACACTACAGGAAAATTCAATTTCCGCGAAATCAGCTCAATGCCTCGAAAAACCGGAGTATCCTGGTTTAAAAAATCAGTCCAGTAAGCATCCTCCGGCGGAGGGGTTTGATCTGCGATGAAAACCGTAGAGGATACCACACGCCTGTTCCGCATCATTTTACTGAATGTTTCATCCATCTCAATCAGTTTGGTTCCAAAAGTTCCGCGCATATTTTCAATCAGTGAATTCCAGAATGGATTAGAAAGCGGCCGGTAGATAACATACAGTTGCTGCCTGCAGTGTAGGGGAAAACTGTATCCGGCCCATTCCCAGTTTCCGAAATGGCCCATGGCAACAACAATGCTTTGCTTATTCATTTCATAACTATTAAATAATTGCTGTGCTTCCCTGTCAAATGTGCAGTGCTTCTTTACATAGTTCTCACTGATCGTCAGCATCATAACGGTCTCAATAAAGAGATCACACAGGAAGCTATAGAATTCCTTCATGATCTTATTTAGCTCTGCCTCGCTTTTTTCAGGAAATGAGTTCCGGAGATTTTCCATTACCACTTTTTTCCGATAGCCAATCATGTGGTAAACAATCAGAAAAATAATATCTGAGAAGAAGTAAAGGATAAATGCAGGGAGCAATGAAATAAGATAAAGAAAAGGGAGCGCTGAATAAAATCCAAGAGCCTGCATGGCTAATTAATGTAAGCTTTTGCTGTCTGCTTCATTTCTGCAAAGTAATTACTTCTGCCTGCAAGTACGGCTGAAATGCCTGTTGACGGGTCATGAAAGAATAATACTTCCTGCCGGAAAAATACAGCGGCAGAAGGCCGTCTCTCACTATGCCTACTGAAGAGTTGTTTAATTTAAACGTTTGTTTAATTTTGCACCTCATTCCGGACCAGTGGAAAAGAAGGAACAGATACTTGAGGTTGCAGAAGAGTTGTTCGCCAGACATGGGTTTGAGGGAACTTCTGTGCGTGAGCTTGCAAAAAAAGCAGGAATCAACATCGCCATGATCTCCTACTATTTCGGTTCAAAAGAAAAGCTGTTTGAGGAGCTTGTGGAATACCGTGCAGGATTTATGCGGGAGCGGCTGCAGATGCTCAGTCATGATGAAAAGTTTGACCCTATGACCAAGATCGGGATCATGATTGACTTCTATGTGGAGCGGATTGTAACCAATAACAAATTCAGCCGCATCCTCCATAGGGAATTATCACTTCAGCAACGCTCTGAAATGCACAGTGCAATTGCTGACATCCTTCTCCGTAACCTTTATGAGATAAGAAAGATCATAAATGATGGAGTTCGCAAAAAAATCTTTAAGAAAGTGGATGCAGAACTGGTCATAGCAACAATCATCGGAACTCTAACGCAGGCAACTCATTCAATTGAAATAGTCAGCAAAATATTAAATCAGAACCCTCAATCATTTTCAATCACCGATACACGCTATAAAAACCGCCTGAAGAAATATCTCAGGGATTTAATGAGATCATATCTCTTAATTGATAAATCACGCCATCCATGATCAGGATCTTTCAAAGAATGCTAAACACCTGTTTAACAATTCTGATAATTACCCTTTATTCCTCAAACCCTGGAATTGCTCAAAGCAAGCTGACAATCACCCTGGATGAAGCAATAAAAATGGGGATTGAGGCAAGTAATCAGATGAAGATTGCAAGGGGAAAATATGATTATGCCAGATCAAAACACTCTGAAACCTATGATCTGCAGTATCCCTCCGCGAAGCTTTCTGCCGGCTACAGCCGGTTAAGCCCTGTACCTGAATTCAGGGTGTTGTTTCCCGGTGCTTCTGAGCCGCAGACTCTTTTCCCGGTTTACCTGAATAGTTTCCAGAACCGGTTATCGCTCAATGAAGTGATCTTCGCTGGCTTCAGGGTGAAAAATGCAAAAGAAAGTGCTGACAAAGCTCTCGGCGCCTCCCTCTATGACCTCGAACAAGATCAAGATGATGTAAAGCTGAATATCATCACCGCCTGCTTTAATCTTTATAAAATCCAGCAGGCAAACATCATACTGGATGAGAATATGAAATTGATTGAGCTGCGGCTCCAGGATGTTCAGAATTTAGCAAGGAACGGAATGGCAACACACAATGATGAGTTACGTGCGGAGCTGCAGCAATCAAATACTGAGCTGTCGAAAATTGAGGCGGTAAATATTTATCAGGAAGCAAATTTTAGCTTCAACCTGCTTCTTGGCCTGCCGGGGGATGTGGAAATCATTCTTGACACCACTTCGCTCTTCACGGCGGCTGCTTCAATCCCAAAAGATTCATTTTTAAGAAGTGCATTGCAGAACCGTCCTGAAGTACTGGCTTTGAGACTGCGAAACGAAGCAACTAATGACAACCTTAAAATTGCACAAAACGGGGCACTCCCCACCATCAGTGCAGGAGCCAATCTTTATTTTGCAAGTCCCAACCAGCGCTACATCCCGCCAACGGATGTGTTTCATACCACATGGGATGTCGGGGTGACATTGAGCTGGGATATCACCACCGCATTCACAAACAAGCATATTGTAGCTGAAAATAAAGCGCTGCTCGACCAGTCGAATGCGCAGCTATTGCAATTGGATGATGGAATCAAAACCGAAGTTTATCAAAGCTACCTGGGATACACAGAATCTCTTGAAAAAATCAAGGTGCTTGAAAAAGCAGTAAGGCTTGCGCAGGAGAACCTGATGGTCACTGATTCCAGGTACAGAAATAATGTGGCGCTGCTGAGTGAACTTACTGATGCGCAGACACAGCAATTGCAGAGTACGATAAATCTGGTGATCGCAAAAGCGGATGCCCGTATTTCTTATTACAGATTGCTTCAATCAGCAGGAGATTTTTGAAATCCATGAAGCGGTCTTCAAATCATTGGTTATGATTAACCCGGCAGAAAGAACCTGAAGAGATAATTTTTTCAACTTATAAATTCTGAGAAATGGCTGAAACAAAAACAAGCAACAAAAAAAAGATTCTTCCCATCATACTTTTTTTCATTGTGGCGGGAGGAATTGCCTATGGAGTGAGCAAGTATATTTATTCGCTGCACCATGTAACTACTGATGATGCCCAGGTGGATGGCGACATCAACCCCGTTAATGCCAGGATCTCCGGTTACATCAATAAAATTTTCTTTAAGGAAAATCAGCAGGTTCGCCAGGGTGACACACTCGTAACCATTGATGACCGGGACCTCCGGATCAGAATACAGCAGGCTCGGGCAGCACTTGATAATGCAGTAGCAAATGTGGCGGTGACGAAGGCAAATATTTCTGCGGCCTTTGCAAACACCGGTACCGCTCAATCAAATATTGAGCAGCAGAAAGTAAGAGTATGGAAAGCAACCCAGGATTTCACCCGCTATGAAAGCCTGCTTGCAGATAAATCAATAACAAAGGCACAGTTTGATGCTGCAAAGGCAGATAAGGAAAGCGCCGAATCAGCAATGCTGACTGCACAAAAGCAGCTGGTGGCAACCCGTGCACAAACAAATGCATCCGGTGAGCAGGTTGCCGTTTCTGAATCATTGGTAAATCAGCGCCAGGCAGATCTTGACTTTGCAATTCTCCAGGCCTCCTATACAATAATTACCTCACCCGTCAACGGCATTGCGGCGAAAAAAAACATACAGGAAGGTCAGCTGGTACAAGCCGGCCAGATGCTTTTTGCTATAGTCACTGATACCAACTCCTATATTGTGGCGAACTTCAAGGAAACACAGCTTGAGAAAATGAAGGAGGGTCAAAAGGTCGAAGTGCAGATTGATGCCTTTCCGGATGAAAAAATTACAGGCCGCGTATATTCTTTTTCAGGTGCAACCGGCGCACGGTTCTCGCTGCTTCCTCCAGATAATGCGACCGGGAATTTTGTTAAAGTGGTACAACGCCTGCCTGTAAAAATTGCAATGAGCATCCCCCACGACCGGGCTACAAAACTGAGACCGGGAATGAGCGCGAAGGTGACTGTTTTTGTGGATTGAACCACTCAAAATACACTCTTTAAATCCTGCAATAACCACTTGATACTTCCACACCTCACATTTTTAATCACACCATTTCAAAACCGCTCATTCAACAAAAATTTTACCCATGGCTGAACAGGGTTTCAGGAAATGGATTATCACTCTCACCGTGATTCTTGCTTCACTGCTGGAGCTGATTGATACTACGGTAGTGAATGTGGCATTGCCAAACATCATGGGAAACCTGGGTGCCACGCTCGAGGATGTCGGATGGGTAGTTACGGCATATGCGGTTGCGAATGTGATCATTCTGCCCATCAGTGGATGGCTTTCGCTAAAGTTTGGCAGAAGAAATTATTTTCTATTCTCCATCATACTCTTTACCGTTGCTTCATTTTTTTGTGGCAATGCAAACAACATCTGGGAACTGATCGCTTTCCGTTTCATACAAGGCATTGGCGGGGGCGGGTTACTCTCCACTGCCCAGGCTATTCTTATCGAGACGTGGCCAAAGGAACAGCTGGGAATGGCAACCGCACTTTTTGGTCTTGGTGTAGTCATGGGGCCCACGCTTGGCCCCACCCTCGGTGGCTACATCACCGATCATTTTTCATGGCCGTGGATATTTTATATCAACATACCCCTTGGGATCATCGCAGTATTGATGACGCTGGAATTCATACGCGGCTTAAAGGATAAGTCCATGGCAAATCAGGGAATTGACTGGCTGGGTATTATTTTATTGAGCGTGAGCGTAGGATCGCTGCAAACAGTGCTGGAGCGGGGCGAGAGCGAGGATTGGTTCAACACCACCTACATCTCAGTGCTTGCCTTTGTCGCCCTCGCCGGCCTTGTGGGATTTGCATGGCGTGAGCTCACCTTTGATCATCCCGTTGTTGACCTTCGCATTTTAAAAAACAGGGCATTCAGCATCGGCATCTTCACCACTTTCATTCTCGGCTTCGGACTGTTTGGCTCAGTATTCATCTTCCCTGTGTTTGTGCAGAACCTTCTCGGTTTCACTGCACAGCAGACAGGAGAAATGCTGATTCCGGGTGGTCTTTCTACCATTGTGATGATGCCGATGGTGGGCATACTTCTCAGGAAGGGGTTTCCTGCGCAGATCATGGCCACCCTGGGCTTTGTCTTATTTTTTGTTTTTACCGAAATGCTTCGACAGTCAAACCTGGAGAGTGGCTGGGGTGACTTTGCCCTGCCGCTCATTGTGCGCGGACTCGGATTGAGCCTATTGTTCGTCCCGCTCACCACATTGGCATTATCCGGCTTAACAGGAAAAGATATTGCACAGGGCACGGGATTGAACAACATGATGCGACAGCTTGGGGGCTCCTTTGGTATTGCCATGATCACCACCATCCTGCATCTCAGGCAGGGCTATCACCGGAATATTCTT
>JBDSEA010000204.1:0-16054 GCA_039920305.1 Chitinophagales bacterium
TTTCTCCGGCACCCCTTGCCTGTTTTTTGAAGCATGGTGAAAAATTTCTTCTAAGTGCAAGTCCTGAGAGATTTTTGAAAAAAGAATCACGGAAAATTATTTCCCAGCCAATGAAGGGAACTATCAGCCGGAGTAATCATGCGGAATCAGATGAGCATGCTAAGGAGTTACTGGGCACTGATGAAAAGGAGAAGGCCGAAAATGTAATGATCGTTGACCTGGTAAGAAATGATCTCGCCAGAAGCGCTGTTGCCGGATCAGTAAGTGTGGAAGAATTGTTCGGGATCTATTCTTTCCCCAGGGTTCACCAGATGATATCAACGGTTTCTGCAACACTCCGTAATGATGTACATTTCACCGAGGCCATACGTAATGCTTTCCCCATGGGTTCCATGACCGGCGCACCAAAGGTGATGGCCATGCAATTGATTGACAAATATGAAAAAGTGAAACGCGGTTTGTTTTCCGGTTCAGCAGGTTACATAACCCCTGGCGGAGATTTCGATTTTAATGTGGTGATCAGAAGCTTACTTTACAACCGTGAAAGCCGGTATCTTTCTTTTCAAACTGGCAGCGCAATCACTCATGATTGTAATCCTGAAAAAGAATATGAGGAATGCTTGCTAAAGGCTCAGGCCATTATGAGCACACTTGGAATTGATTTTGTATCCAGCCCCTGAAACCCTTAAAACACCGCTAGCCGTGCTTTTTGGCTTACTTTTAACTTATTAATTCCGGCATTGAATCAATATTTTGTCTATGAAGATATTTCTGCTCTTATTTTCAATGCTCTTCCTGCCATTGATTGCACCCTGTCAAATTGTTTCAGAAATTGCCTCGGAATATCATGATGGCCAGGTATTTATTACCTGGAAAAATATTGTAGGTGTTGATACCGGGTTTTATTACGTTTACAAAAACTCAGTGCCTGTCAGTGAAGCCAATATTCAAGCTTCTGCCTACCTCGGAAGGGTGCCTTTCAATTTCAGCTATGATTACCGCTTCTCCTATGCACTGGCTGACAGCAATCACTATTTTCTTCTAATAAATGATACTCCCTATACGGTTCTGGACACCACACAAAATCTATTTGTAATGAATTGCACACAGGAAGGGGCGCAGGACTTTTTCGCAGTGCGTTGCAACTACAATAATCCCGATGTTAACTGGCACATTATAGCGGATTCAAATGCCACATCACAATCGGTTACCGAACATCTGGATCCTATAAAATGCTATTTTCAGAAAGGCGGGATAATTTTCCCCGGAGCAAAGAGCGACGAAACCATGGACACTTATATTCATTATGGTGGTAACGTTGCTGTTGGTGATTATCCTGCAATGGTGAATGAGGGATGTATTCCCTTTCATTTCGGGATCATTAAAACAGGCCTCATTGGCGGTAACAATGGATGCTTTCTTAAATTTCACGGAGGGAATGGTAATTTCATTAACAATGCCATTACCGCACACATGAACAATACATGGAAGATTTCATTTGATGACTGGATCCCGGCATATAACCTTGATTCAACTGGAAACAATACACGCTGGTTTGGTTACAACGAGTACCTGGATATTTACAAAATTGATAAAAGTGCCCCTTCACCTGATTCAGGAGTGATCCGTGCATATACCTATTATCGCACTAAATGGGAGTTAAGCTGGATAAAAAAAACATGGCCCAATACACTGGATACCTCCCGTGAATACCTCGTAGGTAGCTCGCAGGGCTGTGCCGCAGTGCTGGTTCATTCCATGGTTGACCCCTTGATTTACAGCTCCGGCAACCTGAGTGATACAAGATTCAATATTTCTGCTCCGGATGATGCCAATCCGAGTTGCAAGTATAACGAGAGCGGATCAGCACGCAAAGAGGTGCGATTGTTCTGGGGAAATGAAGACAGTACAAATTTATACACGGATATTCCTGTTGCTCCGGGCAGCAATCAGTTTTTCCGGATCTATGATCTCACGAACATGAACTTCATGTTTCATTTCCGCCGTAATACCTCGCTTCCATTCCTGGAAGCTGTAAACGGCAAGCTGGATATGAATACCTGCTGGCAGGAAAAAATTTCAGTATATGACAGTGTGCAATCAACACATGCCGGTGGTATTTATCAATGGGATCTGAGATCGCATGGAGGAGGCCAGAGTAATGCATGGCCTAACCTTAGTATCCCGGATATGCAACGCTTCAGCATACTCATCTCCTATCCTGCTTTCAGCTATACCTCTCTTGATCAGGATCCCGGTGATGCAAACGTGGTGGACTCACCCTATTACAATGGTGCAGACATCGGCGCATTGCACAGAAATCTGGACTGGATTGATTCTTCAATAGTTGACAGCAGCTATCTTTGGCAGATTCAATTATATTGCTATCAAAATGTTCTCAATGACAGCTCCCTGATTCCAGCCGTGCTGCCTGAATTTGCTACTTCGGAGGTTACCATCCGCAGAGCCCAGCATTTTAAAGATTTTCCTGTTAATACAAAACTCTGCTGGCTGAATTTTTACCATGGGGAGCTTATTCAATCCGGTACAGTAATACAGCAGGCCGATGATACGGTGCTTGCGCCGATCACTATTTCAAAGGTGAAGGTCTTTCCTGATGGAAATATCCTTCGAGTCATGCTGTGTGACAGCCTGCAGCCAACAGGCATGTTAATTCCTCAGAACCTCTTCGGGGAACAAGGCTATGGTGCCATTATCTCAGGAGATGAATTACCTGTGTTCTCGCATACCATGGAAACTCTAAATTATTCAGTGCAGCTAACGGATATGATGGGTGATCCGGTTGCATCAGTTGTGCCTGATGATACAAAAACGAGAGAATTTATATTGCCGAATCTTGAGAAAGGAATTTATTTTATGAAGGTAAAGAATGCTGCGGTATCTTCAGTAGGCAAGCTGATTAAGATATAGGACATATTTCGATTATTCCCAAGCATCTTACTGTTTCCTTGAATAATGAATGCAGAGCAAAACCATAGCATCTCTATCAACTGCCTCTCACCGGACTATATAGTTAACGAAATTTTAATCCAAAACTTTTTCCGGAGTGGTTTTTTACAAACTATTACGCCAGCCGGTACATTTTTCCCGGTAAAGAAATAATTATACCCTTAAACTCAAGGTTCAGCAGGGCTGCAGCAAGCTGGCTTGAAGAAAAACCTGTGCCGGTGCCTATCAGGTCAATCTGCATTTCCTTCTGTTTCCGCAATAACCCGGCAATGATGCTTTCATCTTCATTCAGCTCTACAAACAATTCTTTTTGCCTGGCAGCAGTGGGCACTTTCTGCTCCCATCGCATGAAAGCGGCCACATCTTCTGCACTTTGAACCAGACTGGCCTTGTTGCTTTTTATGAACCGGTTGCATCCTTCTGAAAACTTGTCTCCTACCCTTCCAGGAACACAATAGACATCGCGGTTATAGCTGTGTGCAATTTCAGCGGTGATGAGCGCCCCGCCGTTTACGGCAGATTCAATGATGATCACGGCATCTGAAAGGCCGGCCACAATCCTGTTCCGCTTTGGAAAATTCTGCGGCTCAAAGTCATCAATACTTTTGAATTCAGTTACCAGTCCGCCAAACTCCATCATCCTGATTGCCGTTGCACGATGGGCACCCGGATACAGGCGATTCAACCCGTGGCCAAGAACTGCAATATTCTGCAGTTCTTGCTTCAGCGCCGCGCGATGCGATGTTATGTCAATACCATACGCAAGCCCGCTGATGATGGTCGCATTGAATGGCTTTAAGCCTTCAATAAGCGTATCAGTAATGTATTTTCCATATTCCGTTGCATGCCTTGTGCCCACTATGGCGATGGTTCGTGCAGCATTCAATTCAAGAATCCCTTTTACAAACAGCATGATGGGCGCATCGGCCAGCCCTTTCAACCGTACGGGATAATCTGCATCAAGAAAAAAGTAAGGCCTGATCTTGTTTTTCACGATGAACGCAATTTCTTTTTCCACTTCCTTCCACCGGTCAAACTCCAGCACAGATTTTGCCCTCACCTCATCAATACCGGGTATCCGCAGTAATTCCTTCTTCTTTGCTTTAAAAATCTGTTCAGCACCTCCGCAATAGCTCACCAGATTTTTTGCCAGCACATCCCCTATGCCGGGAATGAGTGTGAGTGCAAGCCTGAAGGATAAATTATTTTCAGTTATTAAAATATCATTCATGAAGATGGAAAAGTAAATATCATTTTAACCGATGAAATTATCGCCGGATAAAATTGGAGGAACTCATAATTATTAAATTCACTGCCTTCAAATGTAACCTGTGAAATTTTTTTTAATCTCTTTAATAACGGTTCTGTGTTTTAAAATTTCGAACTCACAGGAATTAGCATTTAACCCGTATGAGCCACCCGTCAGTTACCGGAGTGCATATAATCCCTATTACTGGAAAAACAGGAGGCCATTTGTAGGTTACTGGCAGCAGGATGTGTATTACAACATCCATGCTAATTTAAATGAGCATACCCATATTATTTCAGGGGAAGAAACGCTTACTTACTGGAACAACTCGCCCGATACGTTAAGCTTTGTATTTTTTCATTTGTATCAGCAGGCCTTTGTCAGGGGCGGGCATCTTGAAAACCTGAACCTTGCTAATCATGTGAAACAGACATTCGGCAAGTATGAATCAAACGGGCTAGGAGAAGTTATTGAAAGCATGAAGTCGGAAAATGAAGAGCTGAGGCGCGAACAGGATTTATCAGTGGTGAAGGTTTATCTGACTCATGCTCTGATGCCGCAGGATTCAATCACATTCCACATCAAATTCCAAACTTATTTCGATAACGGTTCACAAAGAAGGCGGATGAAAAAATTCAATTCGCAGAATTATACCCATTATGATGGCGTTCACTGGTACCCTCGCATTTGCGCATACGACCGCAAGCTTGGATGGGATACTGATCAGCATCTCGGGAAAGAATTTTATGGTGACTTTGGCGCATTTGATGTTTCCCTTACAGTTGCCTCCAATCTTGTGGTGGGTGCCACAGGTACATTGCTGAATGAAAATGAAGTATTGCCGGATTCGCTGCGTCAAATGCTTGACATCAGGAATTTCGCTGGCAAGCAGTGGGAATCTATGCCTTCTGTAATTACACCTTACGATTCAACTCAAAGAAAAACCTGGCGCTTCTTTGCACAGAATGTCCATGATTTTGCATGGACTGCTGATCCCACCTACAGGATCGGCGAGGTCCTCCTGAAGCTATATGATCCATTACTAAAAGCCACCCGTACAGTGAGTTGCCAGTCCATGGCACAGGAATCGCACGCGGCGCGCTGGCAGGATGCAGCAAATTTCACTGCAGCTGCAATAGCGGTATACTCCCGTGATTTTGGAACATATTCGTGGAACAAAATTATTGTGGCTGATGCGCGGGATGGTATGGAGTACCCGATGCTCACGCTCGATGGAGGGCAGACTCCTGCATATTTCAATCTTATCGCGCATGAGGTAGGGCACATGTGGTACTTCGGCCAGGTAGGAAGTAATGAAACTTATCGAGCAGCGCTCGATGAAGGATTCACTCAGTTCATCGAATCATGGGCAATGAAAAAAATCATTGGCGATACCATGCCCGGTTCTTACTATGGAAATAAGTACTATGCACATTTCAAGGAGCCCGTAATGGTGACAGATGCCCGCATTTACACTCCATATCTCACGGATGCAGCACAGGGAACGGATGAATCTATCAATCAGCACAGCGATGCTTTCAATGGCGCCCTCGGTCAGGGAGGCGGCTACCGGCATGTATATTTCAAAACAGCGACCATGCTCTGGAACCTGCAGTATGTGCTTGGCGATTCTTTGTTTAATGAAGCGATGAAACATTATTTCAATCAGTGGAAAATGTGCCATCCCTACTTCGAAGATTTCCGCAACAGCATGATTCAATTTACACATGCTGACCTAAACTGGTTCTTTGATGAATGGATAGAAACTACGAAAACGATTGACTACAGCGTTACCGGTGTACAACTGAAATCCGGAGATGAATTTGAAATTGAATTCAAGAGGAAAGGACGGTCACAAATGCCCATTGACTTTGAGGTAGAATCCAATAATGGAAGTAAGTATGAATTCTATATTCCCAATACATGGTATCAGAAAAAAACTTCAGCATCAATTCTTCCTAAATGGTATGGGTGGGATAAGCTTCATGCCACCTATAAGTGCAGCGTGATTATTCCTTCTGGAATTAAGCAGGTATCCATTGATCCTTCAAATCGCCTGGCTGATGTTTACATGCCTGATAACAAGTGGAGAGCGGAGATTGAATGGCATTTTGATTCACAGGTTTACAATACGCCTGACTGGAAAAAATATGAAGTGAACTGGCGGCCTGATCTATGGTATAATGCTGTGGACGGACTAAAAATCGGCTTTCATTTCGATGGGGATTATTTCAACCTGAAAAATAAATTTTCACTCACGGCATGGCTCAATACCACGCTGCTGCAAGACGGGATCTTTAATTATTTGCTGGAGCATGCCGGCTATGATTCTATTTTCCCTGTATCGTTCAACTTCAGCTATAGCAGCAACACCCATCGCTTCATCAAGAGATCATCTGTTGACTTTTCACTGAAATACCTTGATGGATTACTCGGTGGAAGCACCGCATTCACTGTGCAGGCGAATGCCAGGAATTCTTTCACAGGTAGTGTGAAAACGATGTATCGCCCTGCGATATTCGATTTGAACTACCTGTTGTACCCTGATCTATGGGATGCAAAAAAAATGAACACTGTTTCAATGATTAATTACCGGCATACCTATCAATACTTCAAAGGCACAGGTGATATCAATATCGGCTTGCGATCCTCCTCGCTTTTCAGCGATTACAGCTATGCTGATATCACTCTGATTTCGATAAACCGGAATAAACTCGGCCGTCTTTATCTGGGTACCAGGCTGTTCACCAGAGTTGGCTCAGGCAATCCTCCACCGGAAAGCGCATTGTATTTGTCAGGCGCAAGCCCCGAGGAACTAATGGAAAATAAATTCACACGCAGCAAAGCATTTATTCCCCCGGAGTGGATTGGATACGAAAACAAGATATTACACTTTCATCAGGGTGGCGGATTAAACCTACGCGGCTATGCCGGTTATATCAATCCGGAGCTTGATGAACAGGACTCACTCTTTTATTATGTGTACTCGGGTAATTCCGGTGCATCCATTAACGCAGAACTGGATTTTGATGACCTGCTGAAAGTTCATCCTAAGCTCTTTCGTGAATGGCTTCACATTGACACTTACATTTTTGCCGACGCAGGAGCCATGGGATACAGGAATTCAAGCCATAGTTTTTTTATCAGCGGCATCAGGGCTGATGCGGGATTAGGGATAGCTTCTACAATAAAAAGCTGGGGATCTCTTGAAAAGGTTCTGCCGCTTACCCTGCGCATTGACTTTCCTTTTTTCATCAATCAGCCAACTTCAACCATCCCTCATTACTTTGACCTTCGATGGGTACTGGGAATCGGGCGCTCATTTTAAAAATTGCAATTCATTATTTTGGAAAATAGATCAGGTATTTTTCATTAAAAAATTCCGTATCAAAATATCGTGAAATGGGAATCTGCAAAACGTGCTTATGTAATTCCTGAATCTCTTTTCCAAATTCACCACCTTTAAATAAGATCCAACCGTTCAGGAGATCATTTTTGCTTTGATCATCAATTAAGTTATCTGTCCAGGCAAAAATGGTTTTTAATGGTGCAACAGCCCTGCTAACGATAAAGTCATACTTAGAAGTCACATCTTCCGCTCTTGATTTTTCAACGCTAACATTCACCAGGTTAATTGCAAATGAGATTTTTTCTGCCGCATTTATTTTCTTACCTACAGAATCAACGAGGTGAAATTTTACTTTGGGAAATAAAATCGCAAGGGGAATCCCGGGAAATCCACCGCCCGTGCCTACATCCAACACCCGGGTTCCTTCTTTAAATAAAATAAATTTTGCAATCGAAAGGGAGTGAAGAACATGCCGTTCATAAAGATTACTGATATCCTTTCTTGAAATAAGATTGATCTTTTCATTCCATTCAACATACAATTCAAAGAGGGAAGAAAACTGAAGCTGCTGATCCGGAGAAAGATGTGGAAAATATTTTTTAATCTGCCCGGGCATCTATTGCTATTATTCACTGATGAGCACCTGCAAAAGATTTAACAGGAACCGTTCAATCATATAATTTCTCCTTCCTTGGAGCTAAAATCTGATAAAGCAAATTTTTAGCCCTGAATAGCTGTGCTTTAATAGTTCCAAGAGGCAGGTTGGTCTTTAAAGAAATCTCTTCATAGGATAATTCATCAAAAAAGCGCAGCTCAATTAGCATTCTGTACTTCGGATTGATCTTTTCAATAACATCCCTTAATATCTTATTGCGCTGCTCTATCACAAATCCCTCTTCAGGATCAGGATTGTCACTTTGAATGTCGAGATGGTATTGTTCTCCCTTTGCATTTTCCATTGGTTCATGAAGCGACATTGTTTCAATTTTTTTCCTCCGGATAAAATCTATTGAGTTATTCAATGCGATCCTGTACAGCCAGGTACTGAACGCGAAATCCCGGGTATACTTAGCAAGATTGCTGAAGGCCTTTGCAAAGGCTTCGATAGTTAGATCATTTGCATCATCCTCATTGTGCACCATCTTGAGCAATAAAAAATATATTGAATCCTTATAGCGGCTCATCAATCTGGCGTATGCAGCCTGGTCACCCATCATCGCCTTAGCAACCCACTCCACATCCTCTTTTGCGCGTGGAGAAAAGCCTGATTCATGCTCATACATTTCACCTAATTCCATGTATTGGATTTGGTTTTTATGCTCGAAGAAAAAAGCTTTAGGTAATAAAACAAAAATAAAATATCCATAAACGGGAAAATTAAAAACAAATCTTCTTCACCAAGCTTTTTCATAGCTGTTTTAAAAACAATTCCTTGGGCAACAAGCCTTAAAATGAATAGCAATAATACCTCAAACAGAAAAGAAGTATACAGCAAGCACACCAGCAGGATCAGGTAGGTGAGAAAATTGGTGAAAGCAAATGCAAAGAGAAACAGCTTATGAGGTAACCTGTAATATTTTGATGTGCTTACATGCCTTTGCTTTTGAAGCCAGTACTCTTCCCACGATTTTTTTGGCTCTGAATGCATGAATGTTGAGTTCCGGATCTGGATATCCGTATTTATATTGTTTGCAGCAGCGTTAATCAGAAGATCATCATCACCTGAGAGTAGCTGCGGATATTTAGGATAAATATTATAGTCAAAAAATAACTGCTTACGGTAAGCCAGGTTTCTGCCAACACCCATAAATGGCATCTTCGAGAGGGCAAACGAAAAATACTGAAGAGCGGTAATAAAGCCTTCATACCTGATAAACCGGTTCAGAATTCCGGGATATTTTTTAAAAGGCGCATATCCAAGGATAATTTCTTTTTTGCTGTTGAATAATGCAGCCATATCCCTCAGCCAGTAATCGCTGGAAACACTGCAGTCAGCATCAGTAAGCAGCACATAATCATAAGATGCTGCCCGAATACCGATTGTAAGCGGATATTTTTTTCCCCTCATAACCTTCGAGCTGTTGCGGATATCCCGAACCCGCAGGTGAGGATACTTTAATTGCATTTGCATTAGTACCATTTCAGAATCATCCTGCGAATTGTCATTTACAACTATCACTTCGTATTCAGGATATTTCTGACCAAGAATAGAAGGGAGGTTCTTCTTTATGCTGTTGATTTCATCATGAGCGCAAATCACGATGGAAACAGAAGGAAGCGAATTATAGGATGGCGATAGCAATTCATAATCAGCAAGCCGGCTGAAAAAGAAAAGATAAAAAGCGAGCTGAACAGCAACTACTATGATGAAAATAATCAGCACTTCAAAAAGAATAATTTTGCGGCGAATGTAACTAAGAGTTCTACTCTTTCCGCCTCGACTTTCACATGCAATTCACCGTTCAATCGCGGGATAAATATTCATCAGCCCGTGCGGCTGAGATCGTGACAGATCATGGTAAAATCAATACGCCGGTATTTATGCCGATCGGAACTACGGGGGGTGTAAAAGCAGTTCATTTCAGGGAGCTGGAAGAAACAATCGGCGCACAAATCATTCTTGGGAATACTTATCATCTATTTGTAAGGCCCGGTATGGATGTGATGGCAGCTGCAGGCGGCTTGCACGGTTTTAATGGCTGGCAAAAGCCCATCCTTACTGACAGTGGCGGTTACCAGGTCTTTTCCCTGGGTCACCGCAGAAAGATTACCGAGGATGGAGTTAGGTTTCATTCCCATATGGACGGAGCAAAACACCTTTTTACACCTGAGAATGTTATTGATACACAAAGAATTATCGGCGGTGATATCATAATGGCATTTGATGAGTGCATTGCGCATCCGTGTGAATACAACGCTGCGAAAACAAGCATGGAGCTTACTCATCGCTGGCTGACCCGTTGTGTCAGCCGGTTCCAACAGACCAGTTCACCATATCATTATAAACAAACACTTTTCCCCATTATACAGGGCAGTACATTTAAAGACCTGCGTATTCAATCTGCAGAATTTATTGCGCTTCAGAATCTTGAAGGGAATGCGATAGGCGGGTTATCGGTTGGAGAGCCCGCAGAAGAAATGTACGCGATGACTGAGGCTGTATGCGCGGTTCTTCCACAGGAAAAACCGCGCTACCTGATGGGTGTTGGAATGCCGGACAATATTCTCGAATGCATTGGCCTTGGCATTGACATGTTCGATTGTGTTATACCCACACGCAATGGAAGAAACGGGATGCTGTTTACTAAAAACGGCATCATCAACATCAGGAATAAAAAATGGGAGAAGGATTTTTCACCACTCGATGACCTCGACAATTTTGTGAGCCGGAAATATTCTAAAGCTTTCCTTCGGCACATGCTTTTAAGCAATGAAATTCTCGGCTGCCAGATCGCAAGTGTTCATAATCTTTGCCTCTATCAATGGATGATGGATGAGGCCCGGGCAAAAATTAAAGAAGGAATTTTCAGTGAATGGAAAAATAGGATGGTGAAGCAATTAATTACAAGACTATAAATACAATATCCTATCCCTGATACAAAAGCTTAATTCACATTGATAATTATGAACTTACTGTTAGTCCGGTTAATAGCATTTTTTACTCCGGAGATAGTTATTCCCATTAAATACGGAATCGTTAACTGGCAAAACACCCTGAAAGGTTATTTTAATTGATCTGCTACCGGCAACTGAAATGCTTAAGAAGCTTGACATCTACATCATCAAAAAATTCCTTGGAACATTCTTCCTCACTCTTGCTTTGTTTATTCTGATTGCCATTGTGTTTGATGTGGTTGAAAAGCTTGAAGACTTTATGGGAGATAAGGTACCCTTGTCAGAAATCATTTTCGATTACTACCTGAATTTTATACCCTACTTCGCCACACTTTTTACTCCCCTGTTCTTATTTGTTGCAGTAATCTTTTTTACATCCCGAATGGCTTATCGCTCGGAGATTGTTGCCATTCTCAACTCAGGAATTACATTTCACAGGATGTTGCTTCCATATTTTATAGCAGCCGGTTTGGTAACGGTACTAAATATTTATGCCAACCACTGGATCATTCCGGATGCAAATAAAAAAAGCTTTGCATTTACAGATGCCCATGTAGGCTACACCCCGCATAATCCCGGAAATAACATTCATATGCAAATAGCACGGGATGAATTTATGTACATTGAAAACTTTAATATCAGTGACAGCTCCGGATATAAGTTCGCATATGAAAAGTTTGAAGATGGAAAGCTGCTGTACAAGATGCGCTCTGATCGCATCGTATGGAACGCAGCGAACAAAAAATGGAATCTGAAAAACTATGCAGAGCGGTTTAATGACAGCATCCGTGAATCAGTGAGGTTTGGAAAGGATACATTGCTGTTTTACAATTTTATACCCAATGATCTCAAACATGATGTTCATGCGATGAAATCGCTCAACGCACGCGAATTGAATGCCCGCATCAAGGAGCTGAAGATGCGGGGTGCAGATGATGTAAAGAGCTATGAAATTGAAAAATATATGCGTACTTCTTTTCCATTTGCCATACCCATTCTCACCCTGATTGCTATCGCGCTTTCATCACGGAAAGTACGCGGCGGCATAGGATTGCATATTGGTCTTGGCATTGCTATATCCTTCACTTATCTCCTGTTATTGCAGTTTTCTCAAACCTTTGCCACGAATGGAAACCTGCCGGCTGTCATTGGTGTGTGGATTCCCAATCTGATGTTTGCCGTGTTAGCAGTATTCCTTTACCGCCTTGCTCCTAAGTAGTTAAGCTACCTGGAGAATCACTGTCGGTTTGGAAGCACAGCCTGACACTCAACAGGTCCTGGTCCTACCTTACCATGGTGTCGGCATATCTGATGCAGGCTTATCGTCTTCATCTCCTAACTCATTCATTTTCGACTTCATGATCCTGATTTTGCCTTCACCTTGTGGAATAAATGATTCCATCTCTTCAAACTTTGCAAAGTGGCTGATGAAGCGAACCGGAATATTGGCAAGTGCACCATTACGATGCTTGGCGATGCTGATTTCCGCCAAGCCGATGGTAGAATTACCATCATCATCCTGGGTGATCTTGTAATATTCAGGCCTGTAGATGAAAAGCACCATATCAGCATCCTGCTCGATCGCCCCTGACTCGCGCAGATCACTTAACTGAGGGCGCTTGTCACCACCCCGTGTTTCAACTGAGCGATTCAGCTGCGAAAGTGCAATTACCGGTATGTCAAGTTCTTTTGCAATGCTTTTTAATGCGCGTGAAATGTTGCTGATCTCCTGCTCACGGTTACCATTTTTATTTTCACTGGTACCGCTCATTAACTGCAGATAGTCAATCACGATCATCTGGATATCGTGCTGCATCTTAAGCCTGCGGGCTTTTGCACGAAGCTCGAAAATGTTGATTGCGGGAGTATCATCAATAAATAGCGGGGCTTCTGAAAGAGTGTCAACTTTGTGAACGAGCTGTGTCCACTCATGTTCTTCCAGGTTTCCCCTGCGAATCTTTTCAGCAGGAATTTCTGTTTCTGATGAGATGAGGCGGTTGGTAAGCTGGATCGATGACATTTCAAGTGAAAAGAAGGCAACAGGTTTTTTGAAATCCACCGCTGCATTTCGGGCCATGGATAAAACAAATGCTGTTTTTCCCATTCCAGGTCTTGCAGCTACAATAATGAGATCAGATTTCTGCCAGCCGCTGGTAATGCGATCGAGACTCACAAATCCGGAGGGCACACCTGTTACTGAATCTTTATGTTCCTTAATGGTTTGAAGCTGATTCAATGCCTTGCTTACCAGCGAGCTGATGGGTGAATAGTTACGCCGGAGATTTTGGTCGGTTATTTCATAAATACCCTTCTCGGCGAAATCAAGTAATTCAAAAACATCGGTTGTATCTTCAAAAGCATCTTTAACAATATCAGATGAAATACGAATCAGCTCACGCTGTATGAATTTCTGAGAAACGATGCGGGCATGATATTCAATATTCGCTGCAGAGGCAATCCTGTTAGTGAGTTCCGTAACGAAATATGCCCCTCCTACCAGCTCAAGCTCACCGCGCTTACGGAGATCATCAGTTACGGTGAGAATATCAACTGGCTGTGATCGCTCAAACAGGCCTCTTATTGAAACAAATATTTTCTGATGAGCTTCCACATAAAAACTTTCCGGCTTCAAAATATCAACAACAGTAGAGAGCGCATCTTTTTCCAGCATCAGTGCGCCAAGCACTGCTTCCTCAAGATCACGCGCCTGGGGCGGCACCCTTCCAAACAAAAAAGTACTAAGATCGCCTTCTGTCTTCCTGCGAAGCAACCGTGAGCGGCTACTGATTTTATTCAGCTCATCCAATGATTCAGCCATGTTTAAGCGTGTTCGTGTGTTTGTATGGTGTGAAAAATATATACAGGTAAGAACACCAAAGAAAATTAAAATGAAAGCAGCACTTACACAAAACGTAATAAAAAATTGTTCACAACAGCTTCACATGAATTGTCCACTAAGTGTGTGAAATTTTTTCTGACCATGTAAACATGATTGCTTAAGGAGAACAGAAATTCGTTGTCTGCAATTGCCAATATCCCATATTGCACCATGCATTCCATATCATGCATATGCATTCATTGATACCGGAAAATTATCAGGTGTTATGGTGCAGAAGCAGCCAGTTCATTACAAATTGAAAGTGGTCGCGCGGGGCATCAGGATGGGTAAGCATCGTGATGTGATCATAATCATTGAGGTTGCCGTTTGATTTTGCAGCAAGATAAAACGCATCATGATTCTTGCCGGTTTCCCGCATCAGCAGCTTTACATCCTTCGGATGACCGAGCACCACGTCACCCCCGCCGGCAATAAATAGAGCAGGGGGCAACGTCAAGTTCCTCAAAACTTTTCCATAATCAAACCCATCCTCATCCTTCCACTGTTCCTTTGTTACCCATTCATATGTTTGCCGCCTTGCCTTATCAGTTTCATTTTCTTTCCCTATTCCAAATTTTTTCAGATTCACAAATCCATAAAGGCTGACCATAGCACTGAAAATATAATTGTAGAAAATATTAATCAACAGGAATTTCCTGATGCCCCAAATGGTGATGAGTCGTTTAGTACCGAAGAAAATAACCGAAGAAATATCAGCTTGTATTTGTTTACGGGCAAGGGTGCACAACAACAGTATACCCCCCCACGAGTGAGCAATCCACTGCTGCGGCACATTACCCCTGATCTTTTTAATCTCATTGATAAAGGCAGGTATTTCTTCCAGAATGCTTTCCGTTAGCCCATACCGGGAATGGCGGTTAATAGATGGAGAGCTTTTACCTCTGCCCCGCAGATCAGCTACAAACACATCAAAACCGTGTAAGGCTAAAAAAGGAGCCAGTCCTTTACCATTTGCCGAATAAAAGATTCTTCCATTTTCAATGGTGCCATGCAGCATAAAAACCACGGGACCAGTGGGGTTGCCACAAAATCTCTTGAGATGCAGTAAATCATTTTCAAGAAATGGAATGAAAACAGATTCCTCCTTAATAGTTCCTGCAAGATTTTCTTTTACGATCATATTTACCATATAGATCCATACAACTCATTTGAACCTGATTGCCTTTACCGGGTTCATGCGGGAAGCCATGATAGCGGGAACAATTCCGGCAATAAGCCCGATAACAGATGAAGTAACAATCCCCCAAAAAATATTTTTTGCATTGAGCGATAAAGTAAAGTCCATTGCAGAGGAGAGAACCTGCAAAACAATGAATACAAGTAACAGTCCCATGATGCCGCCAAGCACTGACAGGATAATGGCCTCTGTAAGAAACTCGAGCATTATGAAATAATTTTTTGCCCCCAGTGCTTTTTTTATTCCAATGAGATTGGTGCGCTCCCTTACTGTAACAAACATAATATTGGCAATGCCGAAGCCACCAACAAGGATTGCAAAGCCGCCAATAATAATTGCAATGATATCAAACACACCGAAGATGGAAGATATTTGCCCTGAAATAATGCTGATCTGATTCATCGCAAAGTTATCATCACGCTTAGGCGGAATTCTTCTTATCGCACGCATGGTACTCTGCAGCTCGTCCTTAAGCTCCATGATAGAAACATTTTCCTTAGCAGCTACCATGATTGTCGGTTCAGCCTGAAAGCCATCAACCTTTATCTTACTCGTGAGGTAATGGTAGGGCATCATGACCACATTATCATTACTCGTTTGAACAAGGCTCTTTCCTTCCTTGGCAAAAATGCCGATCACGGTCAACTGATCGCCAATAAATTCTATGTATTGGCCGAGCGGATCCACATTGCCGGGAAATAATTTATCCAGTATGTCACTACCGACAATTGCCACCCGTGCACCGGAAAAGTTTTCTGACGGACTGAAATATCTTCCTGCTTTAATGTTCAAAGC
>JBDSEA010000205.1:0-17318 GCA_039920305.1 Chitinophagales bacterium
GCCCGGAAATATGGCGAGCAGTCATTTAAAAAAAGTGATCATCCATCCGGAAATCCTCTTGCTGATGAATTAGCCGATGTTTTATTCGTAGTGATTTGCCTTGCCAATCAAACCGGAATTGATTTAACAGATGCACTTGAAAAAAATTTGAAGAAAAAAAATAAGCGCGATGCTTTCCGGCATAAAGGCAATAATAAGCTGAAGTAAAAATGGAAGCATTACTTTTGGGGTTCTAAAAAAAATAACAATGAAAAAATTAATGATCTTTATAGTGCTGGTTTTTGCAATTACGGTTTCCAAAGCCCAGCAACCCTCCTCTGCAAATCAAAATTTACCTGCTGCCACGGCTCCAGTAATTGAAAAGGCATCTCCGGAAATGAATCATGATTGCTCAATGCACAGCAACGCAGAAATGAAGGACTGCGGAAGTATGTCGAAAAAGGAATGTAAAGCACATAGTGAAGCAGTTAAAGCCTCATCTGCTTCGGAAAGTATGAGTTCTGGACACACAAACAGTGGTTCAGCTGATCTGAAATCATCATGTGAAAACTCAAAGGCAGGCAAAAAAGGAAACAAATCATGCTGCAGCGGAACTTCCAGGACATCGTCTGTGGCGCCTCAGGTTCAATCAGCCGGCGAGGCCCCGAAGCAATAAATTTTTTCACCATCGCAATTGGATGATATCAAGAAAGCATCCCTGAATTTCGGGATGCTTTTTTATGTTAAATGAACATCCGGATGGTGAAAACTGTTATACCACACATCATTCATTAAATTTAGTTTTATCGGATGACTCAAGCTGCTGCTCCGCTAAATCCAAATAAGAAATTTGCCGAAGCAATGGCAAAGCTGAATCCTGCGCAGCGAAAGGCAGTGGAAACCATTGAGGGTCCTGTGCTGGTGATTGCCGGGCCCGGTACAGGAAAAACGCAAATACTTGCAGCACGTGTCGGGAGTATTTTACTTAAGGCACACATTTATCCTGAAAATATTTTATGCCTCACCTATACTGAGGCAGGTACTGTAGCGATGCGTAAGCGCCTTCAGGAATTTATCGGGGCACAGGCCTACCGTGTACCTATTCACACTTTCCACTCTTTTTGCAACCAGGTGATTCAGGAAAATCTCGACCGGTTCGGAATAAATGAGCTCGATGTGCTTTCAGAGATTGAAGAGGCAGAATTATTCCGTGAGCTTATTGATTCTTTTGGAAAAGACCACCGGCTTAAAAGATGGAGTGGTGATGTTTACTATGAAGCATCAAGGCTGCAGAATCTGTTCTCGATGATGAAGAGGGAAAATTTAACCCCTGAAAGCATCACCCTGAAAGTAAATGAGTTTGTGGAAACACTTAAGAATGATCCCGAAAATATTTCTTCGCGCGGAAAAAACAAGGGCGAGTTGAAAGCTGATATACGGAGAAAAATCGACAGCTTTTCTCCTCTTATTGCTGCCGCACATGAATTTCCGGCATACCAGGAGCTTCTGCGCCGGCGAAAGCGCTACACTTATGATGATATGATCCTGTGGGTACTCAATGAGTTTAAAATAGACCCCCAGTTTCTGCTTCGCTACCAGGAGCGTTACCATTATTTTCTGGTAGATGAGTACCAGGACACCAGTGGCTCGCAAAATGAAGTGCTTGATCTGCTGATCTCATTCTGGGATGTGCCAAATGTTTTTGTTGTTGGCGATGATGATCAATCCATATTCCGGTTTCAGGGAGCGGGTGTAGAAAACATCCGCCGGTTTGTTGTGCGATACCAATCCGATCTTACTGTTATTCCGCTGGAAGAAAACTACCGCTCCTCCCAGTACATACTTAATGCGTCATCACAACTCATTCAAAACAATACTGAGCGGCTCGTCAATGAATTTACTCAATTTACAAAAAACCTTACGGCACGAAATATTTCATTTGCAAAAAGTGACGTGCTGCCGAGGGTCCTGATTTTTGATACGCCCAAATCGGAGGCGGCATATATTGCTACAGAAATTGAGAAGCTGAAGGAAAAAAATATTCCGCTCAGCGAAATTGCGGTACTATACCGCCAGCATAAGCATGTGGATGAGCTCGCGGATTGGCTTAAGAAGAAAAATATTCCCATCAACATTCACCGCAGGGAAAATATTTTGCAACTGCCGCTTACCATGCAGTTGCTCAATGTTCTGGAATATATCGATATGGAATACAGGATGCCGGGAAGCGGTGAGCATTTGCTTTTTGGTCTACTGCACTACGATTTTTTTTCGGTTGATATCAGTACGGTTCACCGGATGAGCCTGTGTTTTCCTTCAGGAAAAAAATTAAAATGGCGTGAGGTAATTACCAGGCCCGGTAAATATTTTGACCATGATCTGTTCTCAGGTAATGAGATTTGTATTGATTCTATTGTTAAAATTTCATCCCTGCTTGAGAAATGGATTCGCTCACTGGCTAACCTGAGCCTCCAGGCTTTCTTTCAGCAACTGATCACTGAAGGTGGTATTATGCAATGTATCCTTAATAAGCCCGATAAAATATGGCTGTTACAGGAACTTGATACCCTCTTCAATTTCATCAAGGATGAAACGCACCGCACCCCCGCCATCACGCTTCGTAAACTGGTTTCAAAAGCACGGCTGATGCAGGAAGAAGGAATGCGGCTTCAGATCAATAAATTTACATACGAGCCCCAGGCGGTAAACCTGATCACGGCACACAGCGCTAAAGGCCTCGAGTTTCGACACGTTTTTTTAGTCAGCGCCAGCTCCAAAGGATGGGAAAAGCAGTCTGGCGGTGCAGGAAGAGACTATTGCTATCCTGAAAACCTCATAACGGAAACACCGGGTGAGACGGTGGAGGAGGAGCGCCGGCTGTTTTATGTTGCCATGACGCGTGCAAAAGAGTTCCTTACCATTAGCTATACAAAGCATGATGCGTCCGGAAGAGATTCAGAACAAAGCCGGTTTGTTGCGGAAATACAGGATCACCCTGAAGTGCACCTCGACGACACTACGGTAAGCATGGAACAGATCGCAGCATTTGCAGAAGTTATACTGGGTGCGGAATTACATCCTCTGGATTACCCTTCCGGTGAAAATTATGTGCGAAGGATCATGGAGAATTATGCGCTGAACGTAACCGGTCTGAATGCCTACCTCAAATGTCCCTTAACTTTTTACTACCAGAATTTTTTACGCATCCCTTCGGCTAAAGAAGAATACCTGGAATTCGGCAACGCGGTGCATAATGCGCTTGAAGCGTATTTTAAAACCATGACGGAAAACCCCGCTCATGACTTCGGTGAAGTTGATCAGCTTGTTGAGGCTTTCAAGCAGAATATGTATAGCAGGCGTGAAGTTTTTTCAGACGAGCAATTTGCCCGGCGAATGGAATACGGACAATTGATTCTTCCAAAATATCATGGTCGTTACGTCAGTAACTGGAATAAAATCATTTCGTCAGAAAGAAAACTCAACGGAATTGAAATTGATGGTGTGCCTGCAGGCGGCCGGGTAGATAAAATTGAATTTGACGGCAAAAACGCGACAGTAGTGGATTACAAAACCGGTAAGTATGAAAATGCAAGGAATAAATTCAGGCGGCCGGGTGAAGGAAGAAATCCAGATGCATTTGAATTTAAATTCGGGGGTGACTACTGGAGGCAGGCAGTCTTTTACAAATTGCTGATTGATAACTACAGGATGAAGGATTGGAATGTAGTAAGCTGCGAGTTTGACTTCATCGAGCCCGACAAAGACACCGGAGAATTTTACAAGCAAAAAATTGATATCACTGCGGAAGATGCAGCAATCGTAAGTGAGCAAATTACTTCAGCATGGAATGGTATTCAGCAAATGGACTTCCATGGTTGTGGTGATGATGATTGCTACTGGTGCAATTTTGCGCGTGATAATTTTAATGTAAATCCCGGTTTAACACTAGCGGATTATTTACAATGATACTTGCTAAAAGAAATACTGACATAGAGTAGCGGGTCAGTATTTGATGGATGAAATGTGAATACGATTTTTGAGAACAAGCAATTGGAAAGCATGAATGATCTTGCATTGCAGTTACAGCTTGCTTTAGAACCCCGGGCAATAAAAATTAATGAATCAATTTTAAATGAAAGCTTGCCTTGCTATGATAACCGGAGAATGGTTCCAATGACACGCTGCAGTAAGTAACCGGGATTTAATCCAGGACCATGCAGCTCACCTTTATATTCTTCTCCCCTAAGGGTATAATATTTATGAAATGCTGTTTGCTTGATCCCCCACTTCTTTAAAAACTGTTTTCGCCCGTAATTATGATTCTGCATTCTGATGATTGATTTTGATACAAAGTGATAAACACGGCTTGCGCCGGCCCCTTTAAAATTCCTGCATCCTTTCTGCCACATCTTCATAGCAAAATCATCGTCGGCACTCATGCCGGGTGAAAACTCTTCACTGAATCCATCCACCATATCCCACCACTTTTTATGTACAACGAATGGCGGCCATGTTGAGCCACTCCAGTTTTGTTTTATAAAAAATGAGAACTCCTTCAGTAATTTTTCTTCATCGAAATCCCGGACACCTCTGCCGTAATCAGCAACAATTACGCAGTTATTTTTTGTTTCATAAGGCTCAATAAGTGTTGATGAAAGCATGAAGCAATCAGTATTTAAGGTTTCAATTTCATCTGTAAGAAATTGATCCCATGCAGGAAGCGCATACATGTCATCGTTTATAAAAACAAGGTATTTGTGATTTGCAAGCATGGCAGCCTGATTTAATGCAATGCACACACCCTCATTTTTTACGGTAAAAGAGAAATCAAGTCCCATTTGCTTAACCCATTCAGCAGTCCCATCCGTTCCTTCGTTTATATGGATTATGATCTGATGGGAGTATGAAGAATTTTTCAGAATACTTTCAATACATATTTTCAGGAATTCAAGATTATTCCACGATGGGATAAGAATCGAAAACATGAGAGCAGGCAAAGCTTTCAAAAACCCGTATGCTTGCAAAGTAACTCAATTACCTTAGCGTCCCATAGATAAGTAACAGCACACTCCGGAAATTCATGAGTAAGCTCTCTGAAACAGTCAGTCATTCTATTGCAGAACAACGGTTTATCAAGCAACTGCAAACTTTGCAGCCGATGATGATGGCATCAGTAAAGTCGGAAAATTATGCACTCACACTATACCAGTCAGGCGCACGTCAAACTTTATTTTATCTTGAAGGACTAGCGCGCATGTACAGGAATATGCACAACCGGAAGCGGTTCGAGCGCATGCGTATTGCGTTCAAATTAATTGAGGATCAACTGGGAAAGGTTGATTACTATGACAGTTTTGTCAAAGAATTTTCTGCGCAGGAAAATTTCCCTCCGGTGCTTATTTCGAATTTAAAGCAGCATTATGATGAGGAATTGATCCGGATGAATGAAATACTTTGTGAACAGAAGTGGATCACGGATGATTTTTTCATGTTCAAAAAACTTTTGGGGGAGCTGAGAGATGCCGACTGGAAAAAGGCAAAGAAAGACCGCAGGGCAATAGCCGAAATTATGCTTGCCCAGGTGAATTTTGTGCAGGACTCCTATGAAAGGGGAGTACTTAATTTTCAGTCTATTGAAAAGGGCGTTCACGAATTTCGCCGGCAGATTCGCTGGATCAGCATCTATGCCCAGGCGCTTGATGGCTTAATTCAGCTCAGGCAGGTGGCAGTGACCAATCCAAAGCTTCAGATGTATTTAACCAAAGAAATTATAGATAACCCGTTCAATAAAATGCCGGAACCGGAAAAAAATATTCAGCCGGTTTTCATAGAGGCGCCCAATTTTTACGCTTTAAGCTGGATTATTGATAAAGGAGGTCAGCTGAAGGATGAAGCTTTGCGCATTATTGTTATTGAGGATGCAATGACGGAAACAAAATTTACCGGAGTAACAGAGATAAAACAAGCGGCGCGTCAATTAGCAATGGCAAGCACACATTCTCTTCATGAAATAAAGGATTCCATGGAGGTTATTGCAGATGATTTTATTTACGATCATAAAGTATTGAAGCGAATCGGGCGTGATTTACTGCGTGAGCTTCATTCATAAGATTTCCGTTCGCTATTCTAAATGAAGTTTTTGAAACTATATTGTCAAAGACTTCCTGTTCTTCCACCATCAACCGGAAGGTTAATACCTGTTATGTAGCTCGCAACAGGGGAAGCAAGAAAACCAACAGCTGCCGCAATCTCCGAGGGATAAGCAAAGCGCTTCATTGGAATCTCGCGGATCATTTCTTCTTCAATATCACTGCCCAGTTTACCTGTTTTGCTTGCTTTGCCATCTATAATTTCCTGCAGTCGCTCGGTATGGGTAGCCCCGGGAAGAACATTATTAACGGTTATTCCAAATGGAGCCAGTTCATTCGATAATGTCTTTGACCAATTGGCTACTGCAGCCCGGATCGTATTGGAAACACCCAGTCCTTTAAGCGGAATTTTTACTGAAGTTGAAATAATATTGATGATCCTGCCGTAACCACTCCGCTTCATCCCGGGCACCAGGAGGGTAGCAAGCAGGTGATTACACACAAGATGGTTCCTGAATGCATGTTCAAATTGTTCGGGAGTAGCCTCCATGATATTTCCGGGAACAGGACCACCGGAATTGTTCACCAGGATCTGGTACGTGGTATCCCGAAGCTGGTGCAGGATCAGCTCTTTCAGCTCGTCGGGCTTTGAAAAATCTGCGAGGATAAAGTCATGCTGCTGATGCGTGGCAACATCGAGCTCCTTTATTGCCTCAAGCAATGAATCTTCATTGCGTGCAGTCAAAGTAATGTTGGCACCAAGTTTCGAAAGTGCAATAGCGGTTGCTTTGCCAATTCCTTTGCTGCTGCCGCACACAAGAGCATTCCTGCCTGTAAGATCCGGATTCATAATTTAAATAGTGATTTCAAACGTACGTGAATTTATTCTGCCTTCATGTGACAAAAGCGATGGTGAATCTCCCGCTCACCTGCAGATCGCAAGGTTGGGGATGTGAGCCATAAATTCAAAGGTGGGTGAAGCAACCTCCGTTAAGCGGGCAGGACACGGGAGGGAAAAGAAATCAGAAAAGCTTTTTTGAATTTCATTTTTTAACCATCACTATGCCTGCCTATCTTCGCCGGGTAATACCTGCTCTAAAAGTTTCCTGGTGCGATCGCTTGAAAAGCTCATCAAATTTATTCCCAACCTTTTAACATTAACCAATTTATTTCTGGGATTGCTTGGCATTATCTTCTGTTTTAATGATCGCATTTTTCCGCTGCAAATAAATGAGCTTGATCCGGCCGGGAAGAACATCAGTGTGATCTTTGGCTTTAACAACCGGCTTTATCTCGCATCATTCATGATCTATTCCGCTGCAATCATAGATTTTCTTGATGGTTTTGTTGCACGTGCGCTTAAAGCACAGTCCCCCATCGGTGCACAGCTGGATTCACTGGCTGATGTTGTCACATTCGGGGTTTTGCCTGCCTGCATTTATTTTCAATTGCTTTCCGGTGCTTATCATCTTCAGCCAAATGCTCTGTTTGTACACGTGATAAATATGATTCCTGCTTTTTTAATTGCTTTGTGCGCAGCATGGCGGCTTGCCAAATTCAATGTGGATGACCGGCAGCATGAATCATTTATAGGGCTTCCTACACCCGCTATGGCAATGTTTGCAGCATCGCTCCCGCTCATAATTTTCACTGATGCATTTCAGCTCTCCTGGTTCATTCTTAACAAGTGGCTGCTGTATTTCCTGGTAATTGCATTTTCCTGGATCATGGTTTCAGAGATACCGATGTTTTCTTTGAAGGTAAAATCGTTGCGATGGAAAGGAAATCAGCTGCAAATTTTATTTCTCATCACCTCCATGGTAATGATCTTATCATTGCGATATACGGGCGTGGCGTTAAGCATCCTCCTGTATATTGTTATTTGCATTGTAAGATATTTTCTTCTACTCAATACCAAACCTGAAGCTCTAAATTCAAAACCATAAAACTGTAAAAAGAATGATCTATACCGCTGAAGTAAATGTAATGCCGCTCAAAGAGCTTCTTGACCCGCAGGGGAAAGCGGTGCACCATGGCTTGAATAACTTAGGGCTGAAAGAAATCAGTGACGTAAGAATCGGAAAAAGAATTCAGCTGGAAGTGGAGGCGCGAACGACAGATGAGGCAGAAAAAATAGCTAAGGCAGCGTGTGAGAAATTACTTGCCAATCCGGTAATGGAATATTTTGAATTCAGTATTCATGAATAAGCAATGATCAGGCAACTGCTTTTTTCAACTTTAATTTTCCATTGTTCTTTTTTAATCGCCCGCGCGCAGTCCCCGGTGATTTCCTATGCGCATTCCGTAATTGACACTCTTACCTCACCTGCAATGGATGGAAGAGGATATGTGGACTCAGCTGATTTCAATGCTGCAACCTTTATTCAGCATGAGTTTCAAAAACTTAAATTACTATCCTTTACAACGGATTATTTCCAGCCTTTTTATTTAGATGTGAATGTATTTCCGGGCAAAATGAATTTGAAGTTAAACGGGCAGAAATTGATTCCCGGAAAAGATTTTTTAATAAATGCTTCATCTCCCTCTCTAAAGGGAAAAATGCCTGCCCATTTCGTTGATTACACCTCGGTTGACACAAGCCTGAATGCGGCGGAATTTCTTTTTTCTGCAATCAAAAAATGTGACGACCGCCGTGGAGCGCTGGTCTTAAACAGAAATCAGTTTACAAAAAAGCAGTTTTCTTTAATTACAGACTCACTTGCTGATGCAGATTTCCTGAATGCAAGAGCCTTGCTGATTCTTGACACTTCAAAACTCACCTGGGATGGTTCCTCCGCTCAGGTGAAAATCTCTCAGTTTATCATTCGCAAGCCGGCCGGCATCAAAGAAAAAAGCACTTTGAAGGTGAATGCGCAGGCAGTTCTGAAAAAAAATTATTTGACGCGGAATGTTATTGGTTATATCAAAGGAAGTCTTCAGCCTGATTCATTCATTGTTTTCACCGCTCACTATGATCATCTGGGTCAGATGGGAGACGGCATTTATTTTCCCGGCGCAAATGATAATGCCAGCGGGATTTCAATGGTGCTGAACCTCGCTGACTATTTTACCGCAAATCCTCCCGGGTATTCCATTTCATTTATTTGCTTCAGCGGTGAGGAACTGGGATTGCTGGGCTCAGGATATTATGTGGAGCATCCATTATTCCCTCTTGGTACAATAAAATTTCTTGTCAATCTGGATATTGTCGGAACCGGTGGAGATGGTATAAAGGTGGTTAACGCAACTGAGTTTCCTAAGCAATTCGATGAGTTGCTGGAAATTAATGCTGAAAAAAAATACATGAAGCTTATTTCACCCCGGGGTAAAGCAGCCAACAGCGATCATTATCCTTTTTACCTGCGGGATATTCCCTGTTTTTTTATTTATACCATGGGCGGTATTTCAGCTTACCATGATGTTAATGACCGGGCTGAAACTTTGCCGCTAACAAAATATGAGGAGTTGTTTAGGTTGCTGGTTGAATTCGAAATGAGTGTAGAGGAATGGTGAAATAATGAATGGGGAATGCCGCCTAACTTCCATTAACAGGAGGTTAATATTGAAACGGATGTAAAAAAGAACAGCCACACTATTAAAAGAATAATTCTGAAATGCTTTATATCGTTCCCACTCCCATTGGCAATCTCGAAGACATCACGCTTCGGGCGATCCGGATATTAAAGGAAGCGGATGTGATTTTAGCAGAAGACACACGCCATTCCGGCATCCTTCTGAAGCATTATAGTATTGAAGCCAGAATGATTTCATATCACCAGCATAACGAGCATCACCTCACAAAAAATTTAGTGGAGCGAATGAAGTCAGGCGATAAGATAGCACTCATCAGTGATGCAGGAACGCCCGGAATTTCAGATGCTGCATTTCTTCTTATCCGTGAATCTTTGCGTGAAGGGGTGGAAGTGAATTGCTTACCCGGCGCAACGGCTTTCGTGCCCGCTCTCGTGGTTTCAGGATTTCCAACTGATGAATTTTTTTTTGCTGGCTTTCTTCCTCAGAAAAAAGGAAGACAAACAAAGCTGAGGGCGCTGCTGGCAATCCAATCAACGATCGTACTTTATGAATCGCCCAATCGTTTGCTGAAGCTTCTTGATGAACTGAAAGAATTTTCAGGACCAGAAAGAAAAGTCAGCATTTCAAGGGAACTCACAAAAAAGTTTGAGGAAACAAAGCGGGGATCAATAGATGAGCTGATTTCCTTTTATAAGCAGAAAGAAGTAAAGGGAGAAATTGTGGTAGTGATCAACGCATCTTTCTGATAACAATTAACTAATCATGAATATTTTTTTTTAATGAACGGCCGTCAAAAACTTCTTCTCTCGCTTTCATCCGGCGTTCTTCTCTCACTTGGCTGGACACCGCTTCCCTTTTTCCCCCTGCTCTTTATCGGATTTGTGCCCATACTATGGCTTGATGATGCATGCGGAAATTTGAAAAATTCAGCACGGTGTTTTTTGCGGTACAGTTATCTCGCGCTGCTGATCTGGAACGTGCTTACTACGTGGTGGGTAGGCAATACCTACCAGGGCACTCACGATATAGGCAGCGTGTTCGGCGGCGTAATGGCGAACATGGCGAACCCACTGCTGATGTGCATCCCGCTGGTGGCTTTCCATCATACTAAAAAAAGACTGGGCCATGGCTGGGGCTATGTTTCACTCCCGGCATACTGGATTATGTTTGAATTCATTCATCTTCGGTGGGATCTTACCTGGCCATGGCTAACGCTTGGAAATGGGTTGTCAAAATTTCCGCAGGTCATACAATGGTATGAATATACCGGAGTTTTCGGCGGGACCCTCTGGATTCTTGCATTGAATATTCTGGTCTACAGGTTACTCTATACTTTTTTATGGGGAAGAAATTTTCAGTTCACAAGAAAGAATCTCCTGGCGGTGATTTTTCTTGCCAATGTCCCGGTTTGTATTTCACTTATTCAATACTTCACTTATTCAGAAAAAGGGTTAACGAAAAATGTAGTGATCATTCAACCCAATATTGATCCTTACAATATGAAATTTGATGAAAGCACACTCGATGCTCAGCTTAACATACTGCTCCGGCTTTCAGGTGAGAATATTGATTCCTCTACGGACTACCTGGTGTGGCCTGAAACTGCCATCCCTCAAGGGATTCTTCTCAATGAGCTTTATGCTGAACCTGTTATTAATAAAGTTAAAAGCGCTTTTTCCTCTTTTCCGGAATTAGAGCTCATTACAGGAATCAATGCCTATGCACGATATGCAACAGATCAAACACCTACCGCGCGGTATGAGCCGGATGGAAAATTTTACTGGGATGCTTTTAATTCTGCGATTCAACTGGATACATCTGACAGCATTCCTGTCTATCATAAATCCAAATTAGTGCCGGGTGTAGAGAAGATGCCCTACCCGCAGCTCTTTAAATTTCTGGAGCCACTGGCAATCAACATGGGAGGTGTAAGCGGAAGCCTGGGCGAGCAAAAAGACCGCGGGGTATTTTTTAGTCATGACAAAACGGGAATTGCACCACTTATCTGCTATGAATCAATCTACGGTGAATACACTTGCGAATACGTTAAACGGGGTGCCGGCCTGTTGTTTGTAATTACCAATGACGGATGGTGGGCGAACTCTGCGGGCCATAAGCAGCACCTGGATTATGCACGCCTGCGGGCCATTGAGACCCGAAGGGATCTTGCTCATTGTGCCAATACCGGAACCTCCGCCTTCATCAACCAGCGAGGGGATGTTTACGATGCTACTGACTGGTGGGTACAGGCCGTTATTAAATCTGATTTATATGTAAATACAGATCAGACATTCTATGTTCGCTTTGGCGATTACATCGGCAGGGCTGCAATCATCTTAACCCTGTTACTGTTTGTCCGGATCATAATTATGCGGTTAAGTAAAAGAAAAAACCTTCTGAATGAATCTTGAAGAAATTTGTCTGGCAGCTTCCAAAGTAGCGCGCCGGGCAGGAAATTTTATTGCGGACGAGCGAAAGCGATTTAATGTAAATGAAGTGATCCGCAAAGGGCAGCGTGACCTGGTTTCGTATGTGGATGTGAATGCAGAGAAAATGATAGTGGAGGGATTGAAAAAAATTATTCCCGATGCAGGATTTTTAACAGAAGAAAAAACAGTTGCAGAAAGCGCCTCATCGCTGCGATGGATCATTGACCCTCTCGATGGCACCACCAATTTTATCCATAGCGTTCCCCCGTATTCAGTAAGTATTGCCTTGCAGCAGGATGATGACATGCTCATCGGCATCGTATATGAGATCAATCTCGATGAATGCTTTTATGCATGGAAGAACGGGGGATCTTTTATGAATGGTGACAGAATCTCAGTTACAAAAACCGAGACGCTTGCCGGCTCATTAACCGCCACCGGATTTCCTTATAAAGAATTTCCCGGTACAGATCGTTTTTTTTCCACACTGAGATTTCTGTTTAACAATACACATGGGGTGCGCCGGCTGGGTTCTGCTGCTGTAGATCTGGCATATGTAGCCTGCGGAAGATTTGATGGCTTCTTCGAATACAATTTAAACCCGTGGGATGTTGCAGGCGGCGCACTTATCGTCAGGGAAGCGGGCGGAATTGTATCTGATTTTGAAAATGGAAACAACTTTTTATTCGGAAAAGAAATTATTGCATCCAATCCTCACATCTACAGGGAGTTTTTAAATGTTGTTCTGAATCCGTCCGTGTAGTTTTGCCTCCCTGATCACCGGAATGATATCATGGTTTTCGAAGAAATCAAAAGCAAAATAGACGGCTACCGCCGCGATGGTCTGAATGTGTTCAGTACTTCATCATTCCAGACTCATTCACTCGTGCTGTTGCACATCATCAGCCGCATTGATCATAAGATTCCGGTATTCTTCATCAACACCGGTTATCATTTTCCTGAAACCATTACATTTAAAAATCGCATTGCCATGCTGTTCGGACTAAAGGTTCATGATGTTTTTCCCCTAACTCCAAAGAGCATGCAGAAGGATGCGCAGGGCCGGCTGATGTTCGCTTCTGATCCTGATCACTGCTGCTTCATGAATAAAACCCAGCCAATGGAGCCTGTTCTTGCCGCCTTCGATGTGTGGATCAACGGTGTGCGTGCCGACCAGAGTAATGTTCGGAAAAACTTCCGGGTTGAAGCGCCTGCACCCTTCAATACCCTTCGCTTACACCCCATGCTTGACTGGTCACCTAAAATGATATTCGAGTACCTCAGGCAATATAATATTCCGCATCATCCGCTTGAAGAGAAAGGATACCTGAGCATCGGCTGCGAGCCATGCACGCGCCGCATTGATATGTATGCTGATGCGCGTGAGGGAAGATGGTATGGATTGAAGAAGACAGAATGCGGGTTGAATACAGATCTCGCAGGCAATTAATGGCGCCGGAATTTCCCCGGAGAAAAACGTTCTGCACTCTCAGCAGCTGTTTGGAATTCAATCCGAAATTAGTTTACCCTTCGACAAGCTCAGGGTGACCTTAGCGCATGTCAGGTTTGTGCCTGTCGAAATATTAAATTTTCAAGTTTCTATTAACTTCCAAAAAGCTACTGGCTATTTCAGTAGGAATAGACACTCAGGCATAATTATTCCAAAACTCTGATTCTATCTTCACCGCAAATTTTTCATAAATGGATTTCCTTCAAACCCTGGTGGATTTTATACTTCATATTGATGTTCACCTAAAAGAAATTGTTTCACAATATGGCACGCTCACCTATGTGATTTTATTCATCATCATTTTTTGTGAAACAGGACTGGTGGTTACGCCCTTTCTCCCGGGCGACTCCCTGCTGTTTGCTGCAGGAGCTATTGCAGCACTGGATGGCAGCGGACTGAATGTTCATTTGCTGGTGGTACTCCTCATCATCGCGGCATTTACCGGCAACATGCTAAATTATTTTATCGGTAAATACATAGGTCCAAAAGTGTATGAAAAAGATTATAAGCTTATCCGGCGGAAATATCTTGACCGTACTAAAACATTCTTTGATAAGTACGGAGCCATGACGATTATTTACACCCGGTTTGCGCCCATCCTAAGAACTTTTGCACCATTCATTGCCGGGGTAGGACAAATGAACGTGAGCAGGTTCGCACTGTTCAATTTAATTGGTGGATTGTTATGGGTAACGCTGTTTATCTATGCTGGATACTTTTTCGGAAATATTCCATTTGTGCAGCAGCATTTTGAATCCATTGTGCTGGGAATCATACTCATTTCGATGATTCCGGCAGTAATCGCTTTCATCAAAGTGAAGTTTGGTAAAAAGCCGGCGGGATAATTTTATAGCATTCATTATAACTCATAAGTAACGAAGTTTACGGATAAATCAAATGGCGAGGGTTAAATTCAATAATTAATCAGGCTCTTTCTATTCCCTTTAGTGAAATTTTAAACGTCATGAACTTCCCGTGAGTATCATTTTTCATCTCTTTTTCAGCTCATAAATTTGAAATTTATCAAATCTGGAATTACATTCGGCACCTGTACGGTAATTGAATCAAATTAATTTTTACTTAAAATCACACACATAAAATGACTCGACCTGGTTTATATTTACTAATACTTTCTGGGTACTTGTTCAGTACTTCCGCTTCAGCCCAAAGCTGTGTATTAAATCCGCCAACAGGTTTATACATAACAAATAAAACCTCCTGCAGTGCTGAATTGCGCTGGCAGTCAGCAGCTTCTGTTTCCGCCTTCGGTGTATCCTTTAAACCCGCAAGTAGTACGCAGTGGGCGCCCTATATCAATACAGGAACTGATACATCCTATCAATTCACCGGGTTAATGGCAGGAACAAAATATAATTTCAGAGTATTCTCTAAATGCACTGACGGTTCAAAAAGTCCGAAAGTGAAAAAATCGGCGACCACATTGCAATGTTCACTGCCTTCGGATGTTGAAATCCTTCCCCTTGCGACAAATTCGGTCAGTATAAGCATTACTGCTTCCTGCCCTTATGATTCAGTGCGCATACGATACCAGACATTTAGCAGTGCATTCACATACATGAGCTTCCCTCCTGCGGACTCATTTATTGTAAATAATTTAAGTCCCGATACGGTTTACTTTTTTCAGGTTTCTACCTGCCCGCTTGTTGCTGATGAATGGACGGCAGCAGTTACGGTGCAGATATCTGCAACAGGGCAGGAAACGCTACCCAACATTATCCTGATACTTCTGGATGACAGCCGTTTTGATTATTTCAGCTGCAACGGCGCACCGGACTTTTTTCAATCACCCCACATTGACCGGATAGCGAACGAAGGAGTAAACTTCAAAAATTCATATTGTGTCACTTCACTTTGTGCTCCGAGCCGGGCCACCATTGCTTCCGGATTGTTCACCCTCAATACAGGGGTGATTCGAAATGGAACTCCTCTGGATACGAATATAATAACGGTGCCGCAGGTGTTGAAGAATAACGGCTACTACACGGCGCTGGTGGGAAAGAATCACGGTACTTTTTTGAACAGAGCAGAACCTGAATTCAATTATTACCTATGGTCCCTTGGAATTGAAAAGAATGCGGGAATCAAATTCAATTATAATGGCAATTCAATCACCATCAACAAGAATAACAGCCTGACACTTACTGATACGGCCATTGCCATCATTAACAGGGTGAATCAGCCCTTATTCCTGTGGCTTGCTTACCAGGCACCCCACTTCCCCCTTACACCGCTTCCTTCATTTGCAGGCCGTTTCGATGACTATATTATTCCATGGCTACCCGATACTGCAAAATACACTGTTAACTACCCGTCTTCTATTTATTCTCCGGTTGATCCAACACTGCATGGTTTGAAAATGGATACCGCATACAGGCAGACACTGGAAGTGATAGCCCAGCTGGATAGCTGTATTGGTGAGATAATTAATGCCCTTGAAGCTACCGGCAAACTTGATAGCACCTTACTCATTTTCACTAATGACAATGGATATATGCTGGGTAATCACTGGATCCAGGGTAAAACATACCCGTATGAGGCCTCTGCCAGAACACCCCTCTTTATACGATTTCCAAAATGGTTTGCAGATTCTTCCATCATTACCGATCAGTATGTTTCCAATATGGATCTGGCACCCACCATGTATGATGCTGCACACATAGCCTATCCGATTGCGATGGATGGCTTTTCATTAAAAAAAATATATGATGGTGAGAACAGTCAAAATCAATTCTATTACATCATGATTCGGGATTCTACCGGCGTAAATCCTACCGCACGTGCCATTCGCGATCACTATTTCAAGTACATACATTATACCTGCACTGATTCGGTAGAAGAATTTTTTGATATGGTGAATGATCCGCTTGAGCTCACCAACCTGATCAACAACAGTACTTACGCCGCCATCATTGAAACGTACAGGGATAAACTGGATTCTGTTAAAGTTGCAAGAGGTGATGCAGGTTATGATGTCGTAAGACCATGCCACCTGGAAAACCCCTCTTATCTGAAGCAGATGCTTGACGAAAATGAATCCCTGCCAGGGCAACCTTTAATTTATCCCACCCTGATGACTGAAGGCAATATTGAAATTTATATTCCGTGGGAGAATGCAGATGCCACTCTCTTTGATGAACGCGGGAGAATAGTTTCTGAATGGAAAATTATCACGCAGTTTTCAGGAATGGAATTGCCATCTCTGGAAGATGGCATGTATTTGCTTCATTTGCAAAATGGGGAAAAGTTTGAGGTAATTAAACTTATGGTAGCACAGTAATAAGAAAAATTATTGTGCGAGAGTCTGATTGCCGTAACGAATTTGAATAATGAAAAAGTTAACCCTCACCCTATTCGCCATCTTATTTACCGGATTAAGTTTCGCCCAGCAAACCGACTGGTCAACCATAGAAACAGTTTTCGGTAAAAAAGGCAACATTCAGGATGATGTTTTTAAAATCACATTTCCACGATATGATCTGAAGGTAAAAGTGGGCTCCTTTTCTATCGCACCTTCCCTTGCGCTCACCTCGTGGATAGGGTTTATGAAAATGGAGACTCAGGCAACCATGATGGGAGATCTTGTGCTGCTGGATTCAGAAGTTGCCGGAGTAATTTCAAAATTAGTTGCAGTTAACCTTGAAATAACCGCCGAGCACAATCACCTGGTAAATGAAACACCCGCTGTGAAATATATCCATTTCTCGGGCACAGGTGATGCAATAAAATTAGCGGAAGCAATAAAATCGGTAATTGCCG
>JBDSEA010000206.1:0-8502 GCA_039920305.1 Chitinophagales bacterium
AAAAGCGGGTTAAACATGCAGGTCAGATTTTTATTTTCAGCACCTGGCTGATATCCGTGGTGTAGGAGGGTGAAAGCATTGCGCGCCTCAGCCTGAATTTTTTCGCATATCCCTGCGCCGCAAATCTCACAAAATCCCTCCCAAGGTTGTTATTGATATGGTCCATTGCCTGCATTACTTTTTTATTCCGGCCACGGTCAGCAACATCAAACATTCCCGTTTGAAAAACTGTTGATGGAACAATGTCACTTACGATTACACCTACCTTCTGGTAATTGTAACCGGCCTTGAAAATCATTTTTAGTCCGCGCATGGCATGCCTGATGAGTACATTAGATTCACCGGCTGGTACTTCCAGCTCCAGGTCAATTGAGCAATAATACTGCTCATCTTCAGTCCGGTGAGGGTTGGTTTGAATGAATACCTGCATTGCCTTTGCGATGGAATTTTCTTTTCGAAGCTTCATTGCACAGTTGGCTGTGTAGGTTGCAAGGGCCTCCCTGATGTCTTCAACATCTGTAAGCAGCTTACCGAAGCCAATGGCGGTACAGATTGCCTTTTTCGGAGGCGGCTGCTCTTCCCACGCAGAGCATGGAATACCCCGCAGCTCATTCAACAGCCGCAGTCCCACCACTGACATGTTCTTTCTCACCCATTCATCATTTGCCCTGGTAAAATCCAGCGCCGTTTTAAAACCATTCCGGAGCAGCAGCTTCTGATATTGCCCGCCAATTCCCCATACATCAGCAATGGATGTGGCAGCCAGTGCTTCCATGGTTGACTCGTCACTGGATAGGGCATGCACACCAAGCTTCTTCCTGTGTTTTTTTACAAACCGGTTTGCAATTTTCGCCAGCGCACGGGTGGCTGCGATCCCGATGGAGACCGGAATACCGATGTTGCGCTTAACCGTTTCCCTGATCTTTAAGCCATATATTACTGGGTCGCTGTATTTAAATCCGGAGAGGTCGAGAAAGGCCTCATCAATAGAGTAGATCTCCAGCCGGGGTACCAGCGATGAAAAGGTTTTCATCACCCTTTCACTCATATCGCCATACAGGGTGTAGTTGGAAGAAAATACCTGTACGTCGTGCTTTTCCAGCAAATTCTTCATCATGAAAGCGGGCGAGCCCATTTTGATCCCAAGCGCTTTCGCCTCATCACTGAGCGCGATGGCACAGCCGTCATTATTCGAGAGCACGATCACCGGCCTGCCTTCAAGCCGGGGCTGAAACATCCGCTCACACGAAACATAAAAATTGTTACAGTCTGCCAAGGCAATCATCATCTACATCTTTGGGATCAATAATTATTTTGGTTACAACCCCCCACACTTTAAAGTCCATGCCCTCGTCGAGCTGAATCACATCGTAGCGCGGGTTGGAGGGAAACAGGAACATCCCTTCCCCGGAGCTGTAAAATTTTTTTACGGTGAATTCATTGTTCACGCAGGCAACCACGATGCTGCCGTTCTTCGGCATCAGAGACTTATCCACTACAAGCAATGCGTTGGGAGGAATAAAGGAATAGATCATGGAGTCGCCTTCAACCTTTACCAGGAATGTCGCTGAAGGATTCTGAATCAGCAGGTCATTAAAGTCAATGCGCTGTTCAATGTAATTATCTGCGGGCGAGGGGAAGCCGGCAGAAATGCAGCAGCTCGCCATCGGGATGGGTGTACCGCACTGTTTAAGGATGTTTAGATCTGACACTATTACAATCATTTTTGATGATTGTAAAATAGTCACTTACTTCTACCCGGAAAAATTTTTCCTTCAGGAGAAAAAATATGTCAGCAAAATTTAGACTGCTCCGTAGCATGTGAACTACCCTGATAAATTAAAAGGCAGGGTTAATTCTCCACGACCATTTTTTTTGATATCACATGAGTTCCGTCATTTACCTGGAGCAGGTAGGTTCCGTTTGCATGGTGCGTAAGATCGAGTGTAAATGTATTGCCATGAAGATCCGATTCATGATGAACCAGCTGACCCATTGAATTCAGTATCTGAATGTCATAGGGATGGGTTACTGCTTTTTCCGGAAAGCGGATGCTCAGAATCCCTGATGACGGGTTAGGATCAATTGAAACCAAAATATTGCCTTTCTGACTTTCATCAATACCGGTAATCTGCCCGATGTTCACATCATCAAGGTACAGGTTATTTCCCCAGTTGCTCACTGAGCGAAAAACAATCTTTACTTCGGGCTGTCCCGCGAACTGACTGAGTGAAACCGAATAGGCAATCCATTGCGTTGCGGTAGGAGTGAATGCCGATGTTTTGTCTGGTGCTGTTGTCAGCAGGTTTCCTCCTTTATGAAAAAGTGTTTCCCACGTTTCCCCGCAATCGGCTGTTGCCATTACGATGAGTGAATCATTCGTGGTATTGCTATATTGCGCGTAAGCCACATTGAATTCAAGTGAAAGTGTATCCGGCGCATTGGTAAAATCCATTGCCGGCATAACAAGATCATCTACCTGACCGCTGATGTCAATGTTGCCTGCAAAATTATCCATCTTCGCGGATGCGGTGCTGTTTCCAAATCCGCCTGCAGTGGTAACCCGTTTCCAGCGGTTGGATGGATTAATGTAGGCATAATACCAGTTCACGGGAGGAAAGGTTACGGATTGAAAGCCCTCCTGCTGGGGAAGCGAAACAACCGTGGTGCTGATGCTGAATGATATGCTGGAAGTATCCTGGGAAGTTAAGGAATCAGGAGTGCCATTCGGAGCAGTTGTATATGCTGTAAAAGTATGCGTACCCGCAGAGGCAATGGCGGAGGGAAGGGTAACATTTGAAGTTTCAAGATGCACCAGACTTCCGTTCCATAAATAAGTCAGCAAGGGATTATTGTCAATGTAATAATTAATGATTACAGAAGTAAGAGTATCGCTGCCCCAGTTCTTAATGGTAACCACGGGAGTAAAATCTGTGGAGCATAACTGACTGTTTACTTCCGGAGATACGATTGCAGGCAGGGAAGCATTATTTGCATAGATAACTCCGGGAATACAGCCGGCGGAAGTAAGCAGGGTTGGGTAAAAGCTGTTGATCGCCGAGGACATTCTTGTTGCCTGGCCGAGCGTGAACATGTTCATGCATGCATCATTGGTGTAATCCATGTAATTCATAAACATCACGCCCGGGGAAACAGGGCTGCAATTGTCAGTATGCGGATAGGAGGGACAGCCAAAATTCGCATCACCCTGGTTGGGAGTATCAGCTACTAAATCACTTGAATTACAGGAGCCGCCATCATCACCCCAGATATGATACAGGTTGAAGCAATGGGAAAATTCATGGGTGGCTGTTCTTCCCAGGTCAAAGGGATAAGCGACAGTCCCGACTCTACCGAATGCATCATATTGAATCACTACACCAAATGTATTGCTCTGGTTACCCGTCGGAAACTCACCATATCCCAGGATGCCGCCCCCGAAATTTACTACCCAGATATTGAGGTATTGGTTAACATCCCATGCATCCAGTCCGCCATTGCTGTAAAATTTGATTTGGGCATCGGTGCTTAATGATAACGATGAAACATAACGCCGCTCGATGCCGCTGGCCGGATTGCCATCCGGATCGCGGGCTGCAAGACAGAACCTGTAAGGGGCGGTGCCTGCAACACTGAGAAAATCAGCAGGTGTTTTTACAGTATCAGAATTTGTTCTGCCGAAATCTTCATTAAGCACATCGATCTGTGACTGAACCTGTGCGCTGTCAATATTCTCATTGCTGGTATGCCATAGAACATGCACCACTACCGGAATTGTATCAATACTCCGCAGTGTTGATTGATCAGCGTGTTCTGCGATCCATTGCTGTATGATTATTTCGCTTTGCAGCATATCGTCCGCCCGCTGCGGGTTTTTCTTTTGCAGCAATTGCTCATGTTCCATGGTGCCGCACCTGTGCTGTGCTGTACTTTTTACAGGGTTTATTGCTGAGATCATCAGTGGAAAAAAAAGTATACGGATTGTAAGTTTCTTAAAGTTCATGGTTGGTTATGCTGGTTTGGAAGTTATAGAAATCAGAAATATGTACCCCTGATGATGAAATTGTTGAGCAAAGGTAATTTGGGATGTCTGTTTTAATTGGAAATTGCATTCGTAAATTCTAATGTCCACAATTCCTTTCAACCGGTAAAGTGCTGCTCCTGTGGCCGAAAATAATCCTTTCCCGCCTATTACATTCACGGCTCATGACTTTGTTACTTTTGTGTTTTTACTTCAACCTCCCAAAGCCTGATGAAACCAGGAATAATTGCCTTTCTCATCCTGTCACTATGGGCTAAAAATAACTTTGCCCAGCTATTTGAAGGAGAGATCATTTATAAAAACAGCTATAAGAGCAAGGTGTCTTCCTTCAGCGATGCTCAATGGAAATCAATTGTGGGCTCGCAGAACCTCTACTTTATCAAGGGGGGTAATTACAAATCTGAATTGAACGGAAGTGTTGTGGCTGCCTATACCTATCTCGCAAAGGACAATATGCTGTACACTGAGCTTCGGGACGGCAACATCATGTACTGGAGTGATGCATCAGAAAGCAAGGACAGCATCATTAGCTTTGAAGTAAGAAAGAATGCAGTGCACATACTCGGTTACAACTGTGATGAATTAATCCTTCACACCAAAAAAGGAACTCAGACCTATGATTATGCACCACTGCTGACTGCAGATCCGTTACTTTATGTAAATCACCGCTTCGGAAACTGGAATGAATACCTGAAGATTGCAGGGGCTCTTCCGTTGAGGATGGAGGTGGAAGAAGACCAGGTGATCATCATTAGCGAAGCTGCCGCAGTGATCCCGTCAAAGCTCGGTGATGATTTTTTTGTATTGCCTCCGGATGTTAAAATGATTAAGAGCCCGTACTGAGGAGCGGTTGAGCTCATTCAGTTAAGCGACCCGAAAGAGTCTTAAAATATTTCCGGAAATTCCTGCGGACTTGTTTCCCTCATCATCAGGTAGATCGCTTCAAACACATCTTCAGCATTGGGCTTGCAGAAATAGTCACCATCGCTGGCGTATGCCGTCCGGTTGGGCTGTGCGGTAATGGTTACGGGCGGCGAGTCCAGCCACTGCCAGATGTTTTGCTTCTCCATCACCTGCTGATACATATAGGCGCTTGCACCGCCGGGCACATCCTCATCAAGAAATACAACGCGGTTGGTTTTCCTGATTGATTCAGCAATCCTGTGATGCAGGTCAAAGGGTAAAAGTGTTTGAACATCAATCAATTCAACACTGATACCGGACCGTTTCAGCCGATCAGCTGCCTCCTGTGCAATCCGGATGCATGAGCCATAGGTTACCACCGTCACATCATTTCCGTCAATCAGGACTTCGGAAACTCCGGGCGGAATGGTAAACTCCCCGATGTTGGCAGGCAGCTTTTCTTTAAGCCGGTAGCCATTCAGGCATTCAATGATCACTGCCGGATCATCACTTTGCAGCATCGTATTATAAAATCCGGCAGCCTGCGTCATGTTGCGGGGCACAAAAAGATAGATGCCACGAATGGAGTTTAAGATCATTCCCATAGGTGAGCCGCTGTGCCATATGCCTTCGAGGCGGTGGCCGCGTGTGCGGATGATGAGCGGAGCTGATTGACCCCCGGCAGTTCTGTAATGCAGGGTGGCCAGATCATCACTTAGGGTTTGTAATCCGAACAGCAGGTAATCCAGGTACTGAATCTCAGCGATCGGCCTCAATCCGCGCATCGCCATTCCCAGTCCCTGTCCAACGATCGTTTGCTCCCGGATGCCGGTGTCAAATACCCGCTGCTCGCCGAATTTTTCCTGCAGGCCTGCAAAGCCCTGGTTCACATCCCCGATGTTTCCAAGATCTTCACCAAAAGCAAACAGCCTGGGCTCCCGCGCAAGAGCGGCATCGAAACAGCGGTTTAATATCTCAAAGCCATTGAGCACGGGGGCATCATTTGCGTATTCGGGCTTTACTTCCGCAATGTTCAATGCAGAGCGGTGACCTTCATTGTATAAATGGGAAGTGAAAGTGGAATGCATCAACCCTTGAAAATCATTCTTCCATTTAACAAGCCTTTCGCACAGGGGGTTTTGCTCCTTTGACAGAACAGCCAGCGCTTTTTTTGCAGCAATTAGAACATCTTTCCTGATAGCGTCAGGTGCCGTGATCAATTCCTGTTTGATGGATTGCAGCTCTTCGGTGTATTCACTTGCAGTACCAGCTTCGTCAATTAGGGAAGCAAGGTCTGCTATAAGTTTTCTGATCGGGTCATTGAAGTCATTCCACGCATCGAGCCGTGCCCTGACTACCAGCTCCCGTGATTCTTTTTCCACTGCTTCCAGCTCCTCATCCGTCGCGATGGCATATTGGATGATCCAGTCCCGCATCTTGCGGTTGCAATCTGTTTCCTTTTCCCATTCCATCCGCTCCTTTGATTTATAGCGCTCATGTGATCCGGAAGTGGAATGGCCCTGCGGCTGTGTTAATTCTTTAACATGAATCAGCGCAGGAATGTGGGTTTCACGGGTTTTGGAAACAGCCTTCTCATAGGTTTCAATCAGGGAGGGATAATCCCATCCGTTTACAACATAAATATCCACCCCGTTTCCATCCTCATCGGTTTGAAATCCAGAGAGGATTTCGGAGATATTTTGCTTGGTGGTCTGGTATTTTATCGGAACTGAAATCCCATAGCCATCGTCCCAGACTGTAATGATCAGGGGAACCCTGAGAACTCCTGCGGCATTCAGCGTCTCCCAGAATTGACCTTCTGAAGTGGACGCATCACCAATGGTGGCAAACACGACCTCATCACCGTTCCGGGAAAAATGAGTGAGTGATTTCAACTCTTTACACTCACGGTATTTTTTCGATGCAAGCGCAAGCCCGAGTGCACGTGGCATCTGGCTGGAAGTAGGAGAGGTGTCAGCCGCCGAGTTCACCATTTTGGTCTGGTTTTTCCAGTTTCCCGATTCATCTATGTAGTGGGTAGCAAAGTGAGCATTCATCTGCCTGCCGGCCGACATCGGCTCGTATTCCGGGTTGATGTTGGCATATAGCTGCGCAAAGAATTCCTTTACTGAACAGATTCCTGTTGCGAATGCAAAGGTTTGATCCCGGTAATATCCGCTGCGCCAGTCGCCATCACGAAACACCTTTGCCATGGCGAGCTGGGCGACCTCCTTTCCATCACCAAAGATTCCGAACTTGGCTTTTCCGCGCAATACTTCCTTTCTTCCGAGCAGGCTTGCTTCCCGGCTCAATACTGCAAGCCGGAAGTCAGCAACAATCTGGCTTTTGAAGTCCCCGAAGCTTAATTCATTTTGCGAAAGGCTTTCCATCATCTTTATTGCAGCCATATCCTGAAATTTTGAGTAAAGGTGAAAAGTAAATGATCAATTACCAATTCATCATTGAAGGGTTAAATGATGGCTGCAAAAATTTTCTAAAGTGCTAATCATGATCTGTTTCATAATCAATATCAAAAAAAACTTTTCTTTCTAAGAAGCTGTTTAAATTTTCCAAAATAATAGACAAAGGGAACGAGGACGTGAACAATTGAAAAAATAGACTGTCGCAAATAAGTAGAGTGCGATTCATTTTGTGGTGTACCAAAACCTTACAAGATGAAAGCATACCCTACTCACTTAAGCGACAGTCAATGGCAAAGAATAGAAAAATTTTTTGACATGCAAAGAAAACGCAAGTACGAATTGAGAGCGATTGTGAATGCTATTTTTTATGTAGTGAAGAGCGGATGTCAATGGCGCATGCTGCCGAGTGATTTTGCGTCGTGGCAACTGGTGTATTATTATTATCGGAAGTGGAAGATAAATGGATTGATTGAGTTGATACATGATGAACTGGTGAGAATAGTTCGAATGAACAAAGGCAGAGAACAAAGCCCGAGTGTGGGTATCATTGACAGTCAATCGGTCAAAGGAACCAGTGTGGCCGGTGAACAACGGGGATATGATGCGGGTAAAAAAGTAACGGGGCGAAAACGGCATATCATCGTGGATACTTTAGGATTAGTATTAGGTGTAATAGTTCATAGTGCCAGTGTTCAAGACCGTGATGGGGCGATGAGCGTGATAGAACTGTTACGATTTCGATTCAGCAGAATGGTTAAGATATTCGCGGATGGCGGGTATGCCGGAAAACTCATTGATCAAGTAGCAGAAAAATTCGGATGGGTACTGGAAATCGTACACAAAAAAGAAAGCGGCTTTAAAGTATTACCCAAGCGTTGGATTGTGGAACGAACCTTTGCCTGGATCAATAATGATCGGAGAAATTCTAAGGACTATGAACGGCTCATTGAATCCAGCGAAACCATGATTCGACTATCTATGATCAGGTGCATGCTTAAAAACTTTTGAAAGCAAAATTTAAACAGCTTCTAAGAGAAGTACGAATTTCGGTCGGTGAGGACAAGCTGACCGAGAACTATTTTTTACTTTAATTAAAAGAAAGCGAGTGAGCAATTTTAATTTAGGAAATGAAAT
>JBDSEA010000207.1:0-13379 GCA_039920305.1 Chitinophagales bacterium
TCATAGTTCAGATCAGTATAGGGCTTATTCTTGCGGACATTGGGCGACATGCCGATAGAATGCAACACAAAATCTATTCCCCCGCCATGAATCTCTTTTGCACGCTCAAAAAGTTTTCGCAGATCATCACTGCTTGTGGCATCAGCAGGAACAATTTCCGCATTCACCGTCTTCGCTAATTCATTGATCTTGCCCATGCGCATGGCAATGGGTGCATTGGTAAGGGTGATCGCCGCCCCTTCTTCAAAGCAGCGAAGGGCAACTTTCCATGCAATAGAATTCTCATCGAGCGCCCCGGAAATAATTCCTTTTTTTCCTTTCAGCAGATTGTATGGCATAAGTTAGAGCTTTGCGACAAATGTAACTGGAGTGCAGAGAAAATGAAAGTCATAGAGATACTGATTGAAAGGTGAAAAACACGAAGGGCTGAAAAGTCAATAAATGACTCCGTTGAAGAGTTAAAAGGATAAAGGCAGAAATGGTCGAAAGTCAAAGTCAAAAGCTAAATGTGATTTTGAGTTCGTGCATCACGGCATTGCCCTCTCAATTAAGGAAAAGCAACGTGAATTACATCCTGTAATTTTCAATTCAGCAATTCCTTCGCGCTCTCAATAGCTGCAGCAGTTACTTTTTCACCACCGATCATTTGTGCAACAGCTTTAATCTTTTCCTCCTCACTCAGTGATCGCACACGGGTATAAGTTCTGTTGTCAGAAGTTTCCTTGTACACAAAATAATGAACATTGCCTCTGGCAGCGAGTTGTGGAAGGTGAGTGATACAAATCACCTGATGTTCAGAGGAAAGCTTTTTAAGTATTCGTGAAACTTTCATCGCTGTTTCACCTGAAATCCCTGAATCAATTTCATCAAAGATCAGGGTTGGGAGTGAGGTGGAGGCCGCGATAAGCGATTTGAAGCACAACATGAGCCTGGATAATTCTCCGCCTGAAGCAATCTTTTTGATTTCCTGAAACTCACTACCCTGGTTTGAGGCAAACAAAAACTGGAAGTGATCCATGCCATTTGCATTGAGTTCATCATCCTTCAGAGCTGAATGCTCAATTGTAATTTGTGCGTGGGGCATTCCTACTTCTTTTAACATGCTATTGATCGCCTGAATCACGTTAGGCGATTGCTTCAATCTCGCTGAGGAAATTTTTTTAGCTGCTTCCGTCAATTGCTTTTTTTGTAAAATATTTTTCTGACCCAAATTTTCCAGCTCCTCAGTTTGAATATTGATTGAGTTTATTTTCCCCTCAATATCACTGGCAATTTGAATCAGAGATTTAACATCATTAACTCTGTGCTTTTTCTGCAGCCGGAAAATCAGGTCAAGCCTCTGCTGAATTTGCTGTAATCGATGAGGGTCTGCTGAAATGGCTTGCTGCTGATTTTCAATTTCTGAATTAATATCATCCAGTTCAATCCGGGTGCTCTCGATTCGTTTAAGAATCTCTTCTAACGCAGGTAAAAATTTTTTTACTCCGCCTAATGAATGAACTACTTCCCGGAGGCGAATCGTGACTGCTTCTTCAGAGTCTTTAAGTTGAAGAATTACCTGCGAAAATATTTTCTGAATTTCTTCTGCATGTTCCAGCTGATGCTGCTCCTGCTCCAGAATTTCCTGTTCATCAGTGTTCAATGCGGCATCGGATAGTTCATTAAGCTGAAAATTCAGATAATCCAGTTCTTGCATTTCGCGATGATTTTGTCCGTTCAATTCACTCCATCTTGCAATAGCAATTTGATACTGTATAAAACTTTTCCGGTATGCTTTTACTCCTGACTCATGTTGCGCCAATGAATCAAGCAATGACAATTGAAACTGCGAAGTGCTGATCTCCTTTGACTCATGCTGCTGGTGCATGTCAACAAGCGAATCTCCCAGCATTTTCATCACAGGAAGATTCACAGGAGTATCATTAATGAAGGCGCGCGATTTTCCTGCAGGCGAAATTTCGCGGCGCAGCACTATCATCTCATCAAGTTCCAGATCATTCTCCTGAAGGAAAACTTTCAAATCCAGATCATGATTGCTAAACTCTGCCTCAACCACACATTTCTTCGCCTTATCAAACAACACTGCAGTATCAGCACGCTCACCAAGCACGAGTGAGAGAGCTTCCATCACAATGGATTTACCTGCTCCGGTTTCTCCTGTTATCACAGTAAGATTTTCGGAAAATGAAAGCTCAAGCTGTTCAATTATTGCATAGTTGGAGATGGTAAGTCGTAGAAGCACGGTCGCAAAAGGTACAGCGTGATTTGGAATCGGTGCCCGGAGCGCTAATTATTCTTCATGATCTGCTGATACTTGGCTGCATTGGAAGCATCGAGGGATGAGAGTATTTGTACGGCGCTTGATTTTTCCTGGGGTGATCCTTTTGAATACAGGTTCACAATTTCATCCCCCTTGCTTTGCAGAAAGACCTGTGTAAACATCGCATTGGGTGCATCTTCCTTTATTTTCGATAGGATTTGCAAAGCATCACTCACAGGCTTGCGGGCCTGGTCGCTGCTCTCATACATTTTGTCCAGCCCTTCCCGGTGATATTTATAAATCACGGTATGTACATAATCAAGCTTACTGTTTGTAAGATTGTTGATGATCCAGAACCTGTTCTTGGTGCTTTCAAATGATTTCCATCCGGGACCTGCGTTGTTATTACTCTGTGCGCTTGTAACAATCGAATTTGCTTTCTGAAAAACCGTATTACCGCCTTTTTCCGCAAAGCTATCATAGTCAAATCCAATGATCAGGTACGCATAATATGCAAGTACAGAGGTAAGGTTGGTGGTAAATTGATTATCAGAATATTCTAATGGCTGGTATTGTGCATACTGAAATTGAAAATCCTTATCAGCGAGGTATAGCATGGGTGAGTTGTAAGAAGAAGAATAAACAGGGCGATTGCTTTGAACAGTAATTTGCGCGCCAAACCTGTCGGAAGAGATTTCCTGAGTCACACTGATGAGAATGCTGCACTCAATCCGTTCTTCGGTTTTAAAATTGTCACTGGTCCAGTGGCGGGTGTTCATGAATTCAAAGATGGATTGCTGCAACGTTTCAAACACCTTGGGATCCGTGGTTTGAAGCGTCGGTGCTATCACTCTCACCTGGCAGTTGAGCTCCTGAGCTTCCGTATTCGCAACAAGCGAGAACATGATGATGATCAAAAAAATATATTTCACTGTCTATGGTTTATTGGTTTTTTTGTTTCCTGTTTTCTTAGCTACAGCTCTCTTCTCACAATTCACAATTCACTACTCACTATTTTCTTAACAATAAACTCAACGATATCTTTCGCCACTTCTTGCTTTGATTTTAAATCATAAGTAAAAATTTCCTTTTTCCGGTCAATAATTGTAATGCGATTAGTATCATATTGAAATCCGGCTCCAGGGTCATTCAATGAATTCAGCACGATGAAATCCAGGTTTTTCTCATCAATTTTTCCCTTTGCATTCATCATTTCATCATTGGTCTCAAGTGCAAAACCAGCTAATATTTGTCCGTTGTGTTTTTCTTTTCCGAGCGCTCTTAAAATATCCGGTGTTTTTTTTAATGATAAGTTCAGCACATCTCCATTATGCTTCTTGATCTTTTGAGAAGAAAAATTTTCAGGAGCATAATCCGCCACTGCCGCCGACATAATAGCGATGTCTGCTGTTTTAAATAACCTCATGGCAGCTTCATACATTTCATCTGCGGAAACCACCGGCGTGATTTTAACTGAGCGGTGCTGAGCTGTGAGTGAGGAAGGTCCGAGCACCAGTTCAACTTCCGCTCCCTCATCTGCCAGAGCTTCAGCAAGGGCAATCCCCATTTTACCAGATGAATGATTACCGATGAACCGAACAGGATCAATGGCTTCATGAGTCGGTCCTGCTGTTACCAAAGCCTTTTTTCCTTTTAATCTTTTTCCCGCAGAAGTATCCTGTTCAAAATAATTTTTGAGAAAACCAACAATATTTTCCGGCTCCGCCATTCTTCCCTCTCCAAATAATCCGCTTGCCAGTTCCCCTTGTTCTACCGGTATTATTTGATTGCCGAATGATTGCAGGGCAGTGATATTTTTTTGCGTTGCAGGGTGATTCCACATATCCTCATCCATGGCAGGAGCAATAAATACTGCACAGCGCGCAGACAGATAAACAGCTGATAACAGATCGTCACACTGCCCATGGGCAAGCTTTGCAATAGTATTGGCCGAAGCGGGTGCAATGATCATCACATCAGCCCATAATCCCAGCTCAACATGATTATTCCAGAGTGCTTCCTTGTCATTTACGAGACCGCTATGCACCTTATTTTTTGAAAGCGTGGAAAGAGTAAGCGGGGTAATGAAATCTTCCGCTGCTTTAGTCATAACAATCCTCACTTCTGCTCCTTCTTTCAAAAGCAACCGTACAAGAACTGCGCTTTTATATGCAGCAATGCTTCCTGTTACGCCAAGCAAAATTTTTTTTCCTGAAAGCACCTTCATGATGCAGTGAAATTACGCAGAATCAGGAAACTTCCTTGTGCCCTAAAGCTTGGTAATCTTTGAATAAGCGGTACCGGCAGAAGTTTTCAGTGATACATTATAAAGACCATTGGACAAATCCCTTACATCCACATCAAAATGATAATTACCCTTTATCTGAGTGCCCCGGGTTACTGACTTCATCAATCTTCCTGCTTCATCATACATTTCAAGCTGCACCTGTGTGGTTGATGACAGGGAGTATTCAATATAAATCTGATCAGTGGCAGGATTGGGAAATACACTAAGTGATCCGGGAGCTGCCAGAGGATCCGCTACACTCACAAAATTACCACTGCCGGTTACCATGATATCATCAATGCTCATTAGGTTATCATCAGTGCTGCCGCTGCAGAAAGCAATATAAATGTCCATGTTTGCATATAAAGCAAGAGAAGCTGAATCAGGGCGAAGAACACCCCGCAGCCGTGAGGAATCAGAAGAGCTATGGTATTCTACATACTGGCCATCTATTCCAAATACAAAACCGTCAGAAAAGACAAAATTTGTAAATGAACTATCACCGGCAAGCGGCTCACCGCTGATGTATTCTGCAAATAGTTTCAGCGTGTCACTGAAATCAGAATCAAAATTGCCGGTAGTGGAAACGAGAACCTGCAGTCCATCGAGATACCGGGGTGTTTGATAGGGTGCGGATTTCCAGTAAAGCATTCCTGAACCATCATTAAGATGTATCGGGGGAAGAATCAGGTAATTAGCAACGGGCGTAGGTTCATAGGTCCAGGTATTGCTTGCCAGCACCACATCAAGACTGTCAGCATCTGAAAAGCCGTAGGATGCATACCATTCCCCTGGCCTGGCCTGACCGCTCCCATCCGGCAATACATCAAAATCAGCGTCAATCCATGTCTGATCACTGCCACTGGGCAATGTTACAATAATGTTGGTCAGGTCGCCCTCAAAATCCTCAGAGATAATTACATTCTGGGCACGGGATAAAAAGTGAATAAAGAGTGCACCTACAAAAATGAAGTAGCTTTTTTTCATGGTCTGAATTTTAGTTCGATGTCAAAATAAAATTTCTTAATTCTAACAAAAAAAGAAATTTAGACGAACTGTGCACAAGGCGCTTAATAAAATTTAAACATCCTGAAGAAATTATCTTTGCTCATTCTCAAAATGCCTGTACTTCAATTTGTTCCATGTCTTGTATATGCCGATTCACAAGGCAATATCTTCGACGATCCTGAACTCATCATGAGCGGCAGATCCGGATTCGATGCAGTGGCATTAAGCACTGATGATTTTATCGAGCTGCCCGAAGGAAGCGATGTGTTCATGCTTCCTGACCGCCGCCCGATCGGACTGGATGCTGAAACCGGTGAGCCAACCATTTGTGAAAAAGGATTTGCAGTTGCTGCGCAACTTGCTCCTGCGCATTCACAGCTTTATCTATCATCTTTTGTAAAGGAAAAGAATGCCACCACGCTTCCGCTCTATGCTTATACTGCGGTGGGCTGGCTGAATGGAAAATTTTATGTTCCCGCCACCCGAATTGATGCTGACATCAGGCAGGAGCCGAAAAGTTTTGATCATGAAGTAGTAAAGGCGAGTGTGGCCCGATTGACCACAAAATTTCCTTCAAACCGTTTGCTTGCTCACATCGGAAATAACTGCGCACTCACCTATCGTTGCCCTGCCGCAAGAAACTTTTTTCTGAATCGTTATGAAGCGCCCATTCCTACCTCGCCTGCCTGCAATTCCAATTGTATCGGGTGCATTTCCTTTCAGCCGGAGAAGGAAAGCATATCATCCACCCAGGATCGGCTGACCTTTAAGCCATCAGCAGAAGAGATTGTTCAGTATACAGTGGAGCATCTTGAAACAGCACTAAATCCTGTTGTAAGCTTCGGGCAGGGATGCGAGGGCGAGCCGCTGCTGATGTGGGAAAATATCCGGGAAGCTATCCGGGGGATCCGAAAAAAAACTTCGAAAGGATCCATCAACATCAATACGAATGGAAGCATGCCCCTGGCTGTGGAAGAGCTTTGCAGGGCGGGCTTGAACAGCATTCGCGTGAGCACCAACAGCGTGCGTAAGGAAATCTATGAGGCCTACTACCTCCCTAACAATTATGGGTTTGAGGCGCTCGCAGAATCAGTTAAAGCCGTACGCAAATACAATGGCTGGGCTTCGCTCAACTATTTTGTTTTTCCGGGCATGACGGATGCTGTGGAAGAATACGAGGAACTCCGGAAATTTATTCGCGAAACAGATCTGTGCATGATCCAGTGGCGCAACTTCAATATTGACCCCGACTGGTATTTAGAAAAAATTGGCGTGAGTGAAACAGGCGAAACAATCGGGGTAAAGAATGTGATGAAAATGATTAAGGAAGAATTCCCTCACCTTACTTATGGATATTTTAATCCGGGAATGGATTTGATCAAAGAACGGATGAAGAGAAACTCTGTTCCTGTATAGATTGCTTTAATTGTGGGATCACATTTAAAGTGCAACTTTGAATAAAAGAAATTTGTATCCTAATCCATCAGATGGCTCAACCTTTAAATCAACCACTGCTAATGGATTTATGGAGCGCCAAATGTCATGCAATGATTTGAATTCCGGCCTTCATTGGATAAGGGCAGTAATGGATGGAATAACCTATCAGACTAAGCTCATGTTACAAAAGTGACAGCAAGCTTTATGTATTGGAATTAAACCTAAAGAATAATGAGATGAAACCATTGACACAACAGCTGAAACAATAAAAAACGCATTCAATTCGGAATTCAAAGATTTCGAGGATGCGATACAATTTTATTCGGCGACGCTAAACACCAATATTGATGGGATAGTTACGAGAAATGCAATAGATTTTAACCTTAGTCAAATACCGATTTGGACACCTGAAGAAGCAACTAAATTTATAGAAAGTGCCAGCGGGTAACAGAGTTCGGAAGGCAGATCAAGCAACTAACGCTATATGCGTATTTCAAAAATCACATCGTGTATGTTGATGATCTTGCAGCGGGCATGTACTTCGTGCAACTGCAAGCGGGTAACAGGGCTTGGGTTGAGAAGATGGTAAAGGAGTGAACATTAACTTCAACTGCCTTCCTTTCTGTAAGCAATTTAACCGGATATATCCAGACCAAACTTCCTTGCATAATCTTTTGCAGCTTCGTATCCTGCATCTGCGTGGCGAATAACTCCTATCGCAGGATCATTGTGCAGCACACGTTTCAGTCTGCTGTCGGCATCATCAGTTCCGTCACAAACTATCACCATCCCTGCATGTATGGAATAACCCATCCCCACACCACCCCCATGATGCAACGAAACCCAGCTTGCACCGCCTGCTGTGTTGATGAGTGCATTCAGGACAGGCCAGTCGGCAATGGCATCGCTGCCGTCGCGCATTCCCTCGGTTTCTCTGTTGGGCGATGCCACACTGCCGGTATCCAGATGATCCCGGCCAATCACAAGGGGCGCCTTCACTTTTCCGCTGCGCACAAGTTCATTGAATGCAAGTCCTGCCTTTTCCCGCTCACCCATGCCAAGCCAGCAAATTCGTGCGGGTAATCCCTGGAATGCAATTTTCTCCCGCGCCATCACCAGCCAGCGATGCAATCCTTTATTTTCAGGAAATAAATTCTTCAGCAACTCGTCGGTGACATAGATATCATTTTCATCGCCGCTCAGTGCCACCCAGCGAAATGGACCTTTTCCCTCGCAAAACAGCGGCCTTATATATTCAGGAACAAAGCCCGGAATATCAAAGGCGTTTTTAACCCCGCGCTTATCATGCACCTGCCCCCGGATGTTATTACCGTAGTCAAATGTGATGGCGCCCCGCTGCTGCAGCTCCAGCATCTGACCTACATGCCTTGCCATCGTATCAAGTGAGCGCCCGATGTATTCCTCAGGTTTTTTTTCACGAAGAATTTTTGCCTGGTCCACTGAAAGACCTTCGGGGAAATATCCTACCAGCTCATCATGGGCGGACGTCTGATCAGTGAGTGTTTGAGGCGTGATGCTGCGATCAATCAATCGCTGCAGCATATCTACCGCATTCCCGCAATATGCAATTGAAACAGCCTCGTGTTTTTTCTGCGCCTCAAGTGACCAGTCAATGGCCTGGTCAAGATCGCTTGTCCATTTATCCAGATAACGGGTGGCAATTCTTTTTTCAATCCGCCATTGCTCCATCTCAGCGACAAGGCAAACACCCTCATTCATGGTAATGGCAAGTGGCTGTGCACCACCCATTCCTCCGAGACCAGCAGTTACATTAAGTGTTCCTTTCAGTGTTCCTGTGCCCGCTGAATGATTTACCGGAGATCTATCAAGCAAGGCATGGTATGTAACAGAGCTGAAATGCTTTGCTGCAAGCGAACCATAAGTCTCGTATGTCCCCTGCACTATCCCCTGCGACCCGATGTAAATCCATGAGCCGGCAGTCATCTGCCCGTACATGATCAATCCTTTTTTATCCAGCTCGCGGAACACCTCCCATGTTGCCCACCTCGGCACAAGCATCGAATTCGAGATCAGCACCCGTGGCGCATCTTTATGTGAACGAAGAATACCGACAGGTTTTCCCGATTGAATCAACAGCGTTTCATCATCATTTAATTCTTTCAATGCTTTTAATATCAGCTCAAAGCTTTCCCAGTTGCGGGCTGCTTTTCCGAGGCCGCCATATACAATCAGATCTTCCGGCTTTTCCGCCACCTCAGGATCGAGATTATTCTGGATCATCCGGTAGGCTGCCTCCTGAATCCATCCCTTGCACGAAAGTTCTGATCCTCTTGGTGCACGGATGATACTTGATTTGGCAGGCGGCTTAAGTTCGGTTTCCAATGGAAATGACATGCGGGGATTTTGATGTAAGAAATACTCAATGCTTCAACGCTTCACTGAGCATTTTATCAGCCTCTGTAATTTTCTGCAATAGCACTGCATTCTGCTCACCATCATGGTCCTGGTTTTTAAGGATGTCAACGAAATTCATAAGGGCGCTCATGGCCAGGTAGTCAATCTTTTCCTGCCCGGTAAAGCGCAATTGAAACTCATTGAATTTTTCATTGATCATGTGCTCGGCTTCGCGTACAAACGATTCATCTGCCGCTCGGATTTTAAGCGGGTAGCGGCGCTCACCAATTGTAACAGAAACACTTACCAGGTCTTCCATTGCTTAATTTTAATCCTCACTTGAAAGCTTTGCAATTACTTCATCCAGTTCTCTTAAATAGTTATTCAACTTTTTTCGAATTTCTTTGCTGTCCTGACCTGATAAATTTACAAGCGTCCCCAGCTTCAGCGAAGCAACTTCCTGCTCCAGCATTTGAATGCGTTCGTCACTGGCGGAAACTTTTATGCGCAATAATTCAATCTTTTCATCCCGGATTTTCAATGCAGAAAGAGCCTTCGCATGCTTTTCAGTGAGCCTGTGAATTTTACTGAGGCAATCTTCGGTTTTTTTTAGTAGATCCTTAACAGGGGTCATCTGGAATTATTGAGCAACTTAGCATATTTATCACTGCCGGACTGTGGCATTAAGCTCTTTTTCAAAAGTACGAATGAGTTTGTCCACTTGAGATTGAATTTCTTTATCCATCATTGTTTTTTCCAGGTCCCCGAAAATGAATGCGATGGCATAGGATTTTTTGCCGGCTCCTAATTTTTCATCCTTATATACATCGAACAATCTCACTTCTTTTAATAAGGCAGGCGAAGTTCCGAAAGCCACTGATTGTATTTCACCAAATGAAATTTTATGGTCCAGTACCAGTGCAAGATCTCTCCGGACAAATGGAAACCTCGATGGCTCTTCATACTTAATGGTATTGCTGCTCGCTTTTACAAGAGCTTCAAAATCAAATTCAGCATACCACACCTCTTTTTTGATATTAAACGCAGTAGCAATTTTCGGATTAACCCTTCCGAGCTTCAATACTGAATTTTTACCGGTTAAATAGTCCATGCCAGATTGCCAGACGGAATTGCTGAATGCCGAAGAGGTAATGTTTCTGATGCCGCTTCTTTTAAAAATATTTTCAGTGATTGCTTTAAGGAAAAAGAAATTTGCCGGGGATTCCTTACCCTGCCATGATTCTGAAAATTTATTTCCTGTCAAAAGTAAAATGAGGTGGGGAGATTCAATAAACTTTTCGCCTTCCTTCCGATAAGTTTTCCCGAACTCAAATAATTTCAGATCTGTCAGCTTACGGTTATGGTTGTAGCTGATCACTTCAAGGGCAGGAAAAAGCATTGAGGAACGCATAGAATCCAAACCCGTGTTCGAATAGCTTAATAATCTGACTGCCTCATTTTTTTTCTCCGGGAAATATTCTTCATGAAACCCCGAGCTGGTAATGGAGTTGTTGATCATTTCCCTGAAGCCCGAACCTGCCAGCATTTCTGATAAAACAATCTGTAGCTCTTCACTCTGATCCCCGCCGGAATAACTGAGGGAGGACCTCACAGCATCGGGAATGGGAATTTTATCAAATCCATAAATACGCAGGATCTCTTCGATCACGTCTTCAGCCATTGTCACATCTGTTTTGAATGAAGGCGCTGTAACCGTGATCTGCTCCTCATCATCAGAAATAATATTGAATTCAAGTGCTTTCAGAATATTCCTCACATCTGATGAAGGGATTTTTATGCCTGCAACGCGATTGAGTTTTTCCCATGAAAGGGAAATGGTAGATTCTTTTACCGGCTCCGGATAGATATCAGTGATTTCCGAAGAAATTTTCCCGCCGCAGAATTCAGTGATAAGAAGCGCCGCCCGCTTTAATGCATAAAGTGTATTCTCCGGATCAGTTCCTTTTTCGAACCGGGTGGCAGCATCCGTTCTGAGTAGATGCCGGGTGGATGTTTGCCGGATGAGCTTTGGATTGAAGCAGGCACTTTCCAGAAAAATATTTTTCGTCTTTTCCTTTACACCGCTATTGATTCCACCGTAAACACCCGCGATGCACATTCCACCGTTCACATCACAAATCATGAGATCATGAGATGTAAGTTTGATTTCCTTTTCATCAAGTGTTTTAAAGACTGAATTTTCAGGAAGTGTTTTCACAACAATCTTCTTTCCTGCCATCTCGTCTGCATCAAACGCATGAAGCGGCTGGCCGCATTCAAGCATCACAAAGCTGGTGATGTCAACAATGTTATTTACGGGACGTAATCCAATCGCCTTCAATTTGTTCTGCAGCCATGCCGGAGATTCTTGCACCGTAACACCTGATATTGCTACACCGGAATAACGCGGACAAGCTTCCCTGTTTTCAACTTCAACCTCTATGGAAATAGAATGATCAGCCACTGAAAAATTACTTACTGAAGGGATTTGAAGCGAAATATCCTCATGACGGTTCGCAATAAGAAACGCCGCAAGGTCACGGGCTGTTCCTATGTGTGACATCGCATCACCGCGGTTGGGAGTAAGCCCTATCTCAAAGATGGTATCTGACTCAACTTTAAAAAAATCTTTTACCAGTGTTCCTGCATCAGCTACTTCAGACAGCACTAAAATGCCTGTATGATCATCACCCAGGCCGATCTCATCGGCAGCGCAGATCATTCCATTGGATTCTACACCCCTGATTTTTGTCTTTTTAATTTTGAATGAATCGCCATTTAAAGGATGAAGCAAAACACCGTCCGTTGCCACAATAACTTTTTGCCCCGCAGCAACATTGGGAGCACCGCAGACAATCTGCAATTCATCAGGTCCACCCATATTCACCGTAGTAACCCAGAGCTTGTCTGCATCAGGATGCTTATCCACTGATTTGATGAGACCAATTTTTAGCCCTTCCAATCCGCCTTTCACTGATTCCCATTTCGAAATTTCTTCCACTTCCAATCCCACACTGGTGAGAATATCACCTGCTTCCTCAGGAGATAAGCTGAAGCGGAGATATTCCTTAAGCCAGTTGTAAGAAATTTTCATCGCTCAAAAATAATGAGAGATGAGGGAGTTGAATCAAATTGCAGAGGTAACAGGAATTATCTTTACCGTGAAGTTTTCCAATGGAAGTTACGCTCACCACTCCTGCAATCTTATTTCCGGCTGTCTCATTGCTGCTGATAGCCTATACCAACCGCTATCTCGCCATTGCACGGTTGATACGCGAGCTTAAGATTGCGCATCGCAAGCAGGAGAATCCGATCTATCTCAAACAGATCAGGGTGCTCAAGAGGAGGGAGCGGTTCATCCGCAACATGCAGGTGTTTGCAATTGCCAGCCTGTTCTTCTGCACCTTTTCGATGGCGCTTATTTTTCTGGGGCAGATTCATGCAGGCATGTTTTCATTCGGCGTAGCCCTTGTGCTCATGCTTATATCACTGTCCATTTCTTTCCGGGACACCTTAATGGCAGGCAGCGCGCTCAAGATCGAGCTTGATGAGCTGGAAGAAGAGCTCAGGGGCTGAGACAAGGTTCTTCATTGAGATGAATTTTTTATTTTTGCCTGAATTCGGAGAGGTGCCTGAGTGGCCGAAAGGGCCGGTTTGCTAAACCGTTGTACGCTGTAAAAGTGTACCGAGAGTTCGAATCTCTCCCTCTCCGCGAAAGTCTGAAAAGTTTTTTGTTAATTGTTCATCGTTAATTGTATCATCGCCGCCCGTTCGCGTTAACGATTCAGCAATGATTGCATAAGATTCCGGGGTGTAGTACAGTTGGCAGTATGCCTGCTTTGGGAGCAGGAGGCCGCAGGTTCGAGTCCTGCCACCCCGACGTAATATCAGTAAGGGTTTCAGCGAAAAGTGAGACCCTTTTTATTTAATAGCTGCCTTTAGTACACCCCGACAAGAATGGGCGTTGCATACAATTCACGTGACAGCAAAAGGTATGTTCTTCCGGGGAGC
>JBDSEA010000208.1:0-5397 GCA_039920305.1 Chitinophagales bacterium
TCCACATGATTACGTTTACAGCAGTGCATTGGATTATAGCGGCGAAAGGGGATTGTTACCGGTTATTCTAATAAATTGATTTAAGGCAATTGATTTAAGGCACAAGCGGACGCTTGCGCCAGGGAGGGATATATGGGTACAGGATACTGTGTTTACGATTCATGTGCAGTTACAAAAGAATTTTACGAATACGGAGCAGATACCGTCATATCCACGGGTCTTACATCTGAAAAATTTGCACGGAGTTTCGAAGTGTTTCCCAATCCCTTTAGTTCATCTGCGACTATTTCATTTTCACTTGAAGAAAAGGCTCAGACTACCGTATCAATTTTAGATTTAACAGGCAGAAAAATCAAAACGCTGATAGATGAAAATCTTGCAGCAGGGGATTATCGCAAGCTAGTGAATTGTGAGAGCATTGGTGCGGGAGTGTATTTGTTGAATGTTAAAGTAAATGGTGAAACCTTCTCCAAAAAAATCAGCATCGAATAACCCCAACACTGAGCGCAATTTTTTATCGGCGGGTGTCCTCACCCGCAGAAATTGGTTTCGATCGGTGGGACACCGACCGATAAATGAATGGTAGAGTGATAAAATGAGATGGTTGCTAATGATCCTTCGGTTTTTTAAGAATTGTCATAACTTTATTTTATGAAAACGGATGTAATACAAATTGATCCTGAAGTTCTCGGAGGTACTTCGGTATTTAAAGATACCCGTGTACCGATTCAAATCTTGTTTGATCATCTTGATAACGGATTAACGATAGAGGATTTCTTAATCAGCTTTCCTACCGTAACTCATCAGCAGGTGCGTGCAGTGCTTGATATTGCTGAAACCATTTTATCCTCAAATCATATTGTCGAATGGTATGAAAGTGCTGCTCGATGAGAATCTTCCGGAAGAATTGAAAACTGATCTTCATCTTCATGAAGTTTATACCACTCGTGAAAAGAATTGGAAGGGAAAAAAGAATGGTGAATTATTAACCCTATTAGTTCAGGAAAATTTTGATGTCTTATTAACTTCTGACAAAAATCTTCAATACCAGCAGAATCTTCATAAACATCCCTTATCAGTCTTAGTTATTTACACAAAGCAGAATACATATCCCGCCATTCGCAAAATGGTTCCTCTTATTCTGAACTTTCTTGGTAAAGAGCTTAAGCAAGGCATATCAATAATTGAGTAAGGGAATCTTTATACCCCTAACCGGGCGCTCGTTTGAAGCTGAGCTGGTGTGAGAGCGAACGAGCCATTCATATTTCAACTTCCGCCGTATCTCCCGAAGGTGACACGGCGAGTAATAATAGATCATTATTTTTATTCTCAGTTGTCAATCTGATATACATTCCATTCTTAACCCCCTGGCGCAAGCGTCCGCTTGTGCCTTGTTATTACATTGTGCCGAAATTGTAACGTTAACACCGTAATAAGTTGTTGATATCTTCTTAATAATGAGCCGAAAGTATAAATTCCACGATCAGCAAAAGCCATACTTTGTATCCTTTGCTGTTTTCAACTGGATTGATTTATTTATTCCTCTATCGGTAGGTGTCCTCACCGACCGAAATTTTCATGACTACCTCTCATCACAAAGTACTTGCTTTCAACTACCAGGGAGATTTTTGTTTCTTCAATAAACCAATCCATTTTTTTCGGCCTGTTAAAGATATCGCCGGATAGAAAAATGTATTCTATAGTTGTCCTGCTTTAAATGTTTATACTTTTATTCCGAACTGTTCCACTATGAAAATCCTTTACACGCTTCTCCTTTTTTGTGCTGCGCTGTTTCTTGGTCTTGCGTTAACGTTGAAAGTTGATAAAATAACTAACAAGCCGAAAGGATTTGATTCACCGCTTTCAAGATTACAGTGGGAGCATTCGCGCCGTGCTGATCCTGCCACAGGAGAAATACCTTCGATGGGTGTGTGGAAGGCTTTTCAGCAATTGGTTGCAACCGGTAAAATTCCTTCCCCGCCTTATTATAGTAATACCACGCGCAATGCGGAGTGGCAGCAGGTGAATGATTTTTTTGCCACCCTTGCGGTTACAAAAATTACTTATGATCCGTTAAATCCGCAAATCTTTTATTTCTGCACCGGTGAGGGATGGTATGGGCTGGGAATGGTGATGGGCGCCGGGGTATGGAAATCAGAAGATGCAGGTAACTCGTGGAACCAGCTTTTGTCCACTGCCAGTTCAACCTTTGATTATTGCCAGGATATTGATGTGCATCCGTTTACTGCGGATGTATATGTGGCGACTCACGCCGGCCTCATGCGGTCAAAGGACGGGGGGCAAACCTGGCAGCCTGTTTTAATCCCGCCCGGATCTTTAAATCATGGCATCTGTGACGTGGAGTTCACGAGGAATGGCGGAATATTCGCAACATCCGGAATTTTTGAATCAGGCGCTATCTATTATTCTGATTCTGGAGACTCTGCTACATGGGTGAAACAAACCAATGGATTCCCGGCTTCGGGGATTTACCGCGTAGAACTCGCCACAGCTCCGTCCAATGACAGCGTTGCATATGCTGTTGCCTGCAGCACTGATTATTCCATAAAAGATATTTATAAAACCATTGATAAGGGCAATACCTGGACAGCGCTCAATTTTCCGGATATAGATTCTAACCGCTTTGCAAATTACCAGGCATGGTATGACCTCATTCTTGCAGTTGATCCCAATGATGAGCATACGATTGCCGGCGGTGGATGGCATTTCTTCCGCTCCAAGGATGGTGGAAATACTTGGCTTCGAATCTCCCACGGTAATCCGGATTCAGCGGCTTACCAGTATGTGCATGTGGATGAGCATGCCATCGTATTCCGGAATTCTGATACGGTTTATTTCGGTTGTGATGGCGGTGTCTGGAAGTCAGGAGACTTTACCTCTGATTATCCGGTTATCTATGACCGCAATAACGGATACCGTGTAACTCAGTACTATGCAGCGGACCTGAATCCTGAAGCGGGCAGCGAGGTGATTATTGGGGGAACACAGGATAACGGAAGCAATAAAATGGTGAACAGCGGAATAAGTCCGGAGCAAAATCTTACCTGGTATGACGGGGGATTTTGCGCCATCAACCAGCAAAACCCTATTTATATGTACACCACAAAAAACTCCAATGGAACTTTTCGGTTCACCAATGGAGGCTATGGCGTTGCTGACACCATCACCAATCCATACCTTACAGATGGGAATGTCCAGTTCATTAACCCCATCGCGCTGGATAAAACCAATGGTGATATTCTTTACATGGTAAGCGGCAAGGGATTGTGGCGGCTTACACCCGCTTCAACAGCCAATGACTCTGACTGGGTTCAGGCTTCGAAATACCTTTCCAGCATGTCTGCCATAGGCGTTTCCACCAGTCATCCCCATACCGTTTTTGCGGGAAGAGCTATTGGCGGAAATATTTATCGCCTGGAAAATGCGGATACCTCTACAAAAACACATTCGTGGATTGACTGTGATCCGTCCAACCAGTTGCCAAGCGGAGGTTTTACCTCTAACATTTATTGCAACTGTGTTTATGTTGATCCCGCAGATGTGAACCATGTTTTTGCAACTTATACCAACTTCGGAATCAAGAACGTATGGGAAACCAAGAATGCCACTGATGCTTCGCCAGTATGGAGCGCCCATGATGGTGACCTTCCTGATATGGCTGTGTACTGGATTTTTCCTCACCCTGCACATCCTGAGGTCTGTTACATAGGGACTGATCTGGGAGTTTTCTATACTACTCAGCTTAATGGTGACAATACCCAATGGCTGCCTGGCATTACAGGAATGGCAACGGTTCCGGTTTATATGCTCACTTACCGCCCCAGTGATCAGACTCTTCTTGCTGCGACTTATGGCAGGGGGCTTTTTACAGGAACAGTTCCCATGGATGGCCCGGATTTTTCAATTACATGGAATGAGCGTGGTCCACGCGATGTGGGTGGAAGAACCCGCGCGATCATGATTGACCCGAATGATTCTACGGGGCAAACGATATGGGCAGGAAGTGTTTCGGGCGGATTGTGGAAGACTACGGCAATTGATCAGATATCGGCTGTTGGAATTTCTCCGGTTAGCAAAAATGATTTATCCCTAAGCGTCTTTCCCAATCCTGTAACGGAAGATGGAACCGGTATCCGGTTTTCACTTATTTCAGCCGGGGTGGTTTCACTTTTTATATATGATGAAAAGGGAATAATGATTGAAACGCTTCTACAAAATAAAAAAATGAATGCCGGGAACCATCACCTGTACTGGTCACCAGATGAAAATAATGGATCAGGAATCTATTACCTTAGTTTAATGATGGAAGGTAAGCAGGTAGTTACCAAGATTGCATGCTTTCGGAAATGAAAAAAAAAGCCGCCCCGGATAACCCGGGACGGCATCGTCCAACACTCCACCTAAAGAATTAAAACTGTTTTCGAAATGGTGTAGCTCTCATCCCGCAAGGTTACTGAGGCTAATCCCCGGAATAACTGCGGCAGATTTATTTCAGCTTCTTTTGCCCCGGATAGCTCCGCCATATAAATTATTTTATCATTGCCGTCATAGACTAAAATGGAACAGGCCGCACTCATTCCCTGACAGCTTATTGTAAAAATTCCATTCGAAGGATTTGGGTAAATAGTGAGGGCCGGCTTTTTCTTGTTCTTTATTATCTCTGAATCATGACTTATAAGATCAGAAACTGTACTGATCTCCGCCTGCATGCCCCACTGTATATTTCGTGCGCCTGCTTCATTATTTGAAACAATCATGCTTATCACTAAAAGCAAAAAGTTTTTAAGGATCACCATGCTCATCCGTCCTGTCATTAATTTAACAAGGCAAGAATACGCGGGGTGCCTGATGGCCTAAAGGATTATTGACCTAACAGGATAAGCACGTTTCCAAAAGGGTGAGAATAGCTGATGAATGAAGTAGAAACACTAATTTCCAAATATCCACATGAGGCGGAATGAAAGCAAATTATTGTGCATGCTGCGGTTGATGAAATTACTGCCGCCATAATATCCCATCGGTGCAATAGACCAGGCATATCGCACATTGATTGCAAGATGGCTGAAAGGCAAATAATTTGCATCCGCTACAATACCATAATCACTTTTTTTCAGGCAGAGGAATTCCGGGTCAATCAGATCAGTGCCCGGTATTTTGCCGCTGCAAATGCTTATAGGCGGTTGCGGCTCACCACTGGCATATAGCTGCTCTCCCACCATTCTTGAATAGGAAAACCCGGCACCGAAGTTAAATGCCTTCTTATCCTGGAAATGAATGAGTACCGGTATCTGGGCATATTGCAGGTTCCATTTGAAATAATCCCTAACCAGTGTACTTGGGTTAACAGGATTGTTCGCACCCTCCTGGGAATAAAGT
>JBDSEA010000209.1:0-10199 GCA_039920305.1 Chitinophagales bacterium
AAGAGACTTGCCTATGATCTGAACAACATAAATTCCACTGCCTGGCGCAGGAATATTAATTGTGTTATTACCTGAAAGAAAATTAACGTCTCTTTCCCAAACCATTCTTCCCATCAGGTCCAAAACCCTGATGGTTGCACTCTCCTCCGCTGCGGAATTCACATTCATCTGGTAACCTCCAGGTGTTTTAAAAAATTCCAACTGTGACAAAATCAAATCATCACCTTCCTCATCATTCTCCAGCCGGGAGCTACAATTTTTAATTTTAAGCTTAATCTTATTACTGGTTTTTTTTATAGTAAGTCCCGGAACAGTGATAATACCTCCATTGTAGGTAAAGGAACCATGCTGGATTTTGATGTTGGTAACATCATCAAAATTGCTCCATTGGATCACAGAGCCAATAGTCGGCTGGAAATTTTGCATTCGGCGGAAAGAAATATCAGTAGTACAAGTAGAATATTGCTCCGGATCCAGTACACCACCCACATACAAATCTTTCACAAAAATATGAATGATGTAACTGCATGATTTATCTGCGATATTGTCATCCCTCCAGTCCAGGTATCCATTGATTGCTCCATATTTATCACCATTGGTAGTACCGCCATTGCCGGGATTCTGATTTATACTACAGTTCTTAAATGCAGGATAGGAAAGATTTGTTGCGAACCGGTAATAATCGGGCTCGGTTTCCACATCTGTAAAATTTTTATTTTTTCCTCCATGCTCCCTCTGATCCCAGTACCATGCACCTCCTATTTTATTGCTTTCGAGTGAATCCAGCCAGGTAATTTTCCCTTCATTCCAGATCACAGCATCATCTTTTTTGCCATGAATATCATATATTACAGGCATGCTTCGCAGCTCATTATAATGAAGCATCTTCTGGATGTCTTTAAGATCTGTGAAAGCAAGTGTATCAGAAGTATTCCATTTGAGTACATCTGTTTTAAGCTTTGATGAACCCGCACCCCACATCTGCTTATAAACATCAGTACTGGCAGAAGTAGAGTTAGGCTCAACCATACTATAAACCGCTGCAATTTTTTCGGGGTGCAATGCTGCCATTACAAGTCCACCATAGCCACAGGAAGAAGTTCCTTTGCAGTACACACGTGTGGTATCAATGGGCACTTGTGTCTTGAGCCAGTTTATCGCCTCCATATAAAGCTTCTGGGAATAGGTTTTTACAATACCAGAGGTAGGAATGGTGCCGGTATTAGAATAAATATTGAAATCTTCGTGGTAACCGATGAAAAAAACATTGTCACCAATGCTACCGTCATCCGCGGGAATGGGCAGCCAGTCAAATACACCCATCGCATAACAATTGTCGTAACTTTCATCAAGGTTAATCGATTTGGTCGCATCATTGCCAAAACCCTCAAATAAAAGAAAGAGAGGAAATCTTGTCGCGGTACCGCGCTTCACCAAAAAAAAGTTAAAACCAAATGAACCCGTACTATTCAGAGCCGGGAAAAGAGGTGTATCCCGATTATCAACATATTGTACATATACTTTTTTAATCTCATCATTATGCGTGATCACTGAATTTTGTAATACCGGTTGTGGCTTGGCAACTAAGTCTGCTATAGGGAGCAAATTGCTATTGATGCCCGGTAAAAAGGTTTTATCTTCCTTCCCATTAGATAAATTAGTAACCGTAACTACATAATAATAAAGCAGATTATCACTGCATGTAACTACATACAATCCTTTTGAAGCAGCAAGCGGCTGGCTGGTTGCAGTTATTTTGTAATATACATTCATATCACTCTGCTGTGTCCAGAAGAGATTCAGGGATGAATTATCGCGAACGAATCCGAGATAGTTAGCTGAAGTAAGCTGGCTCGAAAGCAATATGGGAACGGTAGAACGGTAGACATTATACTGAAGGTTGGTGGCATTTGGATTGTTCCATGTAATAAAGTTTTGCCCATAGTGATATTCACACGCAAATCCTGAAACCGTATATGCCACTGATTGTGTGAAAAATACGCAAAGTGTTGCGTTAAACAGAACAAAAGCAGTACATGCCCGTACAAGGGGGATTTTGATCATCAGCAGTTTTTTTTATTTGAAATATTATAAATTTTCAGCAATGATTTCCCCCTTCATTACCGGCTATTCTATACGTTAATGCTTTTGAAATGTTTCGTAAAAATCAAAAGAATAATTTCTCTTTTTGTGAGATTGTATCACCTGTTTCAGCAATCAGAAAAAATACCAAACCGTTAACGTAAAAATTCTTTACCAGCACGGTAACGGAATAGTTGCATTCGGTATCCTTGATGTCATCATCAAAATCCTGATAGACATTGATAATAGCACCATTTGGCTTAAGCGAATTCTCTTAAATATTGATCAATTCTCTTCTACTGCCATATAGATGGTTCCATCACAGATTAAGCAGCCTGTAAATCAACTCATCATTGTAGAATTATTTTCACAGCTTTTAATGCTGGTATTCCCACCTAATCGGTGTATAATTCATTTTACGGCAAGGAATAAATAATATCTGTTTAAATTAGAGCATTTTAATTAACAGATAAACCCCCGTTGCATTGAAATAATATCGGCACAATTTCTGAAAAATAAATAAGCGTGTGTGTGTCAATCGCCTGGTCGAGAAATCAACCAGGCGATTTTTTTGCCATGGAATCTTTACTTACTTTATTCAATACAGTTTTTTACTTTTAAATTACTTAACTTGATTCAGATGTAACTTGCTGGAGGGATCATTATTCAATGCTTTGCAACTGATATTTAATCCAATTCCTAATTACATTGAAGATTGGCATAAAGTATGAATAGACAATACAGTGTGTGTGTGTCAATCGCCTGGGCGGAAGTAATTCAACCAGGCGATTTTTTTCTTGTTTCATGATTAAATTCTAATATTGCAAAGCTTCTGAAAATCATTTTAAGAATAAATTGTGTGTGCTAAAGTCATTATGCACCACACGTAACACCCGGCCCAGAGATGATCCGGGTGTTTCTTTGAAGCTATCGACTTTGAAACTTTATCAGGAACCATCCGCGTTTCTTTTAACCTGCATTCATCTAAATTTGCCTCATCATCGTAAATGATTCAATAATCCAATAAAACTTATGAAAATCCTTCATACAGCAGTGATTTTAACGCTGATCGCATTCATTTCCTGCGCTCAGAAAAACTCTTCTTCTCCCGGTGATAATAAAAATGTAAATGCACCGGGACTGGGTACACCTGCTGATTTGAGTAAATATAAAGAAGCCACCTTTGCTGAAGGTTGTTTTTGGTGTACTGAAGGAGTATTTGAAAGTGTAAAGGGAGTTGCTGAAGCTGTGAGCGGATATGCAGGTGGTACTACACCTAATCCTACTTATGAGCAGGTCGGTTCAGAAACTACAGGTCATGCAGAGTGCGTGATGGTTTATTATGATACTTCAATAATTGATTATCCTACTTTGCTGAAAGTGTTCTTTGGCTCTCAGGATCCTACCCAGGTTAACGGTCAGGGACCGGATCATGGCAGCTCTTACCGCTCTATCGTATTTTACAAAAATGCCGGAGAGAAAAAATTAATTGAAGATTATATCCACCTGTTAAATGCCTCAGGGAATTTTTCAAACCCTATTGCAGCAGAAGTTGTTCCTTTCACTAAATTTTGGAAAGCAGAGGATTATCACCAGGATTACATTCAGCATCATCCGAACGATAACTCATACGTAATTCATGAATCCATTCCCCGGATAAAAAGATTTCAGAAGCAGTTTCCAGATCTCCTGAAACCCGGGCGCTCACTGATCGGCAATCATTAAATAATCTGATTTCTGTAAGAGCTCACTTATTGATATAGATCTTTTGCGGATTTTCTCAATTCAATTCTTCCTTGCCTGCGGCTGTAATTTTATCAATTAAGGTTGCAGGCAACTCGACCCTGATCTGACTTTCAAGAATCAAGAAAACCTTTTTCACATCAGGAAGCATTTGCATGCCCGGGATATCATCACCTGCCATATAAAAGCTGCCGAGTAACCATGGCCACAACGGGTTGGTAGAGCCGAAAGTAATAAATCCGGACCCATCTTTTTCTTCGGAGAAATCCAGCCTGTCAATATTCTTAAGTGGCAGTGTTTGCAATTTCTTTTTTCTTCCTGAAATTCTGATTACCCTGCGGGTAGTAATGCAATAGGTCATCCTTCGGCGCTTGTCAGCATCAAGCAGGATGCGGATTCCCCCAATGTAAATTGCAATCAAGGCAAAGGTGATTCCTATAAATTTAAAAATAAAAGCTGATTCAAAATAGAGCATGATATAATTAAGCATAACAGAGAATCCCAATAATATAATGCTCATGGGGATGAGGATAATATCCGCATCACGAAGCCGGATACCTTTAACAGGTTTTCCTGTCCACAATATGCTTTCCCCCGGCTTTAGCAATTGAGTAAAGGATTCAATGTGAATCGGGTGATCTAATTTTGCCATATAACCGCATTCATTAAATCAAAGTAACGCCTTCGTTTTGGAATAACTAAATTTAACCTCCGTGAATGCCCGACCTTTGTTGTTGGAGACCACGGATCCAATCCGAAAGAATATTCAAAATCATTATTAAGCTGAAGCAACTTGTCGGTTGAATTGAAAATCGAATGATATTTACCTCTGGCAACGTGGCTAAAATGAAAATCATACATCATAATGCATCTGATCAATCGGGAAATAAGCTGGCTATCATTTAATGAGCGCGTATTACAGGAGGCAGCAGACAGGAATGTGCCCCTACTGGAACGAATACGATTTCTCGGAATATTTTCTTCAAACCTGGATGAGTTTTTCCGGGTTCGGGTTGCTACGCTGAAAAGGATGACTGCACTTGGCAAAAAGGCAAAAAAGACCATTAGTGATTCGCCAAAAAAAATACTTGCTGAAGTTTTTAACATGGTGATCACGCTTCAGAATAAATTTAATACGATCTACCAGGAGTTGCTTCAGGAATTAGAATTAGAAAATATTTTCATCATCAATGAGCGGCAGCTTAGCACCGAGCAGGGGGCTTTTGTAAGAAATTATTTTCATACCCATGTGCGGGCCTTGCTTGTTCCGATGATGGTGGACACCGTAATGGAGTTTCCGTATTTGAAAGATCACTCAATTTATCTGGCTGCTATTTTATCTGACAGTAAGAACGAACATAAACCCAAATATTCTCTGATTGAAATCCCTACTGATGCCGTTTCACGATTTCTCGTTTTGCCAAGGAATGATGAAAAACATTTTGTGATTCTTCTGGATGATGTGATCCGGTATTGCCTGAATGATATTTTCTACATTTTTCCGCATGACACTTTTCATGCATGGATGGTGAAATTAACCCGCGATGCAGAACTCGATCTGCTTGAGGATTTCAATGCAAGTGTAATTGAGAAAATGGAAAAAGGGCTGAAAGAAAGAAAACGGGGTAAACCAGTTCGCTTTATTTACGATGCCACAATCAATTCCGAGATGCTTGACTATTTACTTCACCGCATGCATCTTAAAAAAGGTGATGACAATCTTGTTGCCGGTACCCGGTACCACAATTTTAAAGACTTCATGAATTTTCCTTCACTTGGAAAAAAGCAACTTCTTTACCCTGCTCTTCACCGTTTGCAGCATACTGCTTTGCATGCCAATGAAAGTGTGCTTCATGCAATCAATGAAAATGATGTGCTGCTGCATTATCCCTATCATTCCTTCGATCATTTTATTGATTTTTTGCGCGAGGCAGCCATTGATCCTAAAGTGCATGAAATAAAGATCACACTTTACCGACTTGCAAAAAACTCAAAGGTTGCCAATGCATTGATCAATGCAGTAAGAAATGGAAAAAGTGTTCTTGTGGTAATGGAATTGCAGGCACGGTTTGACGAGGAGCACAACATTTACTGGAGTGACCGGCTGCGCGAAGAAGGTGCACATGTCATCTTCGGTATCCAGGGATTGAAAGTTCATTCCAAGGTTTGCCTGATCACCAGGAAGGAAAAAGGCAAGATGAAGCAATATGCCAATGTATCGACAGGAAATTACAATGAATCATCAGCTAAAATATATGCCGACCATAGTTTATTTACCAGTGATGAGCGCATAACAGAAGAACTACAGCAGATGTTTGATTTTTTCCTTAACACATACAAGGTTCCTGTGTATAAATACCTTATCCTGTCACCAACACACATGCGTAAAAAATTCGAGAAGCTGATTAATCGTGAGATTGAAAATGTCCGAAAAGGTGTACCCGGCGGTATAGATATTAAACTGAACAACCTTGCCGATCAAAGTATGATTGAAAAATTAATAGCAGCGGCTCAGACAGGTGTAAAAATTCGGCTGATGGTTCGCGGCTCATGCTCTTGCGGATCATTACCGGATGACGCCAGACCAAATATTGAAATGCGGAGCATCGTTGATAAATTTCTGGAGCATTCCAGAATATTAATCTTCCATAATAACGGCGAGCAACTCGTATACCTAACGTCTGCTGACTGGATGATTCGAAATCTTGATAGCCGTGTTGAGATGGCAATGCCCATTCTTGACAAATCCATAAAAACGGAATTACTTGATTATTTTGAAATTCAATGGAATGATAATGTTAAGGCAAGAAATCTGGATGCACAGCTTCAGAATTTATATTATAGAAATTCCCTGCCTCCCCTGCGATCTCAGGAAAAAATCTATTCGTATTTAAGGGATCGTAATTTAACAGCAAGTGATATTGCAGATGCTGGAATTCCTGAAAAGGAGGTCAGGCAAGTACCGGTTGCAATATAAATTACTTATTCAACAATAAATTTCCCATTCATCTTCTGCCAGTGACCGGGGTACGTGCAAACAAATTGATAGACTCCGGCAGGGGGCGCCGGAAAAACTAAATCTTCTGACTGACCTGGTGAAAGAATGCTGGAAGTAAAAAGAATGTTTTTTTTGTCATCGGGGATATAATTCTTCTCTGCACCTGCATCAAGTGAAGCGTTTGCTGCCTGCTCCATAGTACCATGTTTAACTATAAAAAAATTATGCTTCATTGCAGGATCGGTTGCAGTATTCATAAAATGTAGTTTTACCGTAGTGCCGGCTTTTACATGAATCTCCTGTGTTGAAAATGTCATCACATCCATTGAATTACCAATAGCATTCAGCTTCAATTCCATTACCGGTGCATTGGGGTCAACCATGATGGGGTCATAGGCAACGGATGTTTTATCAGGCACATAGGATGAGTTGGTATCAGATGTGTCGCTGATCCCCGTCTTGTCACCTTTACTTCCGCATCCGGTAATTCCAAAAGAAATGGAGAGCAGGGAAAGAGCAATTGCGGTCATGTAGAACAGGACCCATGCAGGCTTCATTACAGAAATTAAATTTTGACTCATACCGGATATTTTGACCGAAGTTAGTAAATTGAAAAAAAACAGCGCCTGAAATAAATTAAACTGCCGCAATCTTACTCTACAGGGTGATTACCTATTTATATTTTTTAGCTTTACACAGGGGTACTAACTCTACCATTTCAATATGCCATATAAATACTTTTTCTTTTTTTTCATTACTGCTTCTTCTTCACTTGACTTATCATCGCAGTCACTCACTTTTTGCGAAAAAGCAGATGGTTTTGGAAAGGCGGTAAATCAAAACACGGTATTCACCATTGCTGATAACGGCGGACCGGTTACCATTTTATTTACATCCCCGTCAAACTTAAATGTTACCGTCGTTAACTTTGATGTTTATAAAATTGATGGTGGAAAAGAAATTTATCAATCCACCATGAAACAACCGCTTTCAGCGCAAAGCTGGGTGGCAAAACAAGTGACTTTTTACAATGACGGAAAATATTGCGTGTATGCTTTTGACGAGCAGGATAATCAACTGGCAAGATCAGAAATTCTGATCAGAAAATAAATTTATCTATTAAAACCATTTACGCTTCACTGCCCCATTATTACTTTAATTCGTTCCCAACCTTACTTGAAAGTGTTTTCAGCACCAGATCATAGGAGTGATCAATCAACTCAATAATCAAGCTATCGGGTACGCTACTATCCCATTCAATAGTGTTCCAGTGTTTTTTATTCATGTGGTAGCCCGAATTAATGCCGGTAAATTTTTCACGTAATTCCTCTGCACGTTCCGGGTCACATTTCAGATTGCAGGAGCCGGAAATATTCTCCATGCCGCACAGAGCAAAAACTTTTCCTGCCACTTTAAATACAAGAGTTTCCGGGCCAAACGGCAATTCCTCAGTTACCCCTTTCTTACTCAGACATTTTTCTCTGAAAAATTCTACGTTCATCCCTTGGCTGATTATATTCCCTGAATAATAACAACAACCACCATAAGAAATTTTTTTCCAGTAAACCTGATATCAAAAAACCTTTTTATTCCTACATGATCTTAGTGACCTCTCATCACTCATTATCATCTAATAATCATCAAGCAGCTGATTCATTGCTTCCTGCAATTCATAGTGAGCATGCGGATCTTTTCCATATGTCAGTGTCATGCCATTTTTAAAAGTTTCCTCAGCAAGTTCCTTTTCATTCAGTCGCTGATAAAGTTTTCCGAGATGATAATACATGCCTGTGTATTCAGGATCCCGGCGAAGAATTTCAAGGAAATAAGCCAGGGCAGTTTCATCATCATTGAGGTTAATGTACTCAGTGGCAAGTGCATACCTTACAAAACTATCAGCGGGATTTTCCTCTAAAAATTTTGTTAGCTGATCGATGCGGGAATTGCTCATCATTTTGTGCAGGAAACTTTTGGCTACTTTTACACGCTTATTTTAATAGATATTTCACTGTAAAATTAAAAAGATTGACCTGATGAGGATTCTTGTTTGTATCAGTAAAACTCCCGACACCACCACCCGTATTTCCTTTACTGATAACAATACAAAATTCAATAATGATAAGGTACAATTCATCATCAACCCTTACGATGAGTGGTATGCTCTGGTTCGTGCAATTGAGCTGAGGGAAAAAGGAATTGCAAGCCAGGTTACTTTTATTAATGTTGGAAATAGTGACAATGATGCTATGATTCGCAAAGCACTTGCTATTGGCGGTGATGATGCAGTCAGGATTGATTCAGATGCGGAGGATGCTTTTTTTGTAGCTGACCAGATTGCGCAATATGCTGCAAGTGAGAAGTACGATGCGATTTTTCTTGGAAAGGAAACCATTGATTATAACGGATCCCAGGTAGGTGGTATGATTGCCGGCTTGCTCGATCTGCCTTTCATTTCGCTGGCTTCGAAACTGGAAATGAACGGAAATGCTGCAACCATTGAGCGGGATATTTCAGGAGGTAAGGAAATTATCGAAGTACAAACGCCCTTTGTCGTCAGTTGCTCAAAGGGAATGGCAGAGCAGCGTATTCCGAATATGAGAGGCATTATGGCGGCACGAACGAAAATCATCAAGGTGCTTCCGCCTTTTACCTCTGAGCAGCTCACCTCTGTAAAGCGATATGAAATTTCAGAAGGGAAAAAAGTTTGTAAAATAATTCCGGCCGATCAACCCGAAGAACTTGTAAAATTGCTGCATGAAGAAGCAAAAGTAATTTGAAAAATAAATGAGGGTCGAAACTGAACCGGTCAGAAAATATTTTTAGCAATTGAATATTCACCAATAACGATTAAAATTTCATGAGCGTACTGGTTTATACTGAAGCATCCGATGGAAAATTTAAAAAAGCAGCTTATGAGGCAGTAACCTATGGGTCAAAGGTCGCCTCAATGCTGAATGTCGAAATTCATGCTATTTGCCTCGATGAAGCTTCAGAAGATGAGCTGAAATCGCTTGGAGATTACGGTGCTCAGAAAGTATGGTTCGTGAAAGATGGGCGATTAAAAAACTTTGATCCTTTGGCAATTGCCAAGGTGATCACACAGGCAGAAGCACAAACCGGAAGTGATGTTTTGGTACTTACACAGAATTTTGACGGGAGGGCTGTGGCGCCGGTTCTTGCCGCAAAGTTGCGTGCCGGATTAATTTCCGGTGCTGTGGATTTCCCTGAAATTATAAAGGGAAATTCATCCGGCGAGGCAGATTCGTTCCTAGTGAAGAAAAATGTATTTTCAGGAAAGGCAGCAGCAGTATATGAAATGCATTCGGTAAAAAAAATTATTGCACTTACACCCAACACCATCAGTCCTGAGAAGAAA
>JBDSEA010000210.1:0-41177 GCA_039920305.1 Chitinophagales bacterium
ATTAATGGAAGATAAAAATAACAAGCCGGAAAATGAAGTCAATAAGCCCGCAGTTGAAAATATTTCAGCAGCCGAAACCATAAATATTACACATGAAACTGAAAGTATGGAAGTACAAACGCATCCACACCATGTAACACATAAAAAGAAATGGGGTGAATACCTGTTAAAGACGGGTTGAGCACAGAAGTAAAAACCTACCTCAGTAAAATAGGAAGCGCATCCGGTCGTATGCAAAAGCTTATTCAAGACCTGCTCGACTATTCGCGCTTGCTGAAACACGAAAAACATTTTGTGCAAACCAACTTAAACAAAACACTCAATAATATTTTAAACGATTTCGAATTACTCATACAAGAAAAGAACGCCGAGATAAATATTCATGAGCTCCCTACCATTGACGCAATCCCCTTGCAGATGAACCAGCTATTTTACAACCTCATCAGCAACTCGCTCAAATTTTCTAAAAAAGATGTGCCGCCGGCTATCATGATCACATCCCGCATACTTTCAGAAGAAAAAATAAAGGAATATCCCGCTTTCAATCCGTTCATGACCTATATTGAAATAATTTTAAAAGACAATGGGATTGGCTTTGAAAAACAATATGCCAGACAAATATTCAACATCTTCCCGCGACTGCACTCGTAGCAAACATTCATCGGCACCGGCATCGGATTAGCTATCGCCAAAAAAATCATTGAAATTATCACGGAGAAATTTTTGCAGTTTCAAAAGAAAACGTAGGGGCATCGTTTCATATAATACTTCCGCTTTCACAACCTATTTAAATAACCCGGACCCCATGGTTGCAGGTGCCTAATATTTATTAAGTAACATTAGTAGCTGTTTGGAAATAAATCCGAAATTATTTCAGAAATATAATGGGCTGTTGATTTTTTCTTCACATCCGGTTAGGATTGCATAATCAAACCCATAATTTTACAGATTATTTTTATGGCATCAGAATCCACAGAAATTCCTGCAGAAAAACAATATTATGCTATTGGCGAAGTCGCCAAAATGCTGGGAATAGCTGTTTCGCACGTCCGGCACTGGGAAAGTGAATTTGATATTCTTAAGCCGAAAAAAACCAGGAAGGGTGATCGCCTTTTTACCCGGACTGATATTGAAAATTTAAAACTGATCCATCACCTGGTAAAAGAAAAAGGCTATACACTGGAGGGCGCGAAAAAAAAGCTGAAACAAAATTCTCATGAGATTCTTGAGAGGTATAAGCTTGTTGAATCCTTAAGAGAAATCAGGATTTTTCTCCACTCTCTCAAGAATTTTCTTGATAACGCCAAACCTGATCCTTAAGCTTTCCGAACTCTTAACCGGCCATAATACCACGCCAGCCACAATCCAACGAGCAGATATCCCACAACGATGTCAATGATTTGGCCGGAAATAAAATGCATGGGAAAGCCATTCCAGTTATAACTCAACATGATATTTGAAAAAATCACGAAGAAAACGAATAGCATTACAAACCAAAGCCGCTGTCCAAAGTTGTTGAGTTTATCATTTGCTGCTGCCATGGCAATACATAGTATGAGTACTGCAATAAGATTATATATAAAACTCATGATCAAGGTCATGGGACTATCTTCCATCCTGGCGTGGTAATTAATTAATGCCATGGGCTTTCCCATCATCTTCTGCATAGTATACATGCGCTCTTCCATAGTAGCTTCGGGGGGTGAGTAGGGGAGAAAGTAAAAACCATCTTCAAGATTTACTTCGCTAAGAGTTTGTAACAGCTTATCCTGATCTGGTGTGTACTTGAAATCGCTATAATGAAAAGTAAGCAGAACATGCGCTACAGCAAGGTAAATAAAAAGAATGGCAGAACCTACGACAGATGCAATCGCAAGGGTTTTCATAAAGTGGGAGGATTGATGTTTAACAAATGTAAAGAAGTCTCAACAGAAAAATGTGATTATGGTAAGTATTGAAATTTCTGTTCTATCTTCATCTTCATATAAAGAATTAATAAACCATATCAATATTTCGTTCTTTGTTGCATGATCAATTTTTTAATACGCCTCTTAATTAACTCACTGGCAGTATTAATTTCTTCTCACTTGATTCCGGGTATTTATCCGGTATCGCCATACTGGTCAATACTTATCGCTGCTGTTTTGGTTATTGTTAATACGCTGATGAAGCCTTTTATGATCATACTCACTTCCCCCTTTGCCATATTTAGTTTCACGGTTATCATAGTAATAATCAATTCACTGGTCATGTATTTAACGTGTAAATTGACAGGCGGGTTTATCATTGATACTGTCTGGGCTGCATTGGGCTTCAGCATCATATTCTCCATCATGCTCCCGATTCTTGAAGCCGCTGCTGAACAGGCAGATCATTAAATCACAATGTGGAAAAATATAATTTCATCCGAATGTTTCTTCTGAGAACTTAATCGAAATAACTTTTCAATATTTGCTCTCTCCATGGAGAATTTCATCGTTTCAGCCCGCAAGTACCGGCCATCAAGATTTGAAGACGTTGTAGGGCAACCGCAGGTTACCAATACTTTTAAGAATGCTTTGCGTACAAATCAAATTGCCCAGGCGTTTCTCTTTTGCGGTCCGCGGGGGGTAGGCAAAACCACCTGTGCACGTATTCTTGCCAAGGCAGTAAATTGTGAGAATCTGTCAAATGAATTTGAGCCATGCAATGAATGCCCTTCCTGCCTGGCATTTAATGAGAATGCTTCTTTCAACGTCTTCGAGCTTGATGCGGCTTCTAATAACTCAGTGGAAGACATCCGGGCGCTTATTGAGCAGGTGCGGTTTGCACCGCAGGCTGGTAAAAAGAAAATCTACATCATTGATGAGGTGCACATGCTCAGTACCAATGCATTCAATGCCTTTCTTAAGACTCTCGAAGAGCCCCCCTCCTATGCGATCTATATACTCGCAACTACTGAGAAGCATAAGATCATCCCTACGATTTTATCGCGGTGCCAGATATTCGACTTTAACCGCATCAAAACCGAAGACATGGTGATGCACCTGAAGATGATTGCAAAAAAAGAAAAAATTGAGGCCGGGGATGATGCCCTTCACATCATTGCTCAAAAAGCCGATGGGGCGTTGCGGGATGCACTCTCGATGTTTGATCGCATCAGTATTTTTTCCGGAGGCAATATCAGGTACTCTGATGTGGTCGAGAATCTCAACATACTTGATTATGATTATTTTTTTCGTCTTACAGACAGTTTTCTTTCCGGCGATGTGAGTGCTGCCTTACTCACCTTTAACCAGATTCTGCAAAAAGGTTTTGACAGTGAAAATTTCCTGAGCGGCCTGGCTGATCATTTCCGCGAGCTGCTGGTAGCTAAAGATGAATCCACCCACGTGCTTCTCGATTTTTCAGAGAACATCCGAAAGCGCTATATTGAGCAGTCAAAAAATGCCGGCTCTTCTTTCCTGATCTCTGCATTGAATATTTTAAATGATTCTGCGCAGCAGTACCGCCTCAGTAAAAACAAACGGTTCACGGTAGAGCTTGCGCTCATTAAGCTGAGCTATCTTCAGAGTGCAGTTAATCTTTCGAAAACGATTTCGGAACTAAAAAAAAAACCATTAGCAGATAAGGAAACAAACTTTTCCAGTTTGCCTGAAAAGGGGCAAAAGCCTTATGATAAACAGCTACCGGACAGCTCAGGATATAAGGATATTCCCGGAAAAAAATCTGATGAAAAACCAAAGCCAAACGGAGATCCGATCAGGATCACATCATTCCAGGATTTTAAGAAGGAAAATTTTGACACCAAAAAAGAAAGTGAGGAAATAAAAGAGGAAATTGTATTCGAACGCATCGAACCCTTTGCATTTCAGCAGGTGTGGAAGAATTACATTGCAATCCTTGAAAGTGAGAGGAAGACATACCTCTTGAAAATTCTTGAGACCTTCCCGCCGGAGCTATCAGACCATAAGACCATCCTTCTTAAAGTAGGTAATGACGCTCACCTGCATGCACTCAATCAGGATCGTGAAGCGATGTATTATTTCCTGAAGAAGGAGCTCGATAAAAAAGCAATTGATCTCAGGATCGAAGTTGATAAAACAAAACCGAAAAACGAAACTGGAAGAAGGCCATATACTGCACGAGAAAAGTATGAAAATATGCTTCAGAAAAATCCAAAGCTCAGGGATTTAAAGGAACGATTGAAGCTTGAGCTGGATTTTTGAAATGGGGGATCTATCCTGCTCTATGCAAAATAATTTCAATGACGGGTCTGCTACGTTTGCGGGAATCCTCAGAATACTTGCACAGGTCGGTGAATTCTATGGAGTAATTTGTATCTTTGTCCCATTGATATAAGCAAAAAATAAAATGAGAACTGACACTATTGAACTCACGCTTCCCTACAAAGTAAAAGACATATCACTTGCTGCCTGGGGGAGAAAAGAAATGCAGCTTGCCGAAGCGGAAATGCCGGGGTTGATGGCAATCAGGAAGGAATTCGGAAAACAAAAACCGTTAAAGGGTGCTCGCATTGCTGGCTGCCTTCACATGACCATTCAGACTGCAGTGCTTATTGAAACCCTTATTGAACTGGGAGCCGAAGTTCGATGGAGCTCCTGCAATATTTTCTCAACCCAGGATCATGCAGCGGCAGCTATTGCTGATGCAGGAATTGGTGTGTTTGCCTGGAAGGAAATGAGTGAAAGGGACTTTAACTGGTGCATTGAGCAAACACTATTTTTTGGCGATCATACCCGCCCGCTTAACATGATTCTGGATGATGGAGGCGACCTCACCAATATGGTCTTTGATGATTATCCCGAGCTGATCGCAGGTATCCGGGGATTATCTGAAGAAACCACCACGGGGGTACACCGATTATATGAGCGTATGGCGAAAGGAACCCTGGCAATGCCGGCAATAAACGTAAATGATTCTGTTACCAAATCGAAGTTCGATAACAAATATGGCTGCCGTGAATCGTTGGTGGATGCCATCCGGCGTGGAACGGATCTGATGCTTGCAGGCAAGGTTGCCGTGGTCGCGGGCTTTGGTGATGTAGGAAAAGGCAGTGCAGAGTCACTACGTGGTGCGCATTGCCGCGTGATAGTTACTGAAATTGATCCCATCTGCGCATTGCAGGCAGCAATGGAAGGCTATGAGGTGAAAAGGATGAGTGAGGCTGTGAAGGAAGCTGACATTATTGTTACGGCAAGCGGTTGTAAGGGAGTGATAACTGAAAAGCATTTTCGCTCTATGAAAGATAAAGCCGTGGTTTGCAACATTGGCCACTTCGATATTGAAATTAACATGGCATGGCTGAATGAAAATTACGGACATACCAAGGATGTGATCAAGCCGCAGGTTGATAAATACAGCATTGAGGGAAAAGATATTATTGTACTTGCCGAAGGGAGGCTTGTGAATCTGGGGGTGGCAATGGGCCATCCGAGTTTTGTAATGTCGAATTCATTCAGTAACCAGGTGCTTGCCCAGATCGAATTATGGATTCACAATGACAAGTATGAGAATAAGGTTTATGTGCTTCCGAAACATCTTGATGAGAAAGTTGCACGATTGCATCTCGCAAAAATCGGAGTAGCGCTGGATGAACTTTCTGACGATCAGGCGAGCTATCTCGGAATTGGAAAAGAGGGTCCGTACAAGCCTGAATATTACAGGTACTAATTGATGGATTCACTGACTATTTCAACCCCATTTAAACCGTGTAATAATTGCTCAAAATAGGGTATCTGCTACCACAATTTATTAATAAAACGAACAATGCGCAGGGAATTCAACTCTGGCATAACTTTTAAACCTGTTGATTAAGTGCAACAAATGACACCAACCTTTTCTAAACCAAAAAACAATAGACCTATGAAATTCAATTCATTAATGCTGCTGGCCATTGGAGTCGGCATTGGTTATTTTCTTGCCTCCGATGAAAAAGGCGAGATCATCAATTCTATAAAGGACTTGCTCAAAAAAGGAAGTGATTATGCTCAGGATAGTGTTGAAAAAGGAAAGAGAGTTGTTTCTGACTTTGCCAATAAAGAGAATTATTAAAACCTGAATTTATCCTTTCAATTAAATTGCTGTCTTATTTGATTATGACAGCAATTTTTTTTTGTAGGAATTTGTCTAATGCCTTTCCCTATGGATAAAAGAACTATGGATGAAGTAAGGCACAGGCTTTGAATCTAATAATAAAAAAAGCTCATGAAAACAAAGTTTGAATTCACAATCAGCATAGTAAGCCGGATGCTTTATATAATCCTGTTGTTAAACATTTCAGTCATGGCAATTGCTCAAACAGATCCTAAACAGGATAAAGAAAAACTTCCCGGGATCTCTGATACAAGCATTCAGAATCAATTTCCGGCAAAAGTAAGTCCGGCCGTGCCGGCTACTCCGGAAACGATGCCTATGGATACCCTTCATAACAAAAAGAAGATGGAGCCATCCGGAACCATAAATGCACCTGCCCCTGATCCTGCCTCACCCAAGCTAACCGAGTCGCAAATGAAAGCGGTGATTGGTAAGGATGAACCTGCAGGCACTGACAGTCTTGGTCGTAAATTATATAAAGGGTCAGATGGCAGAAAGTACTATGTTAATGATGAGGGTGCAAAAGTTTTTGTAAAATAATTACCCTTGACCTTTTTTCCCAAGCTCAATAACTTCCAGGTCAAATATTTTTTTACCCTCAATTTTAAGGCGGATAATGGTTCGGACTTTATGCAAGCCGGCCTTTCCTGCTGCGCCCGGATTAATACACAAAAGATTGTTCAGCCCCGGATCCCGCGTGATTTTAAGTATGTGTGAATGGCCGCAAATAAAAATATCAGGCAACAGGTTTTGTAATTTATTCCGGATTCCGGGCTCAAACCGAGGTGGATATCCTCCTATGTGAGTCATGAAAATTTTTACATCTTCACAATTAAACAAAACTTCCGCCGGATAAGATTTTCGAACTTGATTCCCATCAATGTTACCATGAACTCCTCTTAGTAATTTGAAGATTTCTAATGCTTCACTCACCTCATTTCCAAAATCACCCGCGTGCCATATTTCATCGCAATCAGTGAAGTATTCAAATATTGTGGGATCAAGAAAACCGTGGGTATCAGAGAGAATCCCAATGCGCTTCAACGAATGTTTTTTTGTTAAGATTTAAGATTAAATTATTCTTCCTTCTTACCTCTTTCATCCTGAATATGATTCTGCACATTGAATGATCCGGTGAAGCTTATCAGGTTGAAACCAGTGTATATTCTTCATTTTCCTGAACCATGTCATTTGTCGCTTTGCATAATTTCGTGTGTGTTGCTTGATGAGGCTTACTGCATCATCAAGGGAAATTATTCCTTCTAAATAACTGAATAACTCAATGTACCCTACAGTCTGCAATGGTGTTAAGTCACGATGCGGAAATAATTTTCCGGCTTCTTCGAGCAACCCGTTTCGCATCATTTCATCTACCCGCAGGTGTATTCTTTGATTCAATTCATTCCGCTCAATCTCCAATGCCGCAATGAATGAAATAAAATCCCTCGGGGCCGGCGTTGCCTTCCGAAAAGAAGAAAATGGTCTCCCGCTGGAAAGGCAAACAACGAGTGCACGGATTAACCGGTGCGGATTTTTCAAATCAACCGTTTTATAATATTCAGGATCGTGCTTTTGTAATAAATTTTGAAGTGCTTCAATTCCATCTATTTTATATAAAGCGATTACATTTTCTTTTATGTCCTTGGCTGCCGGAGGAATAGCATCGAATCCATCAATTACAGCATTAATAAACAGTCCAGAGCCTCCTGCCATCACAATAGTGTCATGGAAAGTGAATAAATTACCAAGCAAGCAAAGAGCCTCTTCCTCAAATTTTCCTGCGCTGTAATGATCATGAACCGAAATATGATTGATGAAATGATGCGGTACTTCTGATAACTGCTCAACGGAGGGTTTTGATGTTCCAATATTCATTTCCCGGTACAATTGCCGGGCATCGGCAGAAATAATATGAGTCTTAAAGTGTTTTGCAACCTGAATACTTAAACTTGTTTTACCGGCAGCGGTAGGTCCAGTAATAACAATCAGTTTTTTCACATGCAGAAGAAGTGAAAACGAAATATAAATAGATTTCTCAAAAGCTACTTCTCATCATGGTTTTTGTAAATTTCAGAGGGGGAGAAGATTTTAAGGGAAAATTACTCAATGGACTATAGCTCCTCTTCCAGATCCTGTATCGGCTCCTCGTTAAGCTCATCAGATTCGAAATCATCCCCGGCATCAAAATTATCCTCAGCGCTTTCTTCTTCAACCTCATCTTTTATCGCATCTCCATCCATCAAATCACCTTCCTCACCTTCAATAAATGCAAGGTCTTCTACATCAGGCTCACTATCGTTCCCGGCAAATGGCGAAGGATCATCGTCTTCATCATCATCCGCATCATCAGGTATTACAACATTACTTTTTGATGAATGGGGCGTATGGATTTCTTTTTTGAACGGAGAATTTCCCTGCGACCGGACCAGTACCGGGTACATAGCTGATAACTGCGCACTTCCTCCGATAGAGGTTAATTCAATAAGAAAAGATGCTTCAGGAGAGCCATGATATTCATAAATGAAATGCTGATGAGGATCGTCAATGAAAGCAACAATAGAAGGCAATGTCTCCACTTTGGATTTACCACGAGTTTTCACTTCCTGCTTCCTGATAACAGGATGAATCTGCCTGCCTTTTTGCCAGTTATCATTACTTGTGAAAAAAAATCCGCTTCCGGATGCTGGCAGATTATATGATGTCAGGATAACTTGCTGAAAATCATCAAATCCCTGCATAGGCTTAATCTCGATATCGCGAAAAATGCTGTCATCATCTTCATACAGCACTCTGAACTTTAGCAGTGGCATAAAAATCTTTTACCGTTATACTTCAAAATCCACTTTAAATTATCTGTGCAAAGAAATCAAATGAAACCATGAAAAACTATTTTGTTTCCGGAAACCATCCGAGATCTTTTGCTTTATCCATCATATAATCATAGGCCTCTTCAAAATTATTTGCAATCTTACCGTCCAGGATTGCATCCCTTATTGCATCCTTAATGATGCCGATTTCACGGGAAGGTGGCTTTCCAAAAGTTTTCATTATCAATTCACCGGTTACCGGAGGCTGCCAGTTTCGCATACGGTCTTTTTCCTCTACCTCCTTCAGTTTCTCCCTCACGAGCATAAAATTCTCCAGATATCTCTTCACTTTCTTTTCATTCTTAGAGGTGATGTCCGACTCACTGAGCATCATCAGCTTGTCAATATCATCACCAGCTTCAAATAGTAATCTGCGGATGGCAGAATCAGTTACCTCATCCCTGCTCAGCACGATTGGGCGAAGGTGAAGAAATACCATCTTTTGAACAAATCTCATTTTTTCATTCAGGGGAAGATGAAACTTTTGAAATATACGCGGTACTTTTTTTGATCCGACAACTTCATGGCTGTGAAATGTCCAGCCTTTTCCTTTCTCGAATTTTTTGGTGTCGGGTTTAGCAATATCATGGAGAAGGGCAGCCCATCGCAACCACAGATCATCGCTTTTGACTGCCACGTTATCAAGCACCTGGAGGGTGTGATAAAAGTTATCCTTGTGTCCCTGACCTTCCAGCAACTCAACCCCATAAAGCTTTTCCAATTCGGGAAAAATAAGATTAAGCAGGCCGGATTTAAACAGAAGATCAAAACCAACAGAGGGTTTTTCCGAAAGAATAATTTTGTTAAGCTCATCAACAATCCGCTCAGGGGAAATAATCAGAATCCGCTCCCTGTTCTTTGTAATGGATTGAAACGTCCGGGGTTCAATCCTGAAATTTAATTGCGCCGCAAACCGAACAGCCCGCATCATCCGCAGAGGGTCATCAGTGAAGGTAATATCAGGATCAAGCGGAGTGCGAATTATTTTCTGGTCAATATCCCTGAGCCCGCTAAAAGCATCGAGTAACATTCCATAATCATCCTGGTTTAAGCTTACAGCCAGAGCGTTGATGGTAAAATCCCGGCGCCTTAAATCATCTTCAAGTGTACCGTTCTCCACCACAGGCTTACGCGAATCGGTCCTGTAAGATTCTTTACGCGCTCCGGCAAATTCCAGATGAAACGCGTTGCTCTTTAGTAATGCTGTTCCAAAATTTTTATAAACCACTTGGGAATTTTCAGCTTGAAGTTCTTTTGCAACAGCAGAAGCAAAATGAATACCTCCACCTACAACCATCACATCAATATCCTTTGAATCCCGTCCGAGCAATTTATCGCGCACATGGCCACCGATAATGTAAGCCCGCAACTTCATATCAGTTGCACAGCTGGCGATCACTCTGATGATTTTTTCTTCTTCATCAGAAACATGCAGGGGAATTAATTGCTTTATGATTTGCATTTCTAAAGAAAAACAAAATGAAACTTTCTTCCTCAATACAAAGAAAGCCGGTAGCAAATCACCGAGCCGGATAAATTTCAGTAATGATTTACAATCAACCATTAAGAAATTACGTAGCGAGAGAGAGACTTGAACTCTCGACCTCGGCATTATGAGTGCCGCGCTCTAGCCAGCTGAGCTACCTCGCCAATTAACTACTGCAATCAGATTTAAGGAGGGCAAATATAATTTGACGAAGACTAACCTTGTATCAGCAGATTGAAATCATTTCTTCAGCACCTGGAAGCTGGAATAAAAGCTATTGCCGGCTGTTTTTAAGAGGATAAAATAAATGCCATCCTTCAGCTCTTTTACATCAATCGATTCAGTACTATAACCTTTTTTCATTTCAATGGATCGGCTCCGGCAAATATTTCCTGAAGAATTGATTATGGAAATTGATAACAGCCCCGGTTCAGGTAAATAATATGAGATAATCATTTCATCATCTGCCGGATTAGGAAAAACTTTTACCTGAGAAAAATTAATTCCTGAATCATACAAGGAAATGCCGGTCGCCAGTTCCACATCCAGAAAATAAGTTGTAACGGTATCAGGAACAAAACCCGCCGGCGCGCCTGCAGTATCGGAAATATAAGTTGTCACAAATACCTTAAGGGGATGAATGCCGGTGTCTGAAGTGTCAGCATTCCCAATAATCGCTACGCAACCGTTGCTTCCTCCTGGTACTGAACAATTAGCCGTGTTACATGCATAGTTAAAGGAAGGCGGCAAACCCTGAACGCTGTCAATGAGTAGTGAATCAATTACTATCGGAATAACATACTGTCCAAAGATTACTGAAGTATCATGGGGCAACCGGAAATAAATTACCTGCTGATAGGGTATGCCCACAAAAGCCATATCCAATGTGTCAGGGGTAATACCCGGGACGGTATCATTATTTGGCGTACAGGCCTGGCCCATGGTGAAAAATGAAACCACACTGAGACTGAAAAAGAAAATGATGGAGGGAAGAAGTTTTTTCATAGCGAACTAAATCTTAATTCTAAAGCATGGATTGCTGATTCCTTGCAACAATGTTAGAAAAATTTCCGTTGCCGGTATTTTTCGAATAAAAAATTACATTTACTGAGATTAATCGTCCACTCAAAAATCCCTCTTATGAAAAAAATTTTCCTTTCCGTTCTTATCATTATATTTTACACAATAGCCTCTCATGCAACTGTTCGAACGGCGTCAGTTACCGGTAACTGGAACAGCAGTACCACATGGGGTGGAACTGTTCCTGCGGCCAATGACGACATCATGATTAATAGCGGGATAACTGTAACCATCAATATAAATCCCGTCAACATCAACAATGTGACCATCAATGGCATCCTGCAGTGGGATGCAACAGGCACAGCAAGAACCTGGACGGTAGCAGGAACCTTTACAATTAATGCGGCCGGCACTTTCCGATGTGCCTCACCCGGTACAGCCACCACACATACACTGAATTATAACGGCAGCTCTTTCAACAACAACGGTACATTCTCTATGGTGAACAGCGCTAACAAGTGCAACGTAGTGATTGGTGGGAACGCAGCACAAACAATGGGAGGAACCAATTTATATGCGTTTAACAAGCTCACATTAAATAATACCAGTGGTAAATTTCAGATTGACTACGCTGATACATTTACACCTTCAGAACTTAATCCGACAAAATTTAATGTCGGATTCACCACAGCCGATTCCCTGTTAGTCAAGCAAGGCTTACTGATTGTTTGCGCAATGGATAATGCAAGCTATGTTTCAACTGTTGCTAACCTGAGGATTGGAAGCAGCACTTCAAAAATTTCTTCTTCGGTAAATGCATTCAGCGGAGTTGCCACCATTACCATGAATACATGCCTGATAGTGAATGATGCTACCAACGTAAATGTATCTCTTAACATCAGCGGATCCTTTACATCACCTGACATGACTCATGCAAACAGCGCCATTGCATTTGCTTTACTGGGTCCGAATTGCCAGGGTGGCGCGAACAGCTTTACAAAATGTGAGGTAGGCGGAGATATGAATATTCCGGATCTCTTTGGATTTGTAGGAAATGCAAAGCTTTATGGAGGTGTGGAACCAAAGAAGCCTGTTTTTAAAATGAATGGAAATGTTTACTGGCAGTATAGCAAAAGCCATTCAATTGATATTCCTTTTACTTCCCAGGATATTACAATCAAAACCTTTTTCTTTGGCTTGTTTGATTCGCAGGGAACTCACCCTGTGATGCAGTTAAGCGGAAACAGTGTAACACCTTACATATTCGATATTCCATTCCATGTTTTTGATGCTCCTATACAAACTTCCAATCCTCCCGGAAGCACGATCATTGCACAGATTTCAGAGAGCGCTGCTGACTGGGATGTTTATGGCAATTATTCAATTGTGAGCGGAGCTGGACTTGCTGTGCATTCTGATGATACGCTAACCATTGCTGACGATGCGAGCCTGCACATACAAAGTGGGGGTGAAATTGCGGGCTCTGAAACCGAAACCGATCCGGCCGGTTACATACCATTGAACGGGCCGCAGCTTAACCTTGCTCCCAATGCAAATATTTATATTGAAAATATCATGGGTTTTGGGAAAGGTAAACTCCCGGATTCGCTTGCTGATGTTTCAATTAAAAACAGGACCGCAGACCTCGACTGGAATTTGAGTGAGGCAAGTACAGCAGGAAAAATTGTTTATGCTGCAACCGCTTCGCAAACCATTACTGACCGCAAATACAATAATTTAACCACGAGCGGGAGCGGAACCAAAACAATGGGGGGTGCTATCACTGTAAATGGAATCACCATTATTGGCGGATCCACAACCATTGCGAATGGTGGCTACAATGCAACCACCAAGGGGCAGGTGACCAATAATGGAAAACATACAGGTACGGGTAGAATAATTATCGGAGGAACAGTACTCCAGGGATTGAATGGTTCGGGAAATGACTGGGGTAATATTGAACTTAACAATGCTGCGGGTGCCTCAGCCTATCAAAATGTTACCACGTCCGGAAAAGTAACCTTCACCAATGGAATTCTTAACACCAGCAAACTTGCAAAACTTAAGCTGACTCTTACCGGAAGTATCAGCGGAGGAAGTGCACTCTCCTGTGTTTATGGACCCATGGATAAGACCACCAATAACTCATCGCTCTTTCTTTTCCCTGTTGGAAAAGGCGGGAACTACCGGCCCCTTTCCTTTACTTCCAATGCAGCTTCTTCCACCACATTTACTGCCGAATATTTCGCTGCAGCATTCAGCAATACAACAAGCTTTCAGCCGCCCATCACTTCTGTGAATTCTCATTCATACTGGACGCTCAATCATCCCGGTGTAAATATTTCGGTCACGCTTGTATGGGGAACATCTGAATCGCTTGCTGATCTTAATGGATTAACCGTTGCTGCATTTACAGGATCTGCCTGGACAAATGCCGGGGTAGGCGCTGTAACAGGAACAACATCATCCGGCACTGTAACATCTGATCCTGTCGTTTCATATACAACATTTACCCTGGGTGAAGCGAATACCATTACTACAAATGCAGTTACCGGATCACCATTTTGTCCTGAGGAAACCATCAATGTCCCGTTCACATCCACTGGAACATTTAATTCAGGGAATGTTTACACGGCTCAACTCTCAGATAAAACAGGAAGTTTTTCATCACCTGCCAGCATTGGTACCCTAAACAGCATTGCTAACTCAGGAATTGTGGCCGGAACAATTCCATCAAAGCCAGCAGATGCAACCAAATACAGGGTGCGAATCATCAGCTCATCTCCGGCTGTAACAGGAACTGACAATGGAACCAGCTTCGAAATTATTGGCTGCAATAAGGCAACAGGATTGGCATCATCAAATTTGACATCATCATCAGCAACAATAACCTGGTCAACAGTTTCCTGCGCCGTGAAGTACAAGATACAATATCGGGTTCAGGGAAGCGCTTCATGGACAAATAAATACTCCGCTTCCGGAACCTACAGTATCACAGGCTTAGCAGCAAACACAATTTATGAATGGAGGATTCAAACGTATTGCTCAGCAAGCGGCTCATCGGAGTCTGGTACAACTGCCATTCAAACCTTTACCACAACACTAAGGCTGCCTTCAGCAATTTCAGCAAACCTCAACATAAATATGTACCCCAATCCTGCCTCTGACGAAGTTCAATTAATTTTCAATTCGTCAAGCTATGCTGAATGGAGCTTAAAAGTGTTTAATGCTGTTGGTAAGAAAATGCTGGAAGATAAAATTTCAATATCAGACGGAAACCATCAATTCTCATTAGATATCACATCGCTTTCATCAGGAATTTATTTTGTGGAAGTTACTAGTGGCATTGACGGTTTTATTCAGAAGCTTGTGAAGGAATAGCCAGGATGTGGATTGAAGATGGCGGGCGACCCGGAATAAAGTTGTAGAAGATAAATGTAGAGAACAAAGATGAAATACGGTCAATTTTCCGATTTAGATCCTGATCTTTTCATTTGGGATTTCTATTCCAAGCTTTTTCAATTCCCTGACAAGTCTGCTCACGGGCAATCCCATCACATTGTAAAAGCATCCATTGATTTTTTCAATACCCACGTAACCGATCCAGTCCTGAATACCGTAAGCACCTGCTTTGTCCAGTGGCTGAAACTTATTTATATAAAACTCAATCATCTCAGCACTTAATACCCTGAAGGTAACTTTCGTAAGCTCTGAAAATGTGGTTTGCTTCTCGCACGTCTTCAGGGTAACTCCTGTTATCACATCGTGTACCCTACCTGAAAGTGTACGAAGCATTTGCTTCGCATCATCAATGCTGGCTGGTTTTCCAAGAATGCGGTTCTTCAGAAAAACAAGTGAATCCGCAGCAATGAGCACCTCATCGGGTTTTAAGAATGCACCTGCCGCATCTGCTTTTTTATTAGATAGAAAAGCAGGCACCTTTCGCGATGGCATGTCTTGCGGATAAGTTTCTTCCACTTCAGGCACCACGACTTTAAATTCGATTCCGAGAGCGTGAAGAAGCTCCTGCCTTCGTGGCGACTGAGATGCAAGAATGATTTTTACAGGTGACAAGCTGAAGAGATTATTTAAAGATAATGGTTTGCTCCCCCATGAAATGTGAGCTATGCTGCCGGTGCAAATTACACAGCGAGTATTTTTGAATCATGAAATTCACTGTCGGCTTCTCCCCATGCCCCAATGATACCTTTATTTTCTATGCACTTCTCCTTCATAAAATCAATACTTCCGGATTAGAATTCGAGCCTGTAATGGAAGATGTAGAAACCCTGAACAGAAAAGCTTTTAAGACTGAGCTTGATATTACAAAAATGAGTTTTGCTGCTTACAAGCTTGTTCAGGATCAATACCAGTTGCTCGATGCGGGAAGTGCGCTCGGTTATAAGTGCGGACCCATCCTCATATCGAAAAGAAGGATTGCAGAGGCAGAACTTAATAGTTGTTCAGTAGCTATTCCCGGCCGGAATACGACGGCTAATTTTCTGTTGAGCTTTTTCTTTCCATCACTAAAGGAGAAAAAAGAAATGATTTTTTCCTCTGTAGAAGACTCAGTGCTTAATGAGCAAGCAGACCTCGGCGTGATCATTCATGAAAACCGGTTTACCTATGAAAAGAAGGGATTAAGAAAAGTTGCAGATCTGGGTGAGTTATGGGAAGAAAAAACAAAGTTTCCCATACCGCTTGGTGGAATTTTTCTTAAATCAACCATGAGTTCAGAAATTGCCCGAAAGATTGATAGCATTATTCGGGACAGCGTAACATATGCTTTTGACCATCCGGAAGAGGCCATAGAATTTGTGAAGAAGCATTCACAGGAGATGGATGAAGAGGTGATGTGGCAGCACATCAGGTTATATGTAAACGATTACACGATTTCACTGGGTAAAACCGGTAAAGCGGCAGTGAATGAATTTCTTGCAATAGCTGATAATGATAATACCACGGCTTTAGATCAAAGCCTGTTGTGAGAGTGTATCCCATTGCAATCACGTCTATTTATTTACCCCTGCACTCTTTTATCTTTGCCGGAAATGCTTAACGGCAAAAAAATCATCGTGGTGTTACCTGCATATAATGCAGCGCCAACCCTTGAACAAACCTACCGCGAGATACCTTTTGACATTGTTGATGAGGTAGTATTGGTTGATGATGCAAGCCGTGATGAAACTGCAAAAATTGCAGCACAACTGGGTATTCACCATGTAATTATTCATGAAAAAAATAAGGGCTATGGGGGTAACCAGAAAAGCTGCTATGACAGGGCACTGACGCTTGGTGCTGATATTGTTATCATGCTTCATCCCGATTACCAGTATACGCCCAGGCTAATACCCGCTATGGCTTCCGTGATTGCCAATGAGGTATATCCGGTTGTACTCTGCTCCCGCATTCTCGGAGGCGGCGCTCGCAGAGGAGGAATGCCGCTTTATAAATATGTATCCAACCGTCTGCTCACTTTAACACAAAATCTGCTGATTGGTCAAAAACTTTCGGAATATCATACCGGTTACCGGGCATTTTCGAGGCTGGTGCTGCAATCCATTAACTACCATCAAAATTCTGATGATTTTGTTTTTGATAATCAAATGCTCTCACAGATTTTTATGGCAGGCTTCGAAATTGCTGAAATCACCTGCCCTACTAAATATTTTCAGGAAGCTTCCTCCATCAACTTCAGCCGCAGTATGATTTATGGTTTTGGTGTGCTGGGTACGAGTATAAAACATTTTATGCATCAAAAAAACCTGAAGCGATTTAAGGAATATGACAGGAAACAATACTGAAAATAAAAGTTAATTCCATAGCATCCATTCAAATATATGATTGCGAGCATCGCAAAATAAATAGTTGAATCCTTCTCAGTCAGGCACATTTGATATAATCCGGAAAGCAAAACAGGAAAGGGAATATTAAAATAATTTTGCTGCGGAAATTTTTAAAATCTTTACGATCTCTCTTATTGGAGGGTGATTCGACAGCTCAACCCGGATGTTTTGCTGGTCACCTTCATCAACCATCGCAGATTTCGAAGCCTCTTTAACTTTTCACCCGCCCTGCTCCTACATTATATTTGCAATGCTAAAAAAAAATTGAAATGATCTTTGATCTTGAGATGATTCGAAATTTGTATTCGGCGCTTCCGCATAAAATACAGCTTGCAAGAAAGCTTTTGAATCGTCCGCTTACCCTAACAGAAAAAATACTTTATGCTCACCTTTTTGATAAAATGCCAACCGTGCAGTTTGATCGTGGAAAATCATATGTGACTTTTTCAACCGACCGTGTTGCCATGCAGGATGCCACAGCACAGATGGCGCTATTGCAATTTATGACGGCAGGAAAGGATAAAACCGCCGTTCCATCCACCGTGCATTGCGATCACCTGATTCAGGCAAAAGTAGGAGCACAAAAAGACCTGGAGTCCGCACTTGATGTGAACAAAGAAGTGTATGATTTCCTTGCTTCAGTTTCCAACAGGTATGGAATCGGGTTCTGGAAACCCGGGGCAGGAATCATTCACCAGGTAGTGCTGGAGAATTATGCCTTCCCGGGTGGAATGATGATTGGTACAGATTCTCATACGCCGAATGCAGGCGGACTTGGCATGATTGCAATTGGTGTCGGAGGTGCTGACGCGGTTGATGTGATGAGTGGCATGGGATGGGAATTGAAAATGCCCAAAGTAATTGGCGTTCACCTCACCGGTAAAATGAATGGCTGGACTTCTGCGAAAGATGTGATTTTGAAGGTTGCGGGTATCCTTACCGTAAAGGGCGGTACCGGAGCAATCCTGGAATACTTTGGTGAAGGTGCTGAGAATATTTCATGTACAGGGAAAGGAACCATCTGCAACATGGGTGCTGAGATTGGTGCCACTACATCCTTGTTTGGGTATGACAAAAAGATGGAATCATACCTTCGTGCAACTGGACGGGATGAAGTTGCAGACCTTGCAAATACAGTTGCAGCGCATCTGCGTACTGATGATGACGTTATGGATGAGGCTGGTATTTATTATGATCAGGTGATCGAAATAGACCTGAGTGAGCTCGAACCTCATATCAATGGTCCCTATACACCGGATCTCGCCTGGCCAATTTCACAGTTTAAGGATGCTGTGGAAAAAAATGAATGGCCCGCCGTACTTGATGTTGCGCTGATCGGCTCCTGCACCAACTCGTCTTATGAAGATATGACCCGTTCTGCATCCGTGGCGTCGCAGGCTATAAGAATAGGATTGAAAACCAAATCAGAGTTCACCATCACACCCGGCTCAGAACTGATTCGTTATACTATTCAGAGGGATGGACTGCTTGATATTTTTACAGAGATTGGTGGAATGGTTCTGGCAAATGCTTGCGGACCCTGTATCGGTCAGTGGGCGCGCCATATTACCGATCCTAACCGAAAAAATTCCATTCTGACTTCCTATAACAGGAATTTTGCCAAGCGCAATGATGGTAATCCAAGCACCCATGCGTTTGTTGCCTCACCTGAAATAGTAACGGCGTTTGCCCTTGCCGGAAATTTGAAATTCAACCCGCTCACTGATTTCCTCATTAATGAAAAAGGCGAGTCAGTAAAGCTTGAGGAACCGCAGGGTATTGAGTTGCCACTGAACGGTTTTGCAGTTGAGGATGCAGGCTTTGTGCCACCCGCAAGTGACGGCAGCCAGGTGAAGGTTGTAGTGAATCCGGAATCTGACCGACTGCAGTTACTGGAATCATTTCCGGCCTGGGAAGGAACAGACCTTACCGGTTTGCGGCTGCTGATTAAGGCAAAAGGGAAGTGTACCACTGATCACATCAGCATGGCAGGTCCCTGGCTGAAATACCGCGGCCACCTCGATAACATTTCAAACAACATGCTGATTGGAGCAATTAATTTTTTCAATGAAAAAAGCGATACCGTAAAAAATCTGCTTACCGGAGATTATGATTCAGTACCCAAGGTAGCCCGGTCATACAAGGCCATAAACACAGGGAGTATTGTGGTGGGTGACGAAAATTACGGAGAGGGAAGCTCACGCGAGCATGCCGCTATGGAACCGCGCCATCTTGGTGTACGGGCTGTTGTGGTAAAGTCTTTTGCACGCATTCATGAAACCAATCTTAAAAAGCAGGGAATGCTTGCACTTACATTTAATGATAAAAGCGATTACGATAAAGTACTCGAAGATGATGTTATTGACATCATTGGCCTAACTACTTTTGCTCCAGATGTTTCGCTAACAATGGTTCTTCATCATGCTGATGGAACCCAGAATGATGTAATCCTTCATCACACCTTTAATTCGCAACAAATTGAGTGGTTTAAAGCGGGAAGTGCACTGAATCTGATCAAAGCAGCAAGTAAAAAATGATTTCTTAACTGAAGAAGGTACGATGCATATAGCATCGCTCAGCCGCTTCTCATGAAAATGCTTTTTTTAAGTTCCTCCTATGCATATTGAATGCTCAAAAACGGAGGGAATCACATCATCATTGTCTTAATAATACTGATTGCTGCTTCATTCAGATTCTTAACCGCCAGCGCAATATTCCACCTGCTCTTATCCCGCGACTCAACGAAATTTGAAACAGTCCTTACCTGCAAAAACGGAACACTCATCATTTTACAGCAATAAAAAAATGCTGCACCTTCCATACTCTCAACATCCGGGTTGAATTTTAAAATGATTTTCTGAATGCTTTTTTTATTACCATGGACTTTATTTACCGATATTCCTTTTACCCTGGAAAGTTTTTCAAGTGCTGATGCAGTACCCTCATTGGCCGTTATCGGACTTAAGGTTAGATTTTCAAGCTTACCATTGGTAAAAGGAAATTTATTTGCATCTAATAACCCAATTTGAAAAGCATCAAGAAAATTTTCTCCGTCTTCTGCCCCCAGGTCCGCAAAGCAATCTTCTGCAACATTCACTGTAGTTCCAATAGGTAAATTCTCCTTAAAGGTTCCACAAATGCCCAGTTGCATAGCAAAATCCCAGTTCCCGGGTCCAAGTATTTTCCCAAGATGAAATGCTGTCTGCACTCCTCCAATACCGGTAACTGATATTTCAATACAATGACCTAAAAGCTTTCCATCATCATCTGCCCTCAGTAAGTATTCTTCAAGCGGCTTTATTTCATTCCATGTGGCAGCGGTAATCAGAAGTTTCATTGGCTTCAAAGGTAATTGGCCATTCATCATTCGTAACTTTGCTTCATGGTTTATATTACCCGCAAGGAACATTTTAATGCTGCTCACAGGCTCTTCAACCCTGACTGGAGCGATGAGAAGAATAATATGATTTTTGGAAAATGCGCTAACAAACATTTCCATGGACACAATTATAATTTGTTTGTAACGGTTAAAGGTGAACCTGATGCGGAAACCGGAATGATTGTAAATCTGAAGGAACTCAGCAAGGTAATAAATTCAAAAATTTGTGACAAACTTGATCACAGGAATATGAACCTTGAAGTTGATTTTTTGCAAGGAATAATTCCAAGCACTGAGAATGTAGTGAAAGCAATATGGGATGAGTTGGAGCCGGAAATCACGGGATGTAAACTGCACAGTATTAAATTATTCGAAACAGAAAATAACTTTGCAGAGTATTTCGGTTCATAAGTTCTTTCCGCAAAAATCCGGCGGATTAACTTTTACATTAAAATAAATTTTACGTGAAAAATAAATCAGTCGGTGATCAGGTTAAGAATAGTGCGAAAAGATATACCAGGATCGAAACGTATGGTGAGCATTACTTGAACGGCATGGTTGAAAACTACCGCAGCATCCTTGAGCATGTTGGTGAAAATCCATTACGGGAAGGGTTGCTAAAAACCCCGGATCGCGCTGCCAAAGCGATGCATTTTCTTACACAGGGCTACCAGCAGGACCCGGAAGCCATTATCCGATCAGCACTATTTACAGAAGATTACAGTGAAATGGTGATTGTAAAAGATATAGAGCTTTACTCCATGTGTGAGCATCACATGCTTCCCTTTTTTGGCCGGGCCCACATTGCTTACATTCCAAACGGGCAAATTGTCGGACTCAGCAAGATCGGGCGGGTGGTGGACGCTTATGCACGCCGGTTGCAGGTGCAGGAACGATTAACACATGAAATTCTGAACTGTATTCAAAATACCCTGAAGCCCCTTGGTGTTGCAGTGGTAATTGAGGCAAAACACCTGTGCATGATGATGCGGGGCGTTCAGAAGCAAAATTCCGTAGCCACTACTTCAGCTTTCAAAGGTGAGTTTGAAAAGGACAGAACACGCAGTGAATTCATCAGGCTCATTGCAGCAACCCTCATTCACTGATTTTTCTTCATATCCAATTAGTATTTTTGAGGCGATACATCATAAATCTGTGCGATAATATCCTGCACGCTGCGCACGATTTTATCCAAAGCTGAAAGCAAAATGAAAGCATACATTTTTCCGGGACAAGGCTCACAGTTTCCCGGCATGGGAAAGGAATTATTTGATTCAAGCAATGAGGCAAATGAATTATTTGAACAGGCAAATGATATTCTGGGATACCGGATTTCTGATTTGATGTTCGCAGCAAGTGAAGATGAGCTGAAACAAACCCGCGTAACCCAGCCTGCGATCTTCCTTCATTCAATAATAAAAGTGATTATAGCCGGTAGCTTATTTCAGCCCGATATGGTAGCCGGGCATTCACTTGGTGAATTTTCAGCACTCGTTGCAAACAAAACACTTTCTTTTGAAGAGGGTTTGAAACTGGTATATAAACGCGCACTCGCCATGCAACATGCCTGTGACATTAATCCTTCGGCAATGGCAGCAATTCTTGGCCTTGAAGCTAAAACAATTGAAGAAATCTGTGCATCCATTGATGAGATCGTGGTTCCTGCAAATTACAACGCTCCAGATCAGGTGGTTATCAGCGGAACAGTTACCGGCATCAGTGTTGCCTGTGAAAAACTAAAAGCTGCAGGGGCAAAACGTGCTATTGTTTTACCGGTTGGTGGTGCATTTCATTCCCCACTGATGGAACCCGCAGCGAAAGAACTGGAAGAAGCATTGCTGGCTGCTTCCTTCTCTACTCCTGTTTGCCCGGTGTACCAAAATGTAACAGCGGTAGCATTAAGTGATATTTCTGAGATCAGGAAAAACCTGATTGCCCAATTAACCTCACCTGTTCGCTGGTCACAATCCGTGAAGCAGATGATCGCCGATGGTGCAACAGAATTTATTGAAGCAGGTCCGGGGAAGGTTCTGCAGGGTCTGGTAAAAAAAATAAACCGTGAGGCCAGCACTGCAAGCTTGTAGTTGTTAATAAGATGAGAATAAAAGAGCAAGTGAATAACCGGTAAAGAGAAAAATGAACAGAGCCTATTTGTTTCCGGGTCAGGGATTTCAGTATGTTGGCATGGGGGAAAAACTCTATGAACAGTCTTCTATTGCACGGGAATATTTTGAACATGCTAACCATCTGCTTGGCTACCGCATCTCTGACATCATGTTTAAAGGCCCCGAGGAAGCACTATCAGAAACAAGGATTACCCAGAATGCGATATTTATTTTGTCGCTTGTTAGCGCACTTAAAGAAGGGAAAAATTTTCAGCCGGCAATGGTTGCCGGTCACAGCCTTGGTGAAACGACTGCGCTGGTGGCGGCCGGTGTTCTTAGCTTTGAAGATGGCTTACTGCTCATGGATGAGCGGGCTATAGAAATGGAAAAAGCATTTCATGCTGTCCCGGCAAAGATGGTTGCTGTGCTTGGTCTTGATGATGCCGTGATAGAAAGCATTTGTAAGGAATTGGGTGATCTCGTAGTTCCTGCAAACTATAATTGTCCTGGCCAGTTGGTAATTGCCGGCAGAGAGCGGGAGGTTGAGAAAGCATTGCTATTGCTTGGAAAAGCCGGGGCTAAGCGAATTGTTGAACTAAAGGTTGGCGGGGCGGTTCATTCACCACTCATGAAGCCGGTAGTGGAATACCTCGGCATGAAACTACCCACCATTCGCTTTAATGAACCTTGCTGCCCGGTTTATCCGAATATTTCAGGTATTGCTACGACTGATGTTGCAGAGATGCGCCGCTGCCTTACACTGCAGCAAATACAGCCGCTTCTGTGGACTACTACCATTCGCAACATGCTGCTTGATGGTGCCAATAAATTTGTTGATTGCGGACCACCGCACGTTATCAGTGGTATGGTTCGCAGAATCAGCAGGGAGATTAACATCAACAGTGCTGTGTTGCACTGATCAGCTAATTAAGTCTTAAAATGTATTATGGATACCAAAAGAACTCCTTCCCTTACTGAAACAATCATGACCCAGGTAGTGCAGCCTAATGACACAAATCCCGTGGGCAGCCTTCATGGAGGGATATTACTTTACTGGATGGATGAATGTTCAGCAATTGCCGCAACAAAGCACAGCAGGGCTGTCGTGGTAACGGTTTCAGTGGATGGAGTTTCGTTCAAAAATCCAATTGATGTTGGCAACCTTGTTACCATCATTGCAAAAGTGACACGCACTTTTAGAACTTCCATGGAAGTGTTTATTGAAGTCTGGGCTGAGAATATTCCAAAAAACACAAAGATTAAATGCAATGAGGCATACTACACTTTTGTTGCATTTGATGAACAGCGAAAGCCCTTGCCGGTTCAGGAAATTTTTCCTGAGAGTGCGGAAGAGCAAAGACTTTATGATGGAGCTATCAGAAGGCGGCAGGTTCGCCTGATACTGGGTGGAAAGATGAAAGTGGAGGATGCAGCGGAATTGCGCGCATTGTTTTTCCCGTAATCTTCTGGTCCACAGGAAAGCAGTCTTTCAGAACCGTAGGATGAATGTCTCTCTTGACAGTTCTTTCCTGAAAAAAATTATTCCTAAGTAAAACAGATCAATCGAAGCTGTTACCTGAGCGTGAGCTGCAATTTCTTTCCATATTGCCTTCATTCCGGGTGACCAGTGGATATCACCAATCACAAGTATGGTATTTTCATGGATGTAAGGATGGAGAATATTGAAATACAGTCTGGTTGGTTCCTTCCCGTGATCTCCATCCATATACACAAGATCAACTGATTTCAATAAAGAAAGAGCTACTGGTAGTTTTTCATTAAATGGACCATTCAGAAGCATGATGTTGTTCTTTTTAAGCCGCAAAAAGTTTTCACTGCTCATCTTTGCAAGATTAGGATCACCTTCGAGTGTGATCACTTTCGCATCATTGCTGATTGATGAAAAATAAAGTGTTGTTAATCCAAGAGATGTACCCAGCTCCAGTACTTTTTTGCTGCTGAAGTGATTACCGGTTCTGAAAAGTAATTGTGCATATTCAGCGGAGGTCGCCGAATGCCGGGCGATTGATTTCACCTTTCTATTCTCAGAGGTGAAAACCTCCGAGCCTGCACCTAAATCCTTTACTGTAGTGGTGCTATCAGAATGTAACAGTTGTTTCCTCAGATCTTCGATCTCATCATAGCAATAAAATCTGCGCCTGTCCAAAAGAACTTCTTTGAAGAAATCGTAAATAAAGGGTGAATGGATTGAATGAATGCCCCATGCTGAACTTAAGTATTTGAAATATTCTTTCGCACGGAACCATCTATGCATCATAATCAAACATTGAGTTATTTCTTTTAGAATAGCTGCGCTCCTAACGCGGGTTTATTAAGATACTGTCAAGCAACATTGCGTATTGTTTCCGGTATATTAGATTGCCGCTGCATTTTGCTGATTGTCATAAGTTAAGAACAGGGGCTTACTTTTGCGCAAAGCTATATGTATGCGATTATTGATAATTATGATTTTGCTGTTTAACCTTTCTGCTGTTAATGCACAGCGCAGTGGTGCTGTTTTTTTTCCCCTGCAAAATCAAACAGTTGGTGGCTCAGATCTCCGTGACATCACGGATACCATCATGCCGCTGAGTTTTATTCCTGCAAGCGAAGGCGGACTCGGATGTTTTACCGGGATTTACTCTTCACCAGATTCCGGTTATGTAACGGGAAATAATCAATATGGTGACCTGGAGAAGGCACAATTTTTCGCGTTGTCACAAATGGGTTATGCAGACTCCGGATCGTTGCAAAGTGTGCTTGTAAAATTTTCATACAAAACGCAGAATGCTTATCCTGAAAATGTAGTGGTAAAAATTTACAGTGCTGATACTTCCGGCAACATCCCAGCAAATGTTATCGCTACTTCTGAGTCTGTCAACCTGTCTTCAATCAATACTGATGGCGGTTACACACAGTTTATTTTCACAACGCCGGTAACAGTGAGTGATTCATTTTTTGCGAGTGTCCAGCTCCCGGTATCCACCGGAGATACACTCGTAATCTTAAGTACACAGGATAATTGTGTTGGTAATAGTGGCTGGTCATGGGAATTATGGAATGATTTCACCTGGCACACCATCAGCGATTCATGGGTTTTAAATCTTGACCTTGCTATATTTCCGGTTATTTCTTTTCCGGATATCAGCGGCGTAAATGAAATTGATAACAACACCCTGCAATTGTTTCCCAACCCGGCTGATGACTTATGTACCCTGTTCCTCCCGGGCTTTAATTCTGATCACTTTTCCATTAGCATATTCGATCAAAGCAGAAAGCTGATCAACCAGCAGGTTACACCTTATTCATCGTCCTCAATAAAATTGAATTGCTCGGAGCTGGAAGCCGGCATTTATATAATTCAAGCACAAAGCTTCAGGCAAATCGCAACTGCAAAGCTGATAGTATTACGCCAATAGTATTGTTGCCGATAGTAATCAACACTTTGACGAATTAGTGACGAACTTTTTTTTGTCATTTTTTAAATTATACTATATTTGGCAAAAACATCTAAACAATGAAAAAAATTTACATAGCAATTTCATTTCTGTTACTAATTACTTCAGTAAATGCGCAGATTCCTTACCGGCATCTTTTCGGAAGTTCTTTTAATGGTGCTGAACTTCAGCAATACAAGGCATCACGCTTACCGGTGCTGGGCAGTTCTACGCGGGATATTTATCAGTTTTACATTGACTACAGCGCATCCAGTTATGATGATCTATTTTATGTCTGGCCTTTCAATACTGAGTACAATTCCAATGATGCATTTCCGCTCAATTATTCTGCAGTGGTGATGAATTATCTTACAGGCTATACGGATCCTGCTGATCCTATTAATTCATTCATTGATTGGTCTGTGTTAGGACTAAGTGATTCATTTCCCTCTAATGTTTCCATAACCATTGACAGCGTTTACAACCTTGTAACTCACATGAACCTTACTGGACACCTCGATACCTTTGTTTTGAAAATTGTAAAGACCCTTACCAACGGAGCTCCAAGTACCGCAAGTGCGTCAATTCTATGGTCGCAACGTGATTCTGCGGATTTTGGTCTTTCGCCGGATAACACCTGGTTGGGTCAAATTGTGCTACTCGCCGGAGGACCTGAATATCATCTTGACACAGGACAAATGATTGCTGCTGTCGTTGAGTACTACAATAAGGATAAAACGGATACTTTTGGAATTATTTCCGGCTGTATCAACGATGGTTCCGGGGGCGCAGCCGATTTCAGCACTTTCCACAACTCCTATATGCGTCTTCCACCGAATATACCCAATATTACTAAAAATGCAAACATCGGCTATGACACGGATTACGATGGCATAGTTGACAAGGCATTTGAAGCGCAGAATTGGAACTGGATTTTTCTCATTACATTGAACACGGTAGTTGGAATTGCTGACAACTTTGATAATCTGAAAGTTACTTGCGTAACGCCGAATCCGGCATCTGGCGTGACTAACATTTTATATGGTCTGAAAGAAGCAAGTTCTGTAACCATAAATCTTTTTGATTTACAAGGTAGAATGGTAAGGCAATTGTATAATGGTAATGATGGTGCGGGATCCTTCGTTCGCAACATTAATCTTGGCAATATAAACTCAGGAACTTACTTTGTTTCAGTTAAGGCAGGGAATGGTGCTCCTGCTATTTCAAAATTGATCGTGAGCAAATAATTTAGTTAGGCTTTGTCGCTAATGAAATCCTCTGTCGTGGTGAATAAACGACAGAGGATTTTGTAGGATATCCTCATGTACCAATGTAATTCAATGAAGGAAACAAGTGGTGATAGCTGCGAAATGTTTTATTTTACTCTTACAGGTGCCTTGCTTGCTGCATTCAAGTTGCTGCCTTGGCAATTGTTAACCAGAATAACGCGAGAAGCCGTTCAAATATCAATTATATTTGCTGTTAAACTAAAATGTAACTATTATAAAACACAGTTATTACTTTTCCAATTTAAGCAGTTTGATTAGAATCTGCTTCATTACAATCACCTGTTCTCTATTTCTTAAAAATAGTTTACAAGCCCAGATGAAATATTGGACAGTGCCTCCGAAAAAAATTTTGATTACAGCAGCGGGTACAGTAGTTTCTACGTTGCCAGGGGCATCAGAAGTTCAATATGAAGTTAGCAATGGAGTTTATGAACAAAATGGAACTCCTATCTTTTATGTAGTAGATCTTACTATTTACAATTCAACCGGAACTTCAATTGGCGCATTGAATTGTTTATCTTCGGGTATCAACACATACTGCACTGAAGGCGAGGAGATTTCCATTGTTCCTGTACCGAATACCTGCCGGCAATATTATGTAATCTATGAAATGGGTGGAGGAATTAGTGGTTCAGCTGTGGGATATGCAAAACTAGATTGCTCAAGTGGTGTAACAATTGTACAAAACGGAATTTTGATTGACACATGGGGAGGAAATGCGAGCAGTATTGCAGTTTCAAAAACTACTAATTCAACTGGCAATCGGTATCTTTTTGCAATGGGTTACTCAAGTTTAAAACGATATTCAATTACGAATACTGGTTTTTCTAGTGGTTTAACGATCGTAGATATAACCAACTTTGCAGGTAATTTTGATTGGCAATCAAGTCAACTAGTACTTTCTCCTGATCAAAACAAGTTATGTTGGGCAGCCGGAGGAGGCTTTACGAACAAAATTTTTGAGATTAGTTTAAATGCATATGCTTTTTCTGCGGCAACTTCTTTCACCTTGACTGGAGATACTTATTTGCATGGAGTTGAATTCAACTCAACTTCAACACGAATTTTTGTTTCAACGAACAGTGGTTTGAAATGGGCATCATGGTTAAGCTCGACTTTTACTTTAATTTCAAGTTCGTCAACTTATAACAATACTCAGTTCGGGCTCGGACTCAATAATTATATTTATTGCCTAAACAATATCGGCAAGTATGGAAGAATTGATGCTAATATCACAGTGCCGACTGTAAACAGTACATTTCCCACAATAATAAATTACGGAAATGCTTCGTATCCTAATCTGGGAAGTAGCTGCTACAGATTACCTGATCAGGTGGACGGAGATGATTATACCTATTTCTTTGGGATTCCAATAAGCGGATCTTGGTTACAAACTACCTGCACTTTTCCTGCAGGCGTACAACCAAGCAACTCTTGTACAAGTCCAACAATCGTTAGTGCTAACATTGGGGGAATACTTGCCAGCGGAATAGGATCAAGTATTACGTCATGGACGGTAGGTATACAGGAATATTCGTCATACTGTGCAATCCCACTCAATGGTCTCAATGTAAGCTATACTTATTCTGCTTCTGGATCATTTTCCTCAGTATTTAAGTCATACAATGATATCATTTTCGCTGCGACTGGAATGTCTAACTGGTGGACGAATAACCCTAATAAAAAATTTCATATTTCTTATTATGTTACTAACTCTTGTGGGAATACTGCTACTACATCAGGATGGGTCATCAATTCAGATTTCAGTTGTAAAGGCAGTTTGGATATGTATCAACAGAAGTCATTAACAATATTCCCAAATCCAGCATCCCGAGAATTAACGGTAGCTGACATCCCTCAAGGTGTAACTCAGATTTATATTACCGACGTAGAAGGAAAGATAATAAAAGCGGTAAAGATCTTTGATGCAGCTGAAATAATTCTTCCAGTTTCGGAATTATCTGATGGTATCTACTTGCTTCGCACTGAAGGACAACAAAGTGTAGTTAACAAATTCATAGTAAAAAATTAAATTCAGCAGGATGATGACAGCATCATCCTGCTTTATCTTATATTCATATCAGGAATAAGGAAATGTTAAACCTCAGCCATCAGTTTGCTCTGCACCTTTACACGCCACCCGAATGGATCATCGAGTAACCCAGCCTTTATTTCTTCCATTTCATTTTTAAGCCGTTCTGCAAATGGTCGGTTTTTTACCGGCGGCAGCTCGATAGTTTTTCCGCGATCCTGAATGTGTGAAATGGGTACAATACTGGCAGCAGTTCCGGTTCCGAATGCATCCTGCAATACGCCTTTCTCATGCGCTTCAAAAACTTCACCTACTGAAATTTTTCTTTCTTCTACCTGAATACCATGGTGCTTAAGAAGCTGCATGGTACTGTCACGTGTAACTCCGTCGAGAATGGTGCCATCAAGCTCCGGTGTAATGGCAACATTGTCAATAACAAAAAACACATTCATTGTTCCAATCTCCTGGATGTATTTATGCTCATTGCCGTCAGTCCATAAAATTTGCTCAAAACCATTTTCAATGGCTTCCCTTAACGGCAGCATGGATGCTCCATAGTTTCCCGCAGCTTTTGCAAAACCTACTCCACCCGGAAAAGCACGAACATATTTTTGGGTGGTCATCACTTTTACCGGCTTGGGATAATACAAGCCTGCCGGTGATGTGATGATGATAAATTTGAAAAACTCTGTTGGCCTTACACCAATAAACCGATCCATCGCAAACATGAAAGGGCGGACATAGAGAGAACACCCTTTTTGTGAGGGGATCCAAGCCTGGTCCAGAAATACAAGCTCATTGAGAGCATCGAGCCAAAGTTCAAGGGGAATCTCCGGCATCGCCATCCTCGCAGCCGAAATATTAAACCGCTTAAAATTCATTTCAGGACGAAAGAGCAACGGGTCACCCTGTGGATCTTTAAAGGCCTTCATGCCCTCAAAAATTATTTGACCATAATGCAGGGCGGATGAAGCAGGGCTGAATGGGATATTTCCATACGGAATGATCTTGCAATCAGTCCACTTCCCTTTTCTGCATTCAGCTACGAACATGTGATCACTATACAGCTTTCCGAATTGAAGATTATCAAAATCAACTGTATCCAGTCTTGAAACCTCAGTATGTTCCATGTGAAATGGATATTTCATGCGGCATTCATTTTTTGGGTGAAAAGAAGCGGTGTTAAAAATAAAGAAAGGTTTGTAGCTTGGCGCGTGGATGAATGATATTTTTGATGCTCAAACAATTAATAACAATGCAGGAAGCAATGAACCATGAAATGTATCGCCAGCTTTTTGACACTGATATTTTCATTGTTCAGGATCATGATAATGTTAACTCTTTCAGCCTTTCTGAACATCCTTCGGATTTTATAAAATTGCTCATCCTGCTGAAGGATGATGACAATATAAAAGCGGATGCGGGATCTATTGAGTTATTAAAAAAGATTGCTGACTTTAAAAACTATAACCTGGGCCGTGAAAAAATAAGAGTTGCAAACATTTCAAACCAGTTTACATCATTTCTGCGGCTTTCAAAACAGTTTTCATCACCCAATATAGTTTGCTTCGGAATTTCCGCAGGCGAACTTGGTTTACAGATTGATGCTGAAATTAATCAGCTCATCTGTTTTGCGGGAGTAAAACTCATATTTACCGAATCTCTTCAGGTTATTTTGAATAATGAAAAAATGAAGAAGCAATTTTTCAATGATGCATTACTTCCGATGCTGACAAAGGACCTGCCTGAATGAAACTAATAGTTGCAACACAGAATCAACACAAAAAGAAAGAGATCCTATCGCTGCTGGGCGATTCATTTGAGATCATTTCACTCAGTGATCTGAATTATTTCGATGAGCTCCCGGAAACTCATTCCACGCTCCGGGAAAATGCTGATGAAAAAGCAACCTTTGTCAATAATTACTTTCAAGCCGATTGTTTTGCAGAAGATACCGGATTGGAGATTGATCATCTGAACGGCGCCCCGGGTGTGTTATCGGCCCGGTATGCGGGAGTCCAAAAAAATTCCCGGGATAATACAGAACTTGTAATTAAAACAATGGAAGGGGTCAAAAATCGCTCAGCAAGATTCCAAACTGTGATTTGCCTGATTTTAAACAACAAAAAGGTTTTCTTCGGGGGAAGTGTAAATGGCATGATTTCCAGCTATCCACAAGGCGATTCCGGATTTGGCTATGACGCTATTTTTATACCTGAAGGGTTTCAAAAGACTTATGCCCAGATGGATTTCGTGGAAAAAAATAATATCAGCCACCGTAAAAATGCTTTGGAGAAAATGAAAGCGTTCTTATTACCGGGGCAAGCGGTAAAGCAATAAGCCAGCCGGAAAAGCTTTACTTCCGCTTCTTTGAATGCACACCTGACTGGCCTCCTGAGCCGCCCCATTTCATGCACTTTAGCTGCGACTTTGCATTCACGTGTCGCTGCCCAATTACATAGGCAAAAGAAAAGGTTGGATAGATATAGTGATCTTTATCTTTTGGATCACCGCGCTGCGCTTCAGGGGCAGTTACCTGAGCGTGTAAGCCATCAGGATCAATAAGGTCCGACTGTACTGACAATTCGTAAGCAAGGGCTGCAGATGCCGGATCATTTGAAAAAAAATTGTTGAAATCAGCCTGCGCAACATAATCTGTACTTACATCATCAATATAATCAGTGAATGTTTTACGGTCAGCATATTCCACGCCTATGATAAACTCACGGGTAACATTATAGCGCAATCCCGCACCCATAGGAATGCATGGCTGATACAGCTTGTATTCTTTAGCATCAATGCCCGGAAATCCCTGCCCTTCAGTATGCAATGGCTTAAGGGCAACTTCTGAACCCTGGTGCAAGCCTTTTGGGTTGAAATGAAACATACCAGCGCCTATCAGTAAATAGGGACCCCATCTTTTGTCCATATTGCCCGGCTCATACCTGATGAGATAATATTCTGCCTGTACACTCACTTCCCATAACTTACTATGAAAATTCAGATTGCGGTACCAGCGAAACCACTCAGGGGCAAATAGTTGTTTGGGTTCAATCAGCTGATCGTCACCGGCCACCCCAGAATAGGAAGCCTGAATTCTAAATCCTAAATGGCGTGATGCCTGATAATGATAGCTGAGCATTCCTACCGGCTTCAAAAGAGATCGCTCGAGGTCGAAAAAAAGCGGCCGGCCAATGAAATTAGCTCCTCCCAGATCACCAAAGAAAAGAGTTGAGCCAATGCTAACTGCAATATCTGTACGCGGGGGATGCTGGGCTTTAATTAAAGCGGGGAGGAAAATCGAAATTGTAACAAAGAATATGACGATTCCCTTTTTCATTGATGATTGTGATATGGTTCAAAAGTAAAAAAATCCTGTAAACAGAATACTACTGCACGGTTTAAAGGAAAATCATTATGCTGATCCCGATTATTGACTCCATGAAAGAAAGTAAAAATAAAGCATTGAAAGAATTCCCATAAGCATCACAATTTTTATCATCGAGCTTACCATATAATATTCCCGGGAAATTTTTGCCTTATACAGCAGGTAAAATGTAATAAGCAGTGGAAATTGCAAGGTTGTGAAAATGGTGTACGCTGAAATTAAATCTTTGCCACCGATCTGGAGGGTCTGTATGTAGGTGATAAGAATCAGTACAATCGCAAGAACCGCGGTTACAATCCACTTTGTTTTCTGAATACCAATTACAATGGGAAGTGTTCGGCAGCCATACAAGCTATCTCCTTTCATGTCCTGCACATCCTTAATCAGTTCTCGTGCGAGTGAGAGAAGAAAAGCAAACAGAAAATAGAAAAACAACAGAATGAAGATGGAATAGGAAGCCTGGAAAGCCGCATTATCAGCCGGAATAAAGAGGTGTTTTTCATACAATCCAGGCAGCAGAATGATCAAACCGGAAAGAAAAGCAATGATGATGTTACCAAGCAGAATTCTTTTTTTATAACCGGTTGAATAAAACCATAGAAATACAGCTACAATAGGATGTACAAAGGCGAGCTTAAGATTTTCAGCTTTCCATGCTACATAAAAAGCCAGCAGTATCCCGGAACCGGTTAAAAACTGGTGAAGCAGGATCGCTGAGCGGTGGTGAATGGTACGGTCAATAAATATCTTGCGTGGCTTGTTTATCTCATCCATTTTTACATCGAAATAATCATTGATCACATACCCGGCACCCGCTACGAGCAGGGTTGAAAGCACAAGAAGAAAAAAATTGAAGTCACCAAGAGTCGTAGTGAGGCCTGCCTGAGCAATGATTGGCTTTATAATCGTGTATTGAACAAGATATTGGGTGAGTGCGATGTATATCAGGTTCACTGACCGGATAATCCGAAAAAAAGAAATCACCGGCTGGATCATTTGTGTATGCGGTAAATTTATTTGGATTAGTGTGTGAGAAAAAAGTGAATATTAATTCATTCCCATCTTTCCTGAAGCTTTAAAACCTTTTCAAGAACATCACGCACGCAACCATTTCCTCCTCCCAGGTGCGAAATATATTTTGCGAAGGAAAGTATTTCGGGAATGGCATCAGCAGGACAACAAGGAACCCCGCAAAGCTTCATAGCTTCTATATCCGGAAAATCATCGCCCACATATATGATTCTGGAGAGATCAAGTTTATTTTTTTTTGTGATCTTTTTCAAAATGAATGCCTTGTCCTGCTCACCAAAAAAAACCTGGTTAACCCCTAACCGGTTCAATCTCTTTGCAACACCCCGGGAAGTGCTTCCACTGATTGCAGCAACAAACAATCCTTTTTTTACAGCTAATTGAATGGCATATCCATCACGTATGTTCATGATTCGCAACTGCTTTCCCTTATCTGTAATCAGGAGCCTGCCATCCGTTAGCACACCATCCACATCGAGTATGCAACCGGTTGCAGATTTGAAAAGTGAAAAAAAAGGCTGTGCGTAACTTTCCATAATTACTCTAAGGATGCTTTTACTCTTGCTCCCTTATTTTTGATTATCGCGCCATTCATAAACCCATGCTGATTGAATCTGCTCCAGGTGAGCTTCATTACTTTCTTCGCGCTTGCCTGAGAAGCCGGGTATTTGCATAACCCACTCAATCAGGTCTGTGAAGCGTAGCCGGTAAATTTTTCCTTCATTGAACTCATCACCAAAGCGCTCATAAAGCTTTTGAGCAATGTCCTCATGATCATTCCATTGAATTGGCGGTTCGTGCATTGTCATAATACAATAAATTAAAGTTTTATTCTCCAAGAATACCTGACTGGTCCGGGACTGTTATTTCTACCTCTCCACTGTCACCATTTAGCAAACATTGACAGGATAATCGTGAGGTGAGTTTCGGCACCCTCGCACGATCAACAAAATCTTCTTCCTTATCAGAAATGGGCTCAACATACTCATCTCCTTTCTCGAGATAAATATGGCAGGTGCTGCATGCGCATACCCCCCCGCAATTGTGGTGAATGACAATATCGTTTTTCAAAGCAACTTCAAGAATTGTATCACCGCCGTCAGCAGAAAGTGAAACGGGCTGCTTTTCCTTCTCTTCAAACTTGAAATGAATTGTGAACATTATTTATTTTAAACCAAACAAAGATAGCAGAAGGGTATTGATGATCCGGGCGATCCTTCAATTCAGAGCCGTAAAATATTTGAAATATCTGAATTATTAATGAGCCTGAAGCTCCTGAATATTAGCAGTAAGAATCTTATATACCTCGGAAAACTTTCCATCCTGATTCAGGTATTCCAGGTGGCGTTCAATGGTGTGATCATCATTCCGAATTGCCGGACCTGTCTGTACATTCAGCGGATCATGATTTTGAATTTTGCGTACTGTTTCATTGATTAATGGCTTTAGAATTTCAAATGACAATCCTGCTTTCTCCAGAATTATCTGGGAAACTGAATAAAGATAATTTGTAAAATTATTCGCAAACACCGCTGCAATGTGAATCGCAAGTCTTTTTTCATCATCCACTACCACAATTTTTTTTGTGAGGGTGCCGGCAAGATCAGTAAGGATATTTGTAGTATGAACGTTGGCTCCATTAAGGCATATAGGCATTACCGAGAAATCGACCGAAATATTTCTTGACAGCGTTAGAAGCGGGAAAAAAATCCCGTAGTTGGAACTTACACCCTGTAGAATTTTCATCGGTACTGCTCCGGAAGTGTGCGCAACAATCTTATCACCTAACTGCAATTGGGCTGACACTTCGCCTATTGAATCATCATTCACACAAATCAGGTAAATCTCAGCTTCACCGGTTATTTCCGAAACGGTGGTGGTGCATGGGATATCCATGAGGTTGCCGATGAACTTTGCTGAGGGCAGATGCCTGCTGAATATCTGTACAATCTGGTGGCCTGAATTGTGCAAATGCCAGGCAAAATGATATCCTACATTACCGGCCCCGAGAATCGCGATTTTATAATTGCTCATTAAGTGAATTGTATAAGGGAATAGTGAATAACAGATCAGACTACCTGTTTTTTATAAGGTTTAATAGTGCCGGGTGATGCTTTTGATAATGATTCCTGGCTACAAATGTTATGACTGGCTAACCAGTTCAGCTTTCTTCTTAACCACCTTCTTCTTCTGCCACAACCTTACCATACTGATCAGGAAGCCCGCAACAGTAATGAGTGCTCCAAGCCACACAAAATTGATGAATGGAAATACAATTGCCGTCAGCACTATAAAATCCTTTTCAGGTTTTTGCTCTGCTATTGAAAGTACAATTGCGTGGGAATCAGGTATAATCTGAGTTACACGAAATGTAAGACCAAGCTCAGTCAGCATATCATCATAAAAATATCCCCGGTAATCACGGATATAATAAACAGGTTTAACCTCATAAATAACTCCATCCAAAGTTTTCACCATCAAATCTGCCTGAACGGCAAGGTCATTCGCTTCTATCTTTACTTTTTCTGATTCTGTTATCCGGTGCAGGTCTTCAAGAATTGCATAGCTGTTTGTAGTAAAAACGGTGTCACCGATTTTCATGGTGTGATCTGAAAACTTCGGCTCTGCTTTAATCTCAGTCTTTGACTTGTCAGGAACTGAAGTTACATGAGTGTATAAATCTCTTGACCAGTAATGCCTTGTATCCGGACTCGCAATTAATCCCATTTTTGGATTAATCTGTGCGTTGGGCAACAGTGTGAATTTATCCTTCAGCTTTCCGGTAGAAGAATCAAATATTTCATAAATAACTTTATAGTAATAATTCGGAGGAGCTGCAGAGTCACCTATGTAAGTTACAGTGTATTCGCGCAGTTGTACAGGAGCATTTTTATAAAGCAATAAATTTGTTTTCTGCTGTTCAGCAGTAAATTCCTTACCATAATTTATCTTCATGTTATTATAAGAAATAGTATCCTTCCTTGCAGAAGAAATTAAAATGCCCAGCAGCATCAATGCAAAACCAAAGTGAGCCACTGCTGCACCAGAAAGGATGAATTTACCTCTGAGCACAATGGTAATATATGAGAGATTGGCAATCACTCCAAAGATGGCAGCGAATAACAATGCAATGTTTTCAGGTGCGGTAATTTCACCAAAGTATGCGCTTATAATAGTTACCAATAAAGCAAGGATGGCATTCACTACCATTCTATCCCGGAAGGTTTTAAGATCAGAATTTTTGAACTTCAGATAGAGTGCAGAGGCGGAAAGAAGCAGAATCGCAACGGCAACCGGGATCTGAAAGATATTATAGTGAGAAACATTGTCAACCGGTGGCGCCCAGTTAGTCCCGAATATTTTATTCCAGACAGGAATTGAGGTGGTAAAAGTTATCTGTATGGCAGATATCAGGAATACCAGGGAGCCAATGAACACCCAGAATTCCCTCGACCAGATATTCTCATCCTGCCTCACACTTGGTATCTTTTTCCAGAAAATTACCAGCATCACCATGGCCGGAATGGAAAGGGAAGCCATATAGATCAGTAACTGACCGCTCATTCCAAGATCTGTAAAGGCATGTACGGAGGTGTCGCCGAGTATACCGCTTCGCGTTAAAAACGTAGAGTAGAGAACAAGGATAAATGAAAGAAAATAAAAAATATATGTGGTACGGAGAGCCCGGCCTGTCTTATTAAAAACCAGGTTGGTATGAACACCGGCAATCAATATCAGCCATGGAACCAGGGATGCATTCTCAACCGGATCCCAGGCCCAGTAACCACCGAAAGTCAATGACTCATATGCCCACGCCCCACCCATCATAATGCCGGTTCCAAGAACAGCACAGGAGAAAAGTGACCAAGGCAAAACCGATCTTGTCCAGCTGCTGAAATCTCGGTTCATCAGGCCACTCATGGCAAATGAGAACGGGATCAGAGTAGAAGCGACTCCTAAGAATAAAACCGGTGGATGAATGACCATCCAGTAATTCTGAAGCAACGGATTGAGGCCATTACCATCCTGTATAAAGCTGAGATAATCAGCCCGCTGAAAGATGGGAGCATTCTGCATTTCATCACGAAGCAGCGCAAACGGGTTACTCCCGATTTTATATTCGAAAAAATAAAGGCCAAGCAGCATGGAGGCAAGAAAAACCTGCACCACACTGAAAACACTAAGCACCCGTGACTGGCTCTCCCTGACAATAAAAATTACCGCGGTACCCAGTATCAGATTCCAAAACATCCAAAGCAAAAAGCTTCCCTCCTGCCCTTCCCAAAAACAAGCAAGCAAATAATTCAGCGGCAAGGAAAGACTTGAATGCTCCCAGGCATAGTAATATTCAAACCAGTGGTTCTGGATAATGATATACAGTGTAGCAATGATTGCTATTACACCGGCACCATGTATAAAAAATGCAGCACGTGCAAAGTGCCTCCATGATCTTTGGCCTTCAGTATCTTTCGTAAACGAAGAAATAAAAAAACCGGCAGCCGCCAGGATAGAAAAAGTAAATGCAGTGTAAATCGCCAGGTGGCCTATCTGGCCGGCGAGAAGGTGTTCACCCTCAAACTGAATATCCATTAACTTTTAGCTTGCGGTTTTGAAAGAACCACCTCATCCTGCTTATATTTTGACGGGCATTTCATCAGGATTTTCTGAGCCTCAAAATCATCCCCTCTCATTCTGCCTGTCACAACAATCTGTTCGCTTCTCTGAAAATCCTGGGGCATGCTGTTAAATAAAATCACTTTGCATTCCACACTGTCCTTGTCCTTCATATAAAATGTAAAATAGTTGGGATCCTTTTGAGGATCATAATACATTTCCTTCGACTTACTGAGAAATCCAACTACTTCAAAATCCTTCTTGGTTTCACCTTTTGCTCCCGAAAATGTTTCATACTGGCTATAATCACTGGCAAGTGTGATAATGGCGCCGATTGCAAACGCAATGAAGATCAGCCCTACAATGTGAATCTTTTTCATGGAATCCCGAAAGAGGCACAAAGTTACATCAAGGAAAGTAAAATTGAGGATAAGAACTCTCAGAGTCAGATTCATTTATGAAGTACTGCAACAGAAGTAACCCGAGGGCTGATTTCAATCGCTACATTTGCCAACCTCACAATAACCTGCATGAAAACCAAAGAAGAAAAAATCAAATATTTTAATCCAAACGGCTTAGCAACAGGGAGTAATTTATTCGGACTTCCTTTCGATGAAAAAGAATCAGACATCATTGTATTGCCGGTTCCATGGGAGGTAACAGTATCCTTTAATACCGGAACATCGCGGGCTCCGGAGGCTGTAATGGAAGCTTCAAAGCAAGTGGATTTGTTCGATGCGGATGTTGGAGAGGCATGGAAGCGGGGCATTTTCATGAAGAAATCTGATAAAGTTATTCTCAAGCAAAGCAAATCGCTGCGGAAAAAAGCTGAGAAATATTTGAAATTGTATGAAGCGGGTGCATCCGGGATAAATGAAGCAATTAACATGCGGAATGAAATAAATGCAGCAGGCAAATCACTGAAGAATTGGGTGAAGCAGAAAATGCTTGCCGTGATCAGCAAGCAAAAGCTGCCTGTATTGCTTGGCGGTGATCACAGCACTCCACTTGGTTTTATTGAAGCTCTTTCACAACACCATCCCTCATTCGGAATCCTGCAGATAGATGCACACTGCGATTTGAGAAATACTTATGAGGGTTTTGAATTCTCCCACGCTTCCATCATGTTCAATGCATTAAAAATTTCACAGGTTCAAAAACTGGTACAGGTAGGAGCTCGCGATTACTGCCATGAGGAAATGGATGTGATACACCACTCCAATGGCCGGGTAAAAGCATTTTTCGATGCTGATATGAAAAGAAAAATGATTGAAGAAACCTCCTGGAAAATAATTTGTGATTCCATTGTGAGCGAATTGCCCGGGGAAGTTTATATAAGCTTTGATATTGACGGCCTTGATCCTAAGCTTTGCCCTCATACCGGTACTCCTGTTCCGGGAGGATTAGAATATGAGCAGGCAGTTTATCTCATCAAAAATGTGGTTGATTCTGGAAGATTGATCATTGGAGCTGACCTGAATGAGATTTGTCCGGCTAAGGATGGGTGGGATGCTAATGTTGGCGCAAGGTTGCTTTACAAGCTTTGTAATTTAATGGGAAAAAGCAATGAAGGAAAAAAGCAATCTTAAAACAGATTTTTACAGGAATTCAGAAATAATATTTCTTGTCGAAGAATCTCGCTTTGACATATTTCAGAAATATTAAAACTCCCATCCATGCTTATACGTAAAAAAACAAAAGCGCAGGGAATTTCCAGCGCTCTCACTTTTTGATTAAGGAACTCTATTCTGATTCGGTCTCTTTTGCAGGATTGCGGAAATAGATCTTGCCTTCTAAAAATTCTTCAGTTGCCTGAAGGGAAGGATTGGGAAGCCGCTCGTATGCCTTGGAAATCTCTATTTGCTCACGGTTCTCATGTATCTCCTCTAAATTATCAGAAGTAACCGCAAATTCTTCAAGCTTGCCATGCAGCTCTTCCTTTATCTGGGCAGATATCTGGTTGGCCCTTTTAGAAATCACCGCAATCGCCTCATAGAGATTTCCCGCTTTGGCTTGCAGGTCAGCGAGGTTTTGTGTTTCGAGAATGGGTGACAGGTTACCATTATTCTTGTTCTTGTTCATTCGTTTTTAATTTATTAAGGTTTTTTAATGATGCTTCGTAAATATTTTCTGCCTCATTCAGAAATTGACTTTTGCTGTATCGTTTGATGAAGTCTTTATAAGCGCTGATTGCGATTTGAAAACGCTGAGGCTGCTTACCAGGAATGCTGTTGAGGGCGTAAAGATAGCTCGATTTTACTTTCATGTACATGGCGAGCTCAGCATCCTTGCTACCCGGATAGTCACGCAATAAATTTTCGAAGGCAGATGCTGCAGCATTATAAGTGCCCATCCTGTAATAGAGGTCTGCACTGTAGTATGCTTTCTCCTCAAGCTTTACACGGCAATCATCCAGCATGATGTTTGCATCATTGATGTATTTGCTGTCAGGGTAGGTGTTGACAAAGAGCTGTATAGACTCAAGGCACTGCTCGGTATAACTCTGCTCAAGCATGTAATTGGGCGAAACCTCATAATAACATCTTGCATTCATATATAAACATTCCTCTGCCCTGGGATCAGCAGGAT